>JBIIHU010000366.1:0-3301 GCA_044235405.1 Burkholderiaceae bacterium
GGAAGACCGGGATCTTCATGCGCTCGCGCAGCCGGCGCTCGACGTAAAAGCAGTCGGGCGCCTTGATGTCCTCGAGGTTTATGCCTCCGAAGGTAGGTTCGAGCGCGGCGATGTGGTCGACGAGCTTGTCGAGGTCGTTCTCGGCGAGTTCGATGTCGAAGACATCGATGCCGGCGAACTTCTTGAACAGCACGGCCTTGCCTTCCATCACCGGCTTGGCGGCCAGCGGCCCGATGTTGCCCAGACCGAGCACCGCGGTGCCGTTGGTGACCACCGCGACCAGGTTGCCCCGGCTGGTGTAGCGGAAGGCCGCCGTCGGGTCGGCGACGATCTCCTCGCAGGCCGCCGCGACCCCCGGCGAATAGGCGAGCGCGAGGTCGCGCTGGTTGACGAGCTGCTTGGTCGGGGCGATCGAGATCTTGCCGGGGCGGCCCTGCTGGTGGTACTCAAGCGCGGCCTTGCGAAACTGAGGATCCATGCGGGGCCTCTCGGTGGTGCCGGTGGCGGCGGCGTTGCGCTGCCAACGGGCTGGGGCCTGGATTATCCGCCCGCGCTGGAGACCGGACAATGACGATCCCGGTTCAAGGGCTTTTGACGGCTGGCTGCGCGATACTCGCGACTTTCCACCGTTGGCGGCCGGCAGGCCCGAATCCTCATGACGAACAGACTGCTCGTGATCAGCGGCGGCTCGCGCGGGCTGGGACTGGCGCTCGCGCAGCGCTATCGCCAGCTTGACTGGCAGGTGCTCGAGTTCTCCCGCTCGGCGCCACACCCCTGGTCGGTGCGCGCCGACATGACCGACCCGATGGCCGCCGACGCCGTGGTGCGCGCGGCACTCGCCCCGCTGGCGGCTCGCCGCTGGGACGAGATCCTGGTGGTCGCCAATGCCGGGGTGCTCGCGCCGATCGGCCCGGCCTCCACCAAGGATCCGGCCGAGGTGCTCGCCAACATCCATACCAACTATGCCACGCCGGTGATGTTCATCAGCGCGGCGGTGGCCGCCTTCCAGGACCACGCCTGCCGCAAGACGGTGCTCGGCATCTCGTCGGGGGCCGCGCAGCGCAGCCTCCCGGGCTGGTCGCTCTACTGCGGGGCCAAGGCCGGCCTCGAGCATTTCGTGCGCACGCTCGCCACCGAGCAGGCGACGCAGCCGCATCCGGTGCGCGCGATCAACGTGAACCCCGGCCTGATCGACACCGGGATGCAGGCCGCGATCCGCGCGTCCAGCGCCGAGGACTTCCCGGCGGTGGGCCTGTTCATTCAGCGCAAGACCGATGGCGAGCTGCGCGCGCCCTCGGTGGTGGCCGAGGCGGTCGCCCGGATGGTCGACGACGAGCGCCTCGAGGGCGGCGCGCGCGCGAGCGTCGAGGACTACCTGCGCTGAGCGGCGCCTCGGCGCGCCGGCAGGCCCGCGAGCCCTGGCGAGCTGCGAACAGCGCCCGAAGGCTCAGCGGGCGGTCCAGCCCCCGTCGATCACCAGCTCGCTGCCGGTCATGAACGACGAATCGTCCGAGGCGAGGAACAGGATGCCGCGGGCGATGTCCTCGGCGGTGGCCATGCGCCCCAGCGGGTGCGAGCTCGCCATGATCTGCGCGGTCTGGCCGGCCGGAACGCCGCGCTCTCGCATCGAATCGGCGACTCCACGGGCCATGTCGGTGTCGACGATGCCCGGATGCACCGAATTGACCCGGATGTTGTAGCCGAGGTGGGCGGCCTCCATCGCGCTGGCCTTCGTGAACAGCCGCACGCCGCCCTTGCTCATGCAGTAGAGCGCGCTGTTGGGCGAGCCGATCAGGCCGGCGATCGACGACAGGTTGATGATCGCGGCGCTCGACGAGCCAGCCGGCCGGCGCTTCATCGCCCGGAAGCCATGCTTGGTGCCGAGCACCACGCCCTTCAGGTTGACGTCGAAGAGCCGGTCCATCTCGTCCATCGAGGCATCCTCGATGGGCCCGTGTCGATACAGGCCGGCGTTGTTCACCACCACGTCGAGCCGGCCTTCGCGCGCGAGCACGTCGGCCACCAGCGCCTCCCACTGCGCCTCGTCGGTCACGTCGTGCTGCACGTAACGGGCCCGGCCGCCGGTGGCGGTGATCGACGAGACCAGCGCCTCGCTGTCGGCGGGTCGAAGGTCGGTGGCGATGACGGTCGCGCCAGCCTGCGCGAGCAGCCGGCTCGTGGCCGAGCCGATGCCACCGGCGGCGCCGGTGACGATTGCGATCCTGCCGTCGACGCGATTCATGCGGAGATCTCCTTGATGACGAGGGAAAGGGCCCGCAGCGCGGCGCCGGGACGCGCGCCGTTCACCACTGGCCGTAGAAGACGCCGGCGCGCTTGTAGGCATCGGTGCTCGCGGCAACCGCATCGAACCCGACCGTGGTGCGGCACTTCAGGCCGAGCGACCACTCGCGCAGACGATCGCGCATCTCGTCGCGCACGCCCTCGAGACCGGGGTCGCGACCGCGGTCGAGGTACTCGTGGGGATCGTCGGCGAGATCGAAGAGCTGCGGCGGCAGGCCCTGCCAGTGCACGTACTTCCAGCGCGCGGTGCGCACCATCCAGGCGCGGCAGGCATCGGGTTCGCGGCCCAGCAGCAGCCGCGCGCGGCGATAGGCGTAGTCGAGCTCCGAGAAGGCCGCCTCGCGCCAGGCAGTCGGCGCCTCGCCATCGAGCAGCGGCAGCAGGCTCTCGCCTTCCACGCGGTGGCGCGCCGGCGGCAGCCCCAGTGCCTGCAGCGCGGTGGGCACGACATCGATCGCCTCGACCAGCCGCGTCTCGCGCCGCCCGGGCGCGCGCTGTCCGGGCGCCGCGACAATCAGCGGCACCCGCTGGACGACGTCGTGGAAGAGCTCCTTCTCGCCCAGCCAGTGGTCGCCGAGGTAGTCGCCATGATCGGCGGTGAACACCACCAGCGTGTCGTCCCAGCGACCGAGCTCCTCGAGCACGGCCCACAGGCGCGCGAGATGGTCGTCGACCTGCCGCACGAGGCCCATGTAGGCGGGGCGCACCCGCGACCAGACTTCGTCGCGGGCGAAATTGCGGCTTTCCTCGTGGCGCAGGTAGGCACCGTAGACCGGGTGCGGATCGAGCCGCTCGCGCGGATCGCGGTGCACCTGCAGCGCGTCGCCGGCCTCGAACATCGCGTGGTAGGGCGCTGGCGCCACGTAGGGCCAGTGCGGCTTCACCAGCGACAGGTGCAGCGCCCAGGGCGAATCGCCGGCACGACGCACGAAGTCGATCGCCTCGCCCACCGTGAATGCCGTCTCGGAATGCTCCTCGCGCACACGCGCCGGCAGGTGCA
>JBIIHU010000418.1:0-3273 GCA_044235405.1 Burkholderiaceae bacterium
GCCGCCGGCCTGCGGCCGACGGCTCCCCCTTCACTTCACTGCGCAGGGGAGGCCACCCCATCGGGCTGCCAGCACCGCAGCGCGCCGACATGAGCCTGGAGCCGTTGCCTGTGCTGTCGATCTAGGGGGCGGCCGACGCTTGCGAGAGCGCCCAGTCGATGTGCTCGCGCACCAGTTCGTCGGCCAGTGGTCGCGCCTGGTTCAGGGCCGGCACGATTGCCGGGCGGGCCTGTGATTCCTCTCGCGCGGCGTTGCCCAGCGCCACGGCGAGGTTGCGGCGCCAGCGGCGCCAGCCGATGCGGGCGATGGCGCTGCCGCGGGTGCGGTGGGTGAACGCGGCTTCGTCCCAGGCCCAGAGCTCGAGCAGGGTGGCGCCGGCCATGCCCTCGCGCACGTCGAAGTCCGGCAGCGGCGAGCGCTGGGCGTGGCGGTTCCAGGGGCAGGCGAGCTGGCAGTCGTCGCAGCCGTAGATGCGGTTGCCCATCGCCTCGCGCAGCGCGGGGTCGATGGGGCCCTCGTGCTCGATCGTGAGGTAGGAGATGCAGCGCCGCGCGTCGAGCCGGTAGGGGCCCACGATGGCCCGGGTCGGGCAGGCGTCCAGGCAGGCGGTGCAGGTGCCGCAGTGCGCGGTCACGGGCGACGTCGCCGGCAGCGCGAGGTCGACGAAGAGCTCGCCCAGGAAGAACATCGAGCCCGCGTCGCGGTGCAGCGCGAGCGTGTGCTTGCCGCGCCAGCCCAGGCCGCTGCGCGCAGCGAGCTCGACCTCGAGCACGGGCGCCGAGTCGACGAAGGCACGGTGGCCCAGCGGCCCCACCTCCCGGGCCAGTCGTTCGCCCAGCCGCGCCAGCCGGCTGCGCAGCACCTTGTGGTAATCGCGGCCCCGCGCGTACACGGACACGACGGCCTGGCCCGGTTGGGCCAGCCGCGCCCGCTCGGCCTCCACCCAGTCGGGCACGGCGTCGCGCGGCAGGTAGTCCATGCGTACGGTGATCACGCTCACGGTGCCGGGCACGAGCTCGGCCGGCCGCGCACGCAACAGGCCGCGGTCGGCCATCCACTGCATCGAGCCGTGGAAGCCTGCATCGAGCCAGGCCCGAAGCCCCGGCTCGGCCGCAGCCAGGTCGATACCGGCCACCCCGATCTGGGAGAATCCGAGCTCGGCGGCCCACTGCCGCAGCCGTTCGACGAGTTGCGGCGCGTCCGGGGCGCGGGGTGCGGTCATGGCAGGGATTCTAGGAACGCGAGAGCTCACGTGGCCCGACGAGGCAGGCTGCGCGGCCTGCGCCGCGCGGCTGGCCCGCTGCGCCGCCTTGCGGGAGGCCTTCGTGGCGCTGGAGGGGCCGCTCGGCGCGGGCAAGACCACCTTCGTGCGCCACCTGCTGCGGGCGCTGGGCGTAAGCGGCCGCATCAAGAGCCCGACCTACGCCGTACTCGAGCCGCACGAGGCTCCCGGCCTGTCGATCTCGCACCTGGACTTCTACCGCTTCGGCGACCCGCGCGAGTGGGAGGACGCGGGGCTGCGCGACGTCTTCGCCCAGCCCGGACTCAAGCTCGCCGAGTGGCCCGAGCGCGTGCGGGGCGTGCTGCCGACGCCGGACCTGCGGCTGCATATCGAGCCCCTGGGCGAGGGGCCGAACCCCACGCCCGACGCCCACGACGCGCACGCCCGGGATGAACCGCCCGCACAACGCCAGGTGCACGCCGAAGCGCTGACGCCGCGCGGCCTGGTGCTGCTCGAGGCACTTGCTCCCGGCGGGGCGCAGGGTTTGCCAGATGCCGCCTGAGGCGCCCCCGCCCGGCTCGGACCCCCTCTCGCAGGGGCCCGCCACGCCTCGACGCGAGGTGCTGCGGACGACGCTGCGGCGAGGCGGCTGGCTGCTCCTCACGCTGGCGGGCACTGCGCCGTCCCACGCGGCGGGCCTCGTGGCGGTCCGGCTGTGGCCCTCGGCCGACTACACGCGCCTGACGATCGAATCCGACGGGCCGCTCTCGGCCCGGCACGCGCTGGAGCCCGGGGAGGCGCCGCGCCTGGTGATCGAGGTCGAGGGTCTGGCCCTCGAGCAGGGCCTGCAGGAGCTCGTGGGCAAGGTCCGGCCCGATGACCCCCACATCGCCGGCGTGCGGCTGCTGCCGGCAGCGTCCGGCACCACGCGCGTGGTGCTGCAGCTCAAGCAGCCGGTGCGGCCGCAGCAGTTCAGCCTGGCGCCCGTGGCCCCGTACCAGCACCGGCTCGTCTTCGACCTCTATCCCGCCCAGCCGCCCGACCCGCTGATGGCCCTGCTGCGCGAACGCGAGACGGCCCGCACCGCCGAGCCGGCCCGCCCCGGCGCGCGCGAGCCCGGTGCGACGGTCGACCCCTCTCCCCAGCCCGATGCGCTCGGCGACTTCCTGGAGCAGCTCAAGCGCCTCGTGGTGATCGCAATCGATGCCGGCCACGGCGGCGAGGATCCGGGCGCGATCGGGCCCACCGGGCTGCGGGAGAAGGACGTGACGCTGTCGATCGCCCGGCTCCTCAAGGAGAGGCTCGACGCCGTGCCAGGCGTGCGCACCGTGCTCACGCGCAGCGGCGACTACTTCGTGCCCTTGCACGAGCGGGTGCGCAAGGCGCGGCGCGTGCAGGCCGACCTGCTGGTGTCGGTGCACGCCGACGCCTTCCTGCGGCGCGAGGCGCGCGGTGCCAGCGTCTACGCGCTCTCGACCACGGGCGCCACGAGCGTGACCGCGCGCTGGATGGCCGAGCGCGAAAACGCCGCCGACGCCGTCGGCGGCCTGAACCTGGCCGCTGCGCGCGACCCGCAGCTGCTGGCGGCGATGCTCGACATGAGCACGAGCGCACAGATCCGCGAGAGCCTGGGCATCGGGCAGACCGTGCTCGGGCAGCTCGCGCGCGTGGGCCGGCTGCACAAGCCTTCGGTGGAACAGGCGGGCTTTGCGGTGCTCAAGGCCCCGGACATCCCGAGCATCCTCGTGGAGACGGCCTTCATCTCCAACCCTCAGGAGGAGGCACTGCTGCGCGATCCCGAGCACCGCGCACGCCTGGCCGATGCACTGGCAGGCGCGATCCGCGCCCACTTCGTCCGCCGCCCGCCCGCTGCCCGGCGGCGCTCGATCTAGCCGCGCACGCCCGGTATCCCCGCCTCGCGCATCGCCGCGCGCCGCGCACGCCAGGCCCCGAAGATCGCCAGCAGCCCAGGCACGATCACCAGCGCCCAGATGATCTTGCTGAGGTTGGCCTTCACCCAGGCCAGGTTGCCGAACCAGTAGCCCGCCAGC
>JBIIHU010000367.1:0-3263 GCA_044235405.1 Burkholderiaceae bacterium
TCGCGTGTCGTGCCGCTCAGCACGCCCAGCAGCGAAGCCGTTCCGGCGGTGTCGTTGTTCTCGAATCGATCGCCGGCCGACGGTACCGCTGCCGCGACATTGGCCGTGAGGCTGTAGGCGGCGTTGGCCGCGCCGTTGTAGCCGTAGACCCGGGCGACGTAGGTACCGGCTCCCAGGCCCGCGAGGCCGATGGTTTCGCTGTTGCCCACGCCCTCGGAAACCGCCAGGCGCGTCGTGCCGGTGGCGTCGTAGAGGGCGAGGTCGAGATCGCCAGCCGTGTGGGTGAAGGCGATCGAAAGCACATCGCCCTGACGCCCGGTGCCGGCGAGGCTGAGCCGGAACCAGTCGGCATCGGCCGTCTCGATGCTGAGACCCGCTTGCGTCACGGTGCCCGCGATCGTGCCGAGTGCGGTGGCTGTGGCCGCGGTGTCGTTGTCCTCGAAGCGATCACGCAGGCCCGTGGCCAAGGGGGTCACGCTTGCCGTGAAGCTGTAGGCAGGATTGCCGACTCCCAGGAACCCGTAGACCTGGGCGGCGTAGCTGCCGGCCGGCAACCCCGTCAGGCTGATGCGCTCGAGGTTACCGACCCCTTCGGAGCTTCGCAGGCGCGACGTTCCGGTGGCATCGAAGAGCCCGAGATCGAGGTCGCCGGCAGTGTGCGTGAACTGGATCGCGATCGAGTCGGCCAGCCCTCCGGGCGCAGCCAGCGTGAAACGGAACCAGTCGGGGTCGCCGGCATCGATGTCGAGACCGCTCTGCGTGACCGTGCCCGAGAGCGTGCCGAGTGGGGTACCGGTCGCGGCGGTGTCGTCGTTTTCTAGGCGGTCGGGCATCCTGGTGTCCTCGGCGCAGTCGTGCGATGTCGCGCCCGGGTACAAGACCATGACGACCACCCAGGCAACGGGTGCGATTGTGTTCCGGTGATGGCGGCCCTGCAACGCCGAATCGGCGCGGCAGGCAAGTCGGCATGCCGAGGGCGATCGGACTCGCGGCTGAGTCCCCAATGCAAAAGGGCCAGCCCGAATGGGCTGGCCCCTGATCTTGGTAGGCCGTGCTGGATTCGAACCAGCGACCAACGGATTAAAAGTCCGCTGCTCTACCAGCTGAGCTAACGACCCGAAGAGCCAAAGAGTATACGAACCACGCGAGCGCGCGTCAAATGGTCTGCTCGACTCGCCAGGTCTGGTAGCGCAGTGCCGCCCAGCCGCCCGCCATGATGGCCGCCAGCGACACGAAGGATCCGATCGCGAGCGTGGAGACACCCGAGAGGCCCTGTCCGACGGTGCAGCCCACGGCGGTCACGCCGCCCACGCCCATCAGGGCGGCACCCACCAGATGATTCGCGGTGTCCTCGGTGCCCTGGAAGCCCTCCCAGCGGAACTGTCGGCTGATGACCGCATGCATGAAGGAGCCGACAACCAGGCCGAGAACCGCGGCGATGCCCAGCGTCAGCACCCGGCTCTTGTCGCTCCAGAGCATGAACAGCTCGAGCGTGTACGCGACCGGGGCGACGAAGCTCAGCGACTCCAGGCGGCCGGAACTGGTGCCGACGAACTTTTCCTCGAGCGTGTCGGGTGCCTCCGCGACGTAGCCGAGCACACCGCTGATGGCCCAGACCGCAACCACCGCCGCGCCGACGCCGACCGCCGCAATCAGAGTCTCGGGACGACGGAACTCGCGATCGAGCAGCGCGAACAGGATCAGTGCGCCACCGACGAGCAGGCCCAGCCCGAGCCGCCAGGGGGCGACGCTTGCCGGATCGGCGCCGGCGACCAGCCGCGGGAGATCCTGGCCGTTCGCGAAGCCGACGGCTACCGGATCGAGGACGCCGACCCTCGCCATCGCGAAGATGCCGCGCATGGTCATGTAGGCGAACACGCCCATCACGACGAACACCACCAGGCTCTTCAGGGAACCGCCGCCCACCCTGAGCAGCGTCTTGCTGCCGCAGCCCGAGGCCAGCACCATCCCGAAGCCGAACATCAGGCCGCCGACCAGGTGCGACAGCAGCGGCATCGAGGGGGCTGCGTAGAAGCTGCGCCCGGGGTCGACCAGGCCGGCCCAGCCGAGCGTCTGCGTGCCCAGGATCGCGACGCCAATCGCGCACAGCCACATTCGCATGCGGGTCCAGTCGCCCATGTTGACGATGTCGGCGATCGCGCCCATGGTGCAGAAGTGGCTGCGCTGCATCAGGGTGCCGAGCACCAGGGACACCGCAAAGGTGGCCGAGACGACAGTGGCATGAATGCCGGCGAGATCGGGTTCCTGCATATTGCGAAATGTCCGGTGAGGCGAGCGAGGTGTGGCGGGAGCCCGCCGCCGTCGCGGCGGGCGAGTTCAGCGAAGCCCGTTCAGGCGCTCGGTGGCCTGGGTCGCGGCGGGGGTCGACGGATGTTTCTCGACCACGGTTTCGAGTATCTTGCGAGCCGCGCGCTTGTCGCCGAGCTCGAGTTGACACAGCCCGGCCGCGAGCAGGGCATCGGGCACGCGCGGGTTGTCCGGATGGCGCGCAACGAAGCGCTGCAGGCTGGCGAGCGCGCTCTTGTAGTCCTTCATGGCGAACTGCGCGCTGCCGCTCCAGTAGAGCGCGTTGGCCGCGTAGGGGCTCGCCGGCCAGCGCTGGCGCAGGCTGCCGAAGGCGCCCACCGCGCTCGCGAACTCGCCATCGCGCAGCGCCGCAAGCCCTCCCTCGTAGAGCCGACGCTCCTCGGGGTCGACCGTGATGTTGCGGCCCTCGAAGCTGACGCTGACCGGCTCGAAGCTGCGCACCCGCTGATCGATCTCGCTGAACTGGTTGCGCTGACTGACCTGGGTCTTCGCGAGCTCGGCCGCGAGTTCCCGGCTCTGAGTGGCGAGTTCGTTGCTCTTGACCTCGAGCTGGCCCCGCAGCCGGGCGACCTCCTGGCGCAGCAGCTCGAGCTGGTTGCTCAGCTCGAGTTGACCCCGGGAGGATTGATCGATGCGATCGAGGCGCTGGGTCAGTGCGTCGATGCGGCCGCCGAGCTCGGCGATGCGGGCACTGCTTTCGCGACCCTGCAGCTCGATGCGGGCGCGCAGCTCGATGATCGCCCGTCGGGCCTCGTCGTCGCCGAACAGGGCCCGCGCCGGCGCGGCGCCCAGCAGCAGTGCCAGTCCGATCGGGATGGCGGCCAGCGGCCTGCCGGCGAGCCGAGGGGCGGGCATCACTGGTAGGCCAGGTCGGCGCGGCGGTTCTCGGCCATGGCGGCATCGCTTCCGCCGGTGGCCTTGGGCTTCTCCTCGCC
>JBIIHU010000368.1:0-3262 GCA_044235405.1 Burkholderiaceae bacterium
CCGGGGCAGGCCGGTGCCTCGGGTCGAGGCGGGCTGGCGCCTCAGATCGAGGCAGGCTGGCGCCTCAGGTCGAGGGGACCCAGTCTTCCAGGCGCAATCCCCCCACGCGCTGAAACTCGCGGGTGTTGTTCGTGACCAGCGTTGCGTGTTCGGCCAGCGCATGGCAGGCAATCCACAAGTCATTGGCCCCGATGGGGGTGCCAGCGTCCTTCAGCCGAGTGAACTGCTCGGCATAGTGGTGGCAGATCGCGGGGCCATCGGGATACCGCACCGTCACCTGTCGGGCCAGCGCGTCGAGTCTGCGCAAGACCTCCGGTTTGCGCGTGCTGCGCTCGGCCCCCTTGAGCAACTCGGCCCAGGTGACGAAGGACATGCCCAGGCGCGCATCCTCCGGCAGGGCATCCACCCGTTGAGCGACGGCGGGCGGCTGGTTCTTGATCAGGTAGATCAGGGTGTTGGTATCCAGCAGGTAAATCACAGCGCCTCGCGCTCCTGAGGGGGCAGAGCGGCAGCCCGATCAGCTTCGAGGGCGGCGATGAAGGCCTCGTCGGCCTCGTTGATACCGCGCAGAGCATCGAGCAACGCAGCCCCGCGCTGTGCCCGAAGGGGGTGAATGACCAGATCGCCTTCTTCATTGCGCCTGATGCTCACCTGGTCGGTGTCCAGCCGGAACTCGGCCGGGATGCGCACCGCCTGACTGTTGCCGTTGTTGAAGACGCGGGTGACGAGGGTGGCCATGACGTCCTCTTGTGTGTACGTCGATGTGTGTATTCTGAAGGTCGGCCAGGCGGCTTGCAACGTGGATGGGTACCGTATGAATGTCGATCTCGGCGCAGGCAGGGTTTTCGGTCGAGGCCGGGTGGTTTACTGACGGTAGACGCGCGAGCCCGTCCCGGTCGCCGGCCCCGCTACACTTCGCGCCATGCGAATCGCGCTCCTCAAGACCAGCTCGATGGGCGATGTCATCCACGCCCTGCCGGTGGTCACCGACCTGCTGGGGGCGCGGCCGGGCACGGAGGTCGACTGGATCGTCGAGGAGGCCTTCGCCGATCTGCCGCGGCTGCACCCGGGCGTGGCGCGGGTGATCCCGGTGGCGGTGCGGCGCTGGCGTCGTTCGCCCTTCTCGGGCGCGGTGCGCGCCGAGGTAGCGGCGCTGCGCCAGCAGCTGCGAGAGTCCCGCTACGACCTGGTGCTCGATCTGCAG
This sequence comes from Burkholderiaceae bacterium, assembly GCA_044235405.1. Classification (GTDB taxonomy): domain Bacteria; phylum Pseudomonadota; class Gammaproteobacteria; order Burkholderiales; family Burkholderiaceae_E; genus Quisquiliibacterium. Next base: position 1,205 of record JBIIHU010000368.1, read on the forward strand.
GGCCTCGTGAAGAGCGCCTGGATCGCGCGGATGGCCGGCGTCCCGGTGGCCGGCTTCGATCGGGCCAGCGTGCGCGAGTCGCTCGCCGCGTTCGCCTACCGTCATCGCTACACGGTGCCTCTGCAACTGCATGCGATCGAGCGGCTGCGCCAGCTTGCGGGCCAGGCGTTCGGCTATCCGGTGCAGGGCCTGCCTCGCTTCGGGCTGCGCGCCCCGGCGCTCGAGGTACCCGGCTGCCCGGGCTCGGCCTATGTGGTGCTGCTGCACGCCACCTCGCGCGCCGCCAAGCAGTGGCCGGATGCGCACTGGACGGGGCTGGGGCGTTCGCTGCTCGAGCGCGGGCTGGCGCTGGTGCTGCCGTGGGGCAGCCCTGCCGAGGAGGCGCGCGCCCAGGCGCTCGCCGATGCGATGCGCCCCGGCGCCGTGGTGGTCGCCCCGAAGCTCACGCTCGCCGAGTGCGCGGTGCTGCTCGCGAAGGCGCGCGCGGTGGTGGGCGTCGACACCGGGCTCACGCACCTCGCGGCGGCGCTCTCGGTGCCCACCGTGGCGCTTTTCGCGGCCACGCCCGCGTGGCGCTTCGGTCCCTACTGGAGCGATCGCGCGGTGTCGCTTGGCGAGGATGGCCGCTGGCCCGCGCCCGACGAGGTGCTCGCCGCACTCGCGCGGCTGGCCGCGCATGGCTAGGGGCGATCCGGGCAGCGGCGCCGGGGTCCCGCCGATCGTCGCGCGGCTCGCGCGCGTGCTCTACGGTCTGGCGTGGCTGCTCGCCACCCCGCTCGTCATCGCCTACCTGCTGGCGCGTGCGCGCAGGCAGCCCGCCTACCGAGCGCACTGGGCGGAACGCTGGGCGCTGCGATGGTCACCGGCGCCTGCGGGCTGGCTGACGACGCGAGGCGGCCTCGCCGGTGCGTCGGCAGCCGGCGCCAGCGCGCGCCCGATATGGATCCATGCGGTCTCGGTGGGCGAGACCCGCGCCGCGCAGCCATTGATCCATGCGCTGCTCGATGCCGATCCCTCGCTGCGCATCCTGCTCACGCACATGACCCCGACGGGCCGCGCCACCGGCTGCGAGCTGTTCGCGACCCGCTGGCCCGACCGCGTGCATCAGGTCTACCTGCCCTACGATCTCGGCTGGGCGGCTGGGCGTTTCCTGGCACGCTGGCGCCCGCGCCTGGGCATCCTGATGGAGACCGAACTCTGGCCCGCGCTGTGCGCGCAGGCCGCCCGGCGAGGCGTGCCGCTGGTGATCGCCAATGCCCGGCTCTCCGAGCGCTCGCTCGCCCGTGGCCTGCGCTGGCGGGCGCTGACCATGCCCGCGCTCGCCGGCCTGCAGGCGGTGCTCGCGCAGACCCCGGCCGACGCGCGGCGTCTGCGGATGCTGGGTCGCGAGGATGTCGCCGTGCTGGGCAACCTGAAGTTCGACACCGTGCCCTCGGCCGACGCGGTGGCCCTTGGACGCGCCTGGCGAGCCGTGCTCGACGCGGGTGGCGCGGTGGGCGCGGGTGGCGCGGGTGGCGCGGTGGGCGATAACCGGCCGGTGCTGCTGTGCGCGAGCACGCGCGATGGCGAGGAGGTCTTGCTGCTGCGCGCCTGGGTCGCCGCGATGGGCGATGCACCCGCACCGCGTCCGCGCCTGCTGATCGTGCCCCGCCACCCGCAGCGCTTCGACGAGGTGGCCGAGGCGGTCGCGGCGCAGGGCCTGACGGCGATGCGTCGCAGCCAGGCCGGCTGGCCCGAGGTGGCCTCGCGGGCCGACGTGCTGCTCGGCGACTCGATGGGCGAGATGGCGGCCTATGTCGCGATGGCTGATGCCGCGATCATCGGCGGCTCATTGCTGCCCTTCGGGGGTCAGAATCTGATCGAGCCCTGCGCGCTGGGGGTGCCGGTGGTGGTGGGCCCGCACACCGAGAACTTCGCGCAGGCCGCCGATGAGGCGATCGAGGCTGGCGCAGCGTGCCGAACGGCCGACGCGACCGACGCGATCGACACGGCGCTCGCGCTGCTTGCCGACCCTGCGAAGCGGGCTGCGATGGGCGAGGCCGGTACGCGCTTTGCGCA
>JBIIHU010000369.1:0-3249 GCA_044235405.1 Burkholderiaceae bacterium
CTGCTGAAGCCCATCGATGAAGCGCGTTCTCCTGTCCGTCGGTCTGATCGTCGCCCTGGTCGCGGGGTGCGCGTGGTACTCGCGTTCCGTCTATCGGGACGCGCTGCTGCCGCTCGATGCCGGTCCGGTCCGGGTGCGCATCGAGCGTGGAGCGGGCCTGTCGGCGATCGCGGCGACGATCGCCGACACCCGCACGGGTTTCCCGGCCTGGCAGTTCATCGCGGCAGCCTGGTTGCGAGGCGACGCCGGCCGCATCAAGGCGGGGGTCTACGAGTTCGCCGCGCCGCTGACGCGTCGCGCGCTGATCGACAAGCTGGTACGCGGCGACGTGCTGATGGCCGAGCTCAGGGTGATCGAGGGCTGGACTTTCCGCCAGATGCGGCGCGCGATCGCTGCGCACCCGGACCTGCTCCAGGAAAGCGCGGGTCTCGACGACCGGGAACTGCTTCGACGGATCGGCGCCGTGGAGTCGCACCCCGAGGGGCTGTTCATGCCGAGCACCTACCGGTTCGCACCCGGCTCATCCGACATCGAGATCTACCGCCAGGCCTACCGATTGCTCAAGCGAACCCTCGACGAGGCCTGGGCGGCTCGCTCGGCTGCCGTGCCGCTGGGCCAGCCCTACGATGCGCTGATCCTGGCATCGATCGTCGAAAAGGAGACCGGGCGCGATGCCGACCGCGGCAAGGTTGCCGCGGTGTTCGCCAACCGCCTGCGCAAGGGCATGATGCTGCAGAGCGACCCCACGACGATCTACGGCCTCGGCGACCGATTCGACGGCAACCTGCGGCGAGCCGACCTGCGCGCCGACACGCCATACAACACCTACACCCGCCAGGGGCTGCCGCCGACGCCGATCGCGTTGCCCGGTCGCGCATCGCTGGCGGCCGCGCTCAGTCCCGAAGCCTCGCCGGTGCTCTACTTCGTCGCGCGTGGTGATGGCAGCAGCGAGTTCTCGACGGATCTCTCCGCCCATAACCGCGCCGTCGAGCGTTACCAGCGCGGGGGGAGGGGGTCATGAGCGGCGTGCGGAGGGATTCATGAGCGGTGCCGCCGGCGCGCACGGTGAGCGCGGCGCACAAGCGCATCGCGGCCTGTTCATCACGCTGGAAGGCATCGACGGCGCGGGCAAGAGCAGCCACCTCGACTGGCTTGCGCAGCGCTGGCGGGCGATCGGTCACCCGGTGGTGCTGACGCGAGAGCCTGGCGGCAGCGTCCTTGGCGAGAAGCTCCGCGAGCTTCTGCTGCACACGCCGATGACCCAGGAGACCGAGTTGCTGCTGATGTTCGCGGCGCGCAGTGAGCATCTGGCGCAGCGCATCGTCCCGGCGCTGCGGCAGGGCCAGGTGGTGATCTGCGATCGATTCACCGACTCGACCTTCGCCTATCAGGGTTTCGGACGAGGGCTCGACATCGTGTGGATCGAGACGCTGGAGGCGCGCATCGTCGGCCCGCGGCGCCCGGATCGAACCTATCTCTTCGATGTCCCTGCGCGTGTCGCCGCCGGCAGACGCGCCGCAGTGCGTGCGGCCGACCGTTTCGAGGCGGAGGATCTCGCCTTCTTCGATAGGGTACGCGAGGGCTATCGCGTGCGCGCGCAGTCCGATCCCGAGCGCTTCCTGTGCATCGATGGACAGCGCACTCTGGAGGAGATCCGCCGCATCATCGAAGCAGATATCGAGAGTCTTTCTGAGAAATTCCTTAATACGTAGTGTTACTGATCACCGTAATCCTACGTAACACGGCAAGAAAATGACTGAAAGCCTCACCGAGGGCGCGCTTCCCGCCTTGCCCCCGTGGCTCACCGGCGCGCTCGATGAGCTGCTGGGCCGTCGGCAGCAACTTCCGCACGCGCTGCTGCTTGAAGGGCCCGCGGGGATCGGCAAGGGTCTTCTCGCCCTGCACCTCGCCGCCAGCTTGCTCTGCGAGTTCGCGCCCGCGCACGGCAGGGCCTGCGGCCGATGCAATGCCTGCGGCTGGTTCGTCTCAGGCAACCATCCGGACTTCAGACGCCTTTCACCGCGGGCCGACGACGAACCGCGGGCCGACGCACGCAGCGAACGGACGCGTCGAGAGATCAAGATCGACCAGGTGCGCGCGCTGGCGGATTTCGTCGCGATCGGTTCGCATCGTGCAGGTCGAAAACTGGTCATCGTGGAGCCGGCGCCTGCGCTGAACGTCGCGGCCGCGAATGCGCTCCTGAAGACGCTCGAGGAGCCCGATGGTGCGACCGCGTTCCTGCTGGTCGCGGCACGGGGCGCGCCGCTGCCTGCAACGATCCGCTCGCGCTGCGTCAGCTTCGCGATCGCGCCGCCGGCACGCTCGCAGGCGCTCGAGTGGCTTCGCCCGCGCCTTCAGGCCGACGAGGCGGCGAACGCAGAGCACTGGCTCGATCTCGCCGACGGTGCGCCGCTGGCGGCGGCAGCGCTCGCCGAACCCGCCGTCGCTGCCGCTCATCGGATGGTGCTAGAAGCCTTGCGCGCGATCCCCGAGGCTTCTGCGCTGAAGCTGGCGGAGGGTTTCGGCCCGATTCCGGCCGCGATCTGGCTGCCACGGCTGCAAGGCTGGGTGGCTGATCTCGGCAGGGTGTGCGCCGGTGGACACGCGCTGCGGTACGTGGCGCTCGCCGAGCGACTCGGGTCGCTGGCTGGCAGAACCGATCTCCGGATCGTCTGCGAGCTGGCAACCTGGCTCGACCGGCAGGTGCCGGTGCTCGAGCATCCGCTCAACGCGCGCCTGTTCGCCGAAGACGTCTGGAGTCGTTACGAGGCCCTTTTCGCCTTCTCCGCCTAGAGCTCGCCGCCTGTTTTCCGCCAGCATGCGATTCGCGTGCGTCACCCGCAGGAAGCCACGATCATGGATACCCTGAGCGCACGCACAACGCCTGTCGCTTCGGCCGGCGAAGCGCCCAAGACACCCGCGGCCGGGTTGCGCCCGAGCGTTCTGCAGCTCGCGATCCGCGACAAGGCGGCGCTGTACTCGGCCTACATGGGCTTCGTCGAAGGCGGCGGCCTGTTCGTGCCGACGACGCGTCCGGCGCAGCTCGGCGACGACGTCTTCGCGATCGTCGCGCTCCCCGACGATTCCGCGAAACTGCCGGTGCCGGGCAAGGTCTGCTGGGTAACGCCAGCCGGTGTCCCGGGTCGCCAGCAGGGGATCGGGATGCGTTTCGCCGCCAACGAGGCAGGCGAGCAGGCGAGGGCACGTATCGAGAAGCTCCTGTCGGGTACGATGAACTCGACTCGCGCC
>JBIIHU010000370.1:0-3239 GCA_044235405.1 Burkholderiaceae bacterium
CTACCTGCTGAGCAAGCGATTCGGCGACTTCGTCGCGCTCGACGGCGTGTCGATCGACGTCGCTGCGGGCAGTGTGCACGCGCTGCTCGGCGAGAACGGCGCCGGCAAGTCGACGCTGGTCAAGTGCCTGGTGGGCTTTCATCGCGCCGACGCCGGCTCCGTGCTCGTCGACGGTCGCGAGACCGATATCCCGTCGCCGCAGCGCGCGCGCGAGCTCGGCATCGGCATGGTCTACCAGCACTTCACGCTGGTGCCCTCGATGACGGTGGCCGAGAATCTCGCCCTCGCGCGTGGCGGTCTGCCGGCGCGGATCGACTGGCGGCGCGAAATCGCCGCGCTCGAGGCTTTCATGGGCAGCGTGCCCTTCCGTCTCGATCCGCGCGCCCGGGTCGCCGACCTGTCGGCCGGCGAGAAGCAGAAGGCCGAGTTGCTGAAGCAGCTCTATGCGCGAAACCGCTTCCTGATCCTCGACGAGCCGACATCGGTGCTGACGCCCGAGGAGGCCGACGAGCTGCTCGACGCGGTGCGTAGCCTCGCGCATGCCGGGCGCATGACGGCGCTGCTGATCACGCACAAGTTTCGCGAGGTCGAGCGTTTCGCCGATTCGGTCAGCGTGCTGCGGCGTGGCCGGCTGGTTGGCGGCGGGCGGGTCGCCGAGCTCGACGCCGACCGGCTCGCCGCGCTGATGATCGGCGAGACAGCCGCGCGTGCGGTCGTCTCGGTCGAGGCGCGTACGCAGCCCGACGCGGGTCTCGTGGCGCCCGCGGCCTCGCCGGTTCCCGACCAGAAGGTTGCGAGCGCAACCGCAGGCGACGGCCGACGCCCGGCGCAGCGCGATGCGGTGCTCGCGATCCGGGGTCTGCAGGTCGTCAACGATCTCGGGCTGCCAGCGGTTCGCGCGATCGATCTCGATGTCGCGGCCGGCAGCATCGTCGGGGTGGCCGGCGTGTCGGGCAACGGTCAGCGCGAGCTCGTGCAGGCACTGACCGGGCAGCGCGAACGCGAGGCCGGTGACGTGCTCGTCTTCGGCGAGACCTTCCGCGCGACCCGGGCCGACTATCGGCGCCACCGGGTCGCGGCGCTTCCCGAGGAGCCGCTTGCCAATGCCTGCGTGGCTGGATTGTCGGTGGCTGCCAACCTCGCGCTGCGCGATTTCGACCGCGCGCCGTGGTCGCGCGCGGGCTGGCTGCGGCCGGCGGCGTTCCGCGCCGCCGCGCGCTCGGCGATCGACGGATTCCGGGTGCGCACTCGCGGACCCGACGAGCCGATCGAGCGCCTGTCCGGCGGTAACGTGCAGCGCGCGGTGCTCGCGCGCGAGCTGTCGCGCGATGCGCGGCTGCTGATCGTGATGAACCCGGTGTTCGGGCTCGATTTCCAGGCATGCGCCGAGATCCACCAGCGGCTGCGCGACGCGCGTGCCGCCGGCTGCGCGGTGCTGCTGGTCAGCGAGGATCTCGACGAGCTGGTCGAGCTGTCCGATCGCATCGTCGTGATGAACGATGGTCGCATCGTGTTCGAAACCCCGCGGCCCGGCGATGACCGGGACCGCATCGGCAGGGCGATGGGTGGTCATGCGTGAGAATCCGCAACATTGGCGCGAAACCGTGGCGCAGCCCGCCGCCTTCCGGTGGCGTCCGGCAGCCACCGCGCTGCTGATGATCGACATGCAGCGCGACTTCCTCGAGCCCGGCGGGTTCGGCGAGTCCCTCGGCAACGACGTCTCGACGCTGCGCGCGGCGGTGGCACCAGCGCGCGCGCTGCTCGACTGGGCGCGCGCCGAGGGCGTGCGCATCGTGCATACCAAGGAGTGCCATCGGCCGGACCTCTCCGACTGTCCGCCGGCCAAGCGCGAGCGCGGGCTGCCGAGCCAGCGCATCGGCGACCCCGGTCCGATGGGGCGCATCCTGATCGATGGCGAGCCCGGCAGCGATTTCGTGCCGGAACTCGCGCCGCTGCCCGGCGAGACGGTGCTCGCCAAGCCGGGCAAGGGGGCTTTCCACGCCACCGGCCTGGACGCGATGCTGCGCGACTGGGGCATCGAGCGGCTGATCTTCGCGGGGGTCACCACCGAGGTCTGCGTGCAGACCACCATGCGAGAGGCCAACGACCGCGGCTACGACAGCCTGCTGGTCACCGACGCCACCGCGAGCTACTTTCCGCACTTCCGTGACGCCACGATCGCGATGATCGTCGCGCAGGGCGGCATCGTCGGCTGGGCCGCCTCGCTGTCGGCGCTGCAGGCGAGCCGCCCGGCCGCGATCTGAGGGTCGGTCGGCGAATCCCCCGAGCCCGCGCCGGTTCGCGGTTCGCAGCAGGCGTTGCGGGCTTGTCGTCGTCTGCCGACTGGTCTAGGGTCGGGCTTCCTCCACCCGCCAGCGCTCGCGCGCCACAGCCCATGTCCGCCGCTTCCGTGCGCCGCATCGATCCCCCCACGCTGAGGGCCTGGCTGGCCGATGGCCGCGAGATCGCGGTGCTCGATGTCCGCGAGGTCGGCGTCTTCTGCCGCGCGCACCTGCTGGTCGCGGTGCCGGCGCCGGCGTGGCGCCTCGAGATGCTGATCGACCGGCTGGTTCCGCGCCGCGACACCCGCGTGGTGCTGGTCGATGGCGATGGCTCGCTGCTCGACGAGGCCGCCACCACGCTCGGCCTGCTCGGCTGGACCGATGTTGCGGCGCTGGCGGGCGGCACGCAGGCCTGGGCGGCGGCGGGTTTCGAATGCTTCAGCGGCACCAACGTGCCGAGCAAGGCGCTCGGCGAGGTGATCGAGCACCAGCTGCATACGCCCTCGATCGATGCGGACGAACTCGCGCGGCGACTCGAGCGCGGCGACGACCTCGTTGTCGTCGACAGCCGTACGCCCGAGGAGTTCGAGGCCTTCAGCCTGCCATTTGCGCACAGCCTGCCCGGGGGCGAACTCGCCTACCGGATCGCCGCGCTCGCCCCCGATCCCGCCACCCTGGTGGTGGTCAACTGCGCGGGTCGCACCCGCAGCATCGTCGGCGCGCAGACGCTGATCGATGCCGGCGTCCCCAACCCGGTGGTGTCGCTCAGGGACGGCACGATGGCCTGGCTCCTCGGCGGGCGTGAACTGGCGCGTGGCCGGCGCGCGAGTCTGCCCGAACCCGATACCGACGCGCTGGCCGATGCGCGCTCGCGCGCCTGGGCGCACGCGGCCGGCGCTGGCGTGCGGCGCATCGATGCCGCGCAGCTCGCGGCGCTGCATGCCGATGCCGGCCGGA
>JBIIHU010000118.1:0-10589 GCA_044235405.1 Burkholderiaceae bacterium
CACCACCAGCGCGCGGGCCTCGAAGCGGCCGGCGCTGGTATCCACCGCGAAACGGGCGCCATCGGGCCGGGGCGTGGCCAGCGCCTCGACGGCACTGATCGTGCAGCCGGTCAGCCAGCGCACCGCCCCGGCATCGGCTTCGGCGCGCAGCATCGTCACGATCCGGCGCGCGGAGTCGTCGCAGAAGAGTTGCCCGCGATGCTTCTCGTGAAAGCCGATGCGGTGCGTGCGCACCAGCGCCACGAAGGCCGCCGGCGGGTAGGCGCGCAGCGCCGGCCGGGCGAAGGCCGGGTCGGTCCCGACGAAGCGCTCCGGCCGATCGGCTTCGCGGTTGGTGAAATTGCAGCGCCCGCCACCGGAGATGCGGATCTTCTCGCCCGGGTCGGGCGCATGATCGATGACCAGCACGCGCAGGCCACGCCGAGCCGCCACCCCGGCACAGAACATGCCGGCCGCGCCGGCGCCCAGCACGATGGCATCGACGCGGCTCATGACGAACAGCCGTGGCCGGCGCTCACCGGCGTCGCCCGGCGCGGACGCTCAGCCCTCACACGCCCCACCGGGCAGGGGCGGCAGGTCGATGCACGGCGCACCCGGCAACGCGCGAAGGGCATCGACGTCGGCGAGCGTATCGAGGTCGGTGGTGAAAGCCGCGTGCGCGACCACAAGCCGTCCGACCGCCTCGGGATGGGCGTCGAGCCAGCCTCGCGGGCCCTCGGGCTCGGCCGCCAGCTCGGTACACAACGAGGCCTCGAAGACCACCGGATTGCCGCGCCGGCCCTGGTACCAGGGCATCCGCACCCGCGCTGCACCGCGCGCGGCGAGCGCACACGCGAGCTCGCGGACATGCTCCGGCTCGAGCAGCGGCAGATCGGCGAGGGCGATCAGGAAGCCCTCGACGCCCGAAGTCGCCAGCCGCGGCGCGAGCGCCGCCAGCCCGCGCCGCGCCGACCCCTGCTGGCCCTCCTCGCGCCAGGCGGGGTTGCGCACGGTCGCCACCGGCAGGTCGGCAAGGAGCGCCTCGCTGCGATCGGCCGCGTGGCCCACGACCACCACCAGCGGCGCCACCCCGGCGGCGAGCAGGATGCGGGCGGTCCGATGCAGCAGCGGCTCGCCATCGAGCCGGATCTCGAGCTTGCTGGGGCCGCCCATGCGTCTCGACTCGCCCGCGGCGAGCAGCACGCCCGCCAGCCGGGGCGGCGAAAGCTCGGGGACAGTGGCAGCGACGCAGCTCAGGATGCCCTCCCCCAGGCCCGCAGCACGCGCTCGCGCGCCCCGCCAAGCTGCTTGTACGCGATGACCGCCTCGCTCATCGAGGCAAGACTCGCGACGAGTCGCGCACGCCGCGCGGCGTCGGCGGCCACGGCGAGCAGCGGCGCCACGAACACGCGGATCAGGAACAGGCTCGCACCAGCCATCGGCAGCGGCACCGTCACCTGACGCTCGCAGCGGTACCAGAGATCGGCGAGGTCGGCCGGTCCGGCCGGCGTCGCCCCCCCTGCCAGCGCGACCGCACCGGGTCGCCGCGCGAGCGCGCCGTCGGGCGCGAGCGTCCAGACATGGCGCACGAAGGGCCCCTTGCCCGTCATCGCATGCGACAGCGCCAGCGAGGCCAGGCGCAGGCGCTCGCCGTCGGCCACCGGGGCATGAAGGGACCGCAGCGGCTGCCCGATCCGCTCGCCCGGGTCCCAGCCGCTAGGGAAAACCACCGAGGCGGCAAGCATGCGCAGCCCCGCGGCGGCCTCGGCCGACGACGGATCGCCCTGGGGGCCGGCGCCGGGCCAGCCCATCAGCACCAGGTCTTCCTGGACGGCGAGCGCGAAGGCCGCCAGCACGCGCGCGGCCGCAGGCAAGCCTCGCAGGCGCGCGGCGAGCGGCTCGGCGATGGCCTGCGGGGCATCGATCTCGCCATCACGGACATCGATCGCGAGTCCGGCCGCGGGCAGCGCGAAGCGGCTCGCGATGCCATCGACGCCCGCGAGCACCCGGTCGGGGTGCGCGCGCGCGAGGATCGCGAGGGCGCCGGCGAAGGCCGCGAGGAGCCGTTGCGCGTCGGCACGCGGGTCGACATGAACAAGCGGCCAGCGTGGATCGTCGAGTTGCGCGAGTTTCTGCTGCACGAAGACGCGATGGTCAAGGTCGGACACCAGCAGCCCATCGTGCGGATCGTCGGCGTCGGGCGCACCGAGCCGGACCAAGTCGGGCGCCACACGGAAGGGCGCACCGACCGCGAAAGGAACTTTCGGCGCGTCGGCGACCCGCGCGGGAGGCCAGGCAGCCGCGAGCGACATCCCGGCGGAATCGGCTCTTGCAGGCGGCTGCGCCACCGCGCCGATGGGCAGGGCCAGGGTCAGACAGCCGACTCCCCGGTCTCGCCGGTGCGGATCCGGATCACTTCCTCGACGTTGGAGACGAAGATCTTGCCATCGCCGATCCGCCCGGTGCGTGCGGCCTTGCAGACGGCGTCGATGGCGCTTTCGACCGCGCCATCGGCAAGGATGACCTCGACCTTGACCTTGGGCAGGAAGTCGACCACGTACTCGGCCCCCCGGTACAGCTCGGTGTGGCCCTTCTGTCGGCCGAAGCCCTTGCACTCGGTGACGGTGAGGCCACTGACGCCGATTTCGGCGAGCGCCTCGCGGACCTCGTCGAGCTTGAAGGGCTTGATGATCGCGGTGATTCGTTTCATCGTGGTCTCCTGGAGCGGACGGTCCGGACGGCGACGCCGAGGCGTCGGGCCCGATGAGTCAATCGCGGAACTTCGAGGTGATCGGGTAGCGCCAGTCGCGCCCGAAGGCGCGGTGGGTGATGCGGATGCCCACCGGGGCCTGGCGCCGCTTGTACTCGTTGACGCGGATGAGGCGCACCACGCGGTCGATGGCCTCGCGGGGATAGCCGGCGGCGAGGATGTCGTCGCTGCTGCGGTCCTCTTCCATGTACATCCGCATGATGCCGTCGAGAATCTCGTAGTCGGGCAGCGAGTCCTGGTCTTTCTGGTCGGGCCGCAGTTCGGCGCTCGGCGCGCGCGTGAGGATGCGCTCGGGGATTACCGGCGAGATCGCGTTGCGCCAGGCGCAGAGACGATAGACCAGGGTCTTGGCGACATCCTTGATGACCGCGAAGCCCCCCGCCATGTCGCCGTACAGCGTGCAGTAGCCGACCGCCATCTCGCTCTTGTTGCCGGTCGTGAGGACGATCGAGCCGTACTTGTTGGACAGCGCCATCAGCAGCGTGCCGCGGATACGCGCCTGGATGTTCTCTTCGGTAGTGTCGGCCGCAAGGCCGGCGAACTCGCCGGCGAGGGTGCCCAGAAAGGCGTCGAAGACCGGACCGATCGGGAGTTCGTCGTAGCGCACACCGAGCCGACCGGCCATGTCGCGCGCATCGAGCCAGGAGATGTCGGCGGTGTAGCGCGAGGGCATCATGACTGCCCGCACCCGCTCCGGTCCGAGCGCATCGGCCGCGATGGCGAGCACGAGCGCGGAATCGACACCGCCCGACAGCCCGATCAGCGCGCCCGGGAAGCCGTTCTTGCCGAGATAGTCGCGCACGCCGAGGACGAGCGCCCGGTAGACCTGTTCCTCGAGACTGGCGACCGGCTCGAGGCGGGCGGTGGCGATCTCGGCCGGGCTCGCGCCACCGCCGGCAGCCCCTACCAGCAGGAGGTCCTCGGCGAAGCCGGCGGCCTGCGCGGCGAGTTCGCCCGCGCGCGACAGCGCGAAGGAGCAGCCGTCGAAGACGAGTTCATCCTGCCCGCCGATCAGGTTGGCCGCGATCATCGGCATGCCGAGCGCGCTCACGTGCGCGCGGGCGACATCGAGGCGCAGCCGCTGCTTGTCGGTGTGGAAGGGCGAGGCGTTGAGGACCAGCAGCAGGTCGGCGCCCGCGGCGCGCGCGGCTGCCGGTGCAGCGGGAAACCAGAAGTCCTCGCAGACCACCACGCCGCAGCGCAGGCCGTCAACCGCGAAGACCATCGGGCGATCGTCGGCGACGAAGTAGCGACGCTCGTCGAAGACATCGTAGTTGGGCAGTTCGCGCTTGAAGTACTCGCCGAGCACGCGGCCCGCGTGCATCAACACCGCCGCGTTGCGGCGCCGCCCCTCGCGAAGCACGGGCGCGCCGACCACCAGCCGCATGTCCAGGCCCGCACAGGCGGCGAGGATTCGGTCGAGGGCGGCCTGCGAGCTGGCATAGAATGAGTCGCGCAGCAGCAGGTCTTCGGGTGGATAGCCCGACAGCGCGAGCTCGGGCGTGATCATCACCCGGGCACCCTGGGCCGCAGCACGGTGCGCGGCCTCGATGATGCGGCGCGCATTAGCCTCGAAATCGCCCACCGTCGGGTTAAGTTGCGCAGCCGCGATGAAAACGGTCATGGAAGCTTCGTGCCTGGGTGGGATGGAATGAGCAGCGCAAGCGGGCGTTCGCGACCTCCGCGAGACGCTGCCGATTATCGCATGCGGGTGATCGCGTCGATCGACGAGGTCGAGCCGCGCGCGTGGGATGCGCTCCTGCCGCCCGAGACCCCGCCCTTCGTGCGGCACGCGTTCCTCGCCGCGCTCGAGGCCAGCGGCTGCGTCGGCGGCGACACCGGCTGGACCCCCGCGCATCTCGGTCTGTGGCAGGACGACCGACTGGTCGCCGCGGCCCCCCTGTACCGCAAGACCCATTCCTGGGGCGAGTACGTCTTCGACTGGGCGTGGGCCGATGCTTACCATCGCAACGGCCTGCGCTACTACCCGAAGCTGCTGTGCGCGGTGCCCTTCACCCCGGTGGGCGGACCGCGGCTGCTGGCTCGCGAGCCTGGCCACCGGGCGGCGCTGGCCGCGGCCTTGCTCGCGCATGCCCGCGCCGGCCGTCTGTCGTCGCTGCACGTGCTCTTCCCCGGTGAAGGCGAAGCCGATGCGCTCGCGGCCGAAGGCTGCCTGATCCGCACCGGCGTGCAGTTCCACTGGCGCAACCAGGGCTACGCCAGCTTCGAGGACTTTCTTGCGGCGCTTGCGCAACCCAAGCGCAAGAAGATCCGCGCCGAACGCCGAAAGGTCGCCGAACAGGGCATCGTCGCGCGACGCATTGCGGGCGAGGCGATCACGCCGGCTATGTGGCGCTTCTTCATGCGCTGCTACGAGGCGACCTACGCAGCCCACGGTTCGGAGCCCTACCTGAACCTCGGCTTCTTCGAGCGCATCGGGCGGGAGATGCCCGGGTCGCTGATCCTGGTGCTGGCCGAGCGCGATGGCGAACCGGTGGCCAGCAGCCTGCTGATGCGCGATGCGCAGCGCCTCTACGGCCGCTACTGGGGCAGCGTCGCGGCGATTCCGTTCCTGCACTTCGAGTGCGCCTACTACCAGGCCATCGAGGCGGCGATCGAGCTCGGGATCAGCACCATCGAGGGCGGCGCGCAGGGCGAGCACAAGATGGCGCGCGGCTTCCTGCCGGTGGCCACGCGCTCGGCGCACTGGCTGCGCGAGCCGGCCTTCGCCGATGCGGTCGAGCGATTCCTGAGCCGCGAGGGCTCGATGATCGACGCCTACCTCGACGAACTCGCCGAGCGCTCCCCGCTGGCCGCTGCTCGCCGATGAGTCGGCCCGGAAAGAGGGAACCCGCCTAGAACTTGGGCTTGTCCTCGGCACGCCGGTAGTTGTCGATCCCGGCGAGGATCTCGACGCGCGCTTCCTCGGGTCCGGCCCACCCGATCACCTTGACCCACTTGCCGGCCTCCAGGTCCTTGTAGTGCTCGAAGAAGTGCTGGATCGTCGCAAGGCGCTCGGGGGCGATGTCATCGTGGCGGCGCCAGTGCTTGTAGATCGGGAGGATGCGGTCGATGGGCACCGCGAGGAGCTTGGCATCGCCACCGGCCTCGTCCTGCATCTGCAGCACGCCGAGCGGGCGGCAGCGGATGACCGCCCCCACCGCCACCGGAAAGGGCGTGATCACCAGCACATCCACCGGATCTCCGTCGTCGGCGATCGTGTGCGGGATGTAGCCGTAATTGCAGGGATAGTGCATCGAGGTCATCATGAACCGGTCGACGAACAGGGCCCCGGTCTTCTTGTCGACCTCGTACTTGATCGGGTCGGCCGCCATCGGAATCTCGATGATCACGTTGAAGTCATCGGGAACATCATGACCGGAGTCGACGCGATCGAGATTCATGGCGCTGTCCTGCGAAGTGGGCTGATCGCCATGATAGCGTTGCGGGCACTGCCCCGCGAAACCATCCCGCGAGCGCAAGGCCGGCTGCCAGCCGCGCTGCACCGCGGACTCACCCTCCGGATGAACCCATGAGACTGATCGACAGGACCGCCATCGTCACCGGCGCCGGCTCCGGTTTCGGCGAAGGCATCGCCGAGCGTTTCGCCCGCGAGGGCGCGCGCGTCATCGTCAACGACATCGATGCCACCAGCGGAGAACGCGTCGCGGCGGCGATCCGCGCGGCCGGTGGACAGGCGGCCTTCGTGCGTGCCGACATCTCGCGCGGCGACGATGTCGCGGCGCTGCTCGCGGCCACGCTCGACACCTTCGGCGGCCTCGACATCGTCGTCAACAATGCCGGTGTCTCGCATCGCAACCAGTCGCTGCTCACTGTCGAGGAAGCCGAGTTCGACCGCGTGTGGCGGGTCAACGTGAAGAGCCTCTACTGGACCGCGCGGCACATCGTGCCGCACTTCCAGGCCCAGCGCCGCGGGGTGTTCGTCAACATCGCCTCGACCGCCGGGGTCAGGCCGCGTCCCGGCCTGGTCTGGTACAACGGCAGCAAGGGAGCGGCGATCACCATCTCGAAGGCCATGGCGGTCGAACTCGCGCCGTCGGGCATCCGCGTCAACGTGATCAACCCGGTCGCCGGCGAGACCCCGCTGCTCGCCACCTTCATGGGCGAGGACACCCCCGAGATGCGTGCGAAGTTCGTGGCGTCGATTCCGCTCGGGCGCCTTTCGCAGCCAAGCGACGTCGCCACCGCGGCGGTTTTCCTGGCGAGCGACGAGGCCGGGTTCATCACCGGGGCCTGCCTGGAGGTCGACGGCGGCCGCTGCGTCTGAGCTTCCCGGACAGCCCGCCCGCGCCCCGAACGCACCGACGCGCGCGGCTCAGTCGCCTGCGGGTCGCCAGCGGGCGCCTGCCCGGTAGTGCCCCGCTGCCTGGACCGGATCACCCACACGCTCGGCGAGCTCGGCGAGCGCCAGGTGCACCGCCCGATCCTCGCGGGCGGCCAGGCTTCGCCCGAGATAGTCGGCAGCCTTGCCCCAGAGCGAGCCCGCCATGCAAAGGCGCCCGAGGGCAAGGTTGACGTCGGGGTCGTCGCCGTGCTGCTCGCGCCATCGCTCGGCAAGCTGCAGCCGCTCGAGCGCCGGCACGCCGTCGAGGGCCGCGTAGGCGTGCAGCAGCCGGGGGGCGAACTCGCGCGCCAGCGCCGTCTCGAGCAGGCGCCTGGCGAAGGGCGCATCGCCGGCGCCCGCGAAGGCGCTGGCGGCGGCCTCGACGACCTCGGCGAGTTCCTGCTCGCTCGCGCGCCACTCGCCCCACTGGGCCTGGAGACCGGCGCGGTCGCCGGCGCGGGCCGCGATCAGCGCCCGGCAGGCGCGGACACGCAGGCCGCGGATGGCCGCCGGATGCAGCACGTCGCGCTTCTCGAGCTGACGCAGCGTATTCAGGACCTCCCGCCACTGCCCAGCCTGCTCGTAGGCTCGCAGCGCGACGCGCAGCGCGTGGATGTGGCGCATCCCGCGGGAATGCAGCCGCTCGACTCCGGCGATCGCACGCGCAGGATCCTGGTCCTCGAGCGCGAGCTCCGCGGTGCTCATCAGCGCCGCGTGCAGCGCGCCGCGATCCTCCTCGGCGACCACCAGCCAGCGGTCGCGCCGCTCGGCCTCGCGCATGCGGTGGGCAGCGCGGGCCGCGATCAGGGCCGCCGCCCCGGCCAGCCCGGCATCGGCCCGGGCCTGCTGGGCGAGCCGCTCGGCCCGGCCGAAACGCCCCTCGAAGAGCGCGAGCAGCGCATCGCCGAGCGCGGCCACCGCCGCGGCACGGGCGCGTTCCTCGCGATAACGCCGAACACGCGAGGGCAGGTCGAGCGCCTTGCCGATGCCGATCAGCAGCAGGTGCAGCGTCACGAAGCCGCCGGCCAGCACGACCAGCGCCAGGTTGACCGAGACGTCGACACGGTACGGCGGCCAGAACAGCACCAGGTTGCCGTGGTTGACACGCATCAGCAGCGCCAGCCCGACAGCGGCCACGACGAGCAGCAGCGACCAGACGATTGCACGCACCGTCCGCCTCGCCGGTCCTAGGGGTTGTTCTCGAGCGCGCTTCGCGCGGCCCGCACCGCAGCCAGCGAATCGCCGAGCGAGGGTAGGTCGGGAGCGATCCGGGCGCCCTGCAGCTGGCGCAGCGCGGCCACCGCATTGGCGACCGGGCGCTGCGACGCGTCGAAATGACTGCCGAGCCAGCCGATCGCCCGTTCGAGGTCGGCCCTGAACACCGGCTCAAGCCGGGCGAGCAGCGCCAGCCGCGCCGACAGCAGCACGAGCCGAAGGTTCTGCCGCACGAAGTACTGCTGCTCGGGGGCGAGCAGCAGCGCATCCGGAGCGTCGACCCGGTTGACGCGGAACAGCTGCGAGAGCTCCGCGAGCAGGGCATCGAGCCCGCGCCGGCCGGTGGAGGCCAGGCTCTCGAGGCTGAAGCCGCCGGCGCGCGGCGCCGAGCTGCTGCCGACCGACGCGCTCGCCGGGGCGGCGGCCGCGAGCAGCGGAAGCTGGTCGATCGAGCCCACGACGGTATCGAGCCGGATCGCGAGCCCGACGAGATCAACCGCGGGCAGCGCCTTGAGCCGCTCGATGTCGCGCTGGAGCAGGCGGCGCAGGCCGACCGCCTGCGGCTGCCGGATGCGGGCGAGCCGGGCATCGGCATCGCCCAGCGCGACCAGCGCTCCCTGGATGTTGCCGCTCACGACCAGCTGCTGAGAAGCGATCGCCAGCGCGTTCTCGACGTCAGCGAGCACCGCGTCCAGGGAATCCTGGGCCATGGTGCGGTAGAGACTCTCGAGCTGGCTCTGACGCCCGAGCGCCTCGGTCAGCTTCGACTCGAGCACGCCGGAGCGGGCCTGCAGATCGCGGACCTGGTCCTGAGCCTGGCGCCACTGGGTCTCGAGCTGCGCCGCGCGAACATCGCCGGCCTGCAGGCGGCGCGCCGCCTCCTGGGCGATGCCCTCGGCACGCTGCCACAGCAGCACGGCCGCCACCGCGCCGGCCGTCGCGACCACGAGCGCGATCGCCGGGAGCTTTCGTTGCCACGCGCCGGCGATGCGTGCGAGGCGCGCGCGCGGCGTGGTCACCGCCTCGGGCATGCGCTCGCCCGCGCCGGCGGACGATACCGGGCGCTCGGCGGCTGCAGCTTGATCGGACCGTTCGGACACGTCGAAATCCCCGTGCGCCCCGCCTCAGCCGCACGCCGGTGGCGTGCGCGGCTCGACGCGCGCGGATTCTATCCCGAGCCGCAGACCCGCTTCACCCGGCTCGAGCAGGCGTGCCATCGACCATCCGAGCTCGCCGAGCCGACCCACCAGCCGCGGATGCACCGCCAGCGCGATCGCGGTGGCTCGCCCCGCGGGCGGCAGCAGGCGATCGAGCCGCTCGATGGCGTCGCCGGTGGTGAACACGAAGGCAACCGGTTCCGAGGTCGACGCCGCGAGCCAGGCGCAAGCCTGCGCGAGCGCCTCCGGATCCGGGTCGAGCGGCTCGGCTCGCAGCACGGCAACCGTCTCGACCGAGGCACCGCGTGCACGCAGCGTGTCGATCCAGTCGTCGCGCCCGCCCTCTCCTCGGATCACCAGCATCGAGCACCCGGCCGGCGCATCGAAGGGAGGGGTCGCGAGCAGCGCCTGCGCATCGTAGGGTGCTCGAGCGGGCCGCACCCAGCGCCCGGTCTGCGCGGACGTCAGCCCGGCCGCACGAAGCACCGACTCGGTGCCGGGGCCGACCAGGCCGATGCCTTCCCGAGCCCAGCCGCCCCGGCGCGCAAGCAGCACCGGCAGCGCAGCCTCGACCGCTCCCGGGCTGACGAAGACCAGCCAGTCGAAGGCGTCGGCCGCCTCGAGCGGCGCCCGCCCGGACGGTTCGCCGGTGAGCGGACGAAGGCGACGCAGCGGCAGTTCGCAGACCGCATGCCCCAGGCCGCGCAGGCCGGCAGCCAGGGCGCTGCCGCGCGGCGCGGGATGGGTCAGCACGACCCGCATCGGCGCCTCGTTCTCGTAGCCCGCGGACGGCAGCCCGCGCGGCACCGCCCGCAGCGCGCCATGCGTACCGCCCTCAGAGGCCTGGCGGGAGGAGCTCGCGCGCGCCGCGCTCGACCAGCAGGGCCGCTACGCGTTCGCCGAGCGCCTCGGCGCTCGGGATGTCGTGGCCGTCAGTGTGCTCGTCGGCCTCGACCAGTTCGCGGCCGTCGGTGCTCGCCACGCAGGCCCGCAGACGCAATCCGCCGGCGGGTGCCGCCACGCAGTACGCCGCCAGGGGCACACGGCAGCTGCCGCCCAGCAGCCGCGAGACCATGCGCTCGGCGCTGACCTGCACCCAGGTCGGCGGGTCGGCGAGCGCGAC
>JBIIHU010000371.1:0-3233 GCA_044235405.1 Burkholderiaceae bacterium
CGGCCGCGCCCGGGGGCCGGGCAGTCGATCTGGTAGGGGTCGGGTGCGGAGGGCTCGCCGAGCCGGACCATCGCCTCGCCGAAGACCGCGCGCACCTCGCGCAGCTCGGAAACCTCGCCGGTCGGCGAGAAGCGCACCGGGGTCGCGGCGCTGGCGGGCGTGCTGGCGAAGATACCCACCAGCGCCCCGGCGGCCAGCAGCCACAGCGGATGGATGCGGGTGCGCCACACCAGCAGCGCAGTGACGAGGGTGAGCGCGAGGCCGGCGGGCTGCCCGGCGGTGGGCGCGGCGAGTACCCAGCCGGTGGCCGCGAGCAGGCCGAGCGTGATCGGCAGCGTGCCTTCGCGGAAGGCCCGCACCAGCCGATGCTCGCGCCAGCGCTCGGCGCCGCGATGCGCGAACAGCGCGACCGTGGTCGAGGGCAGCAGGATGCCGGCGGTGGTGGCGAGCGCCCCGGCCCAGCCGCCGGCGTTCCAGCCCATGACGGTGACCAGCAGGATGTTGGGCCCGGGGGCGGCCTGCGCCAGCGCGATCGAGGCGGAGAAGTCGGCGTCGCTCAGCCATCCCCGCTGCTCGACCATCAGCCGGTGCATCTCGGGCACGACCGTGATGCCACCGCCGATCGCCAGCAGCGACAGCACCAGGAAGCGCCCGAAGAGTTCGGCGAGCTCGGGGCCGCTCATCGCGGGGGCATCCTGTGCCAGGCCACCAGCACCGAGGCCGTGGCACCCGCGAGCAGCACCGGCAGCAGCGGCCAGCGCAGCGGCCCCACCGCCACGAAGGCGAGCGCCGCGAACAGCCACCCCGCGGTGCCTCGGCCGCGCAGCGAGCGCGCGAGCTTGAGCGCCATCGCGAGAATGAGGCCCGCGCTGACCGCCGCCATCCCTTCGAGCGCCCTCGCGACCACCGGCTCACGCCCGAAGCCGCCGTAGAGCGCGGCCAGTGCCAGCACCAGCGCCATCGGCGCGGCCATCATGCCCGCGAGCGCCGCGAAAGCGCCGCGCAGCCCGAAGAAGCGGTCGCCGATCATCAGCGCGAGGTTGCAGATGTTGGGTCCGGGCAGCACCTGCGCGAGCGACAGCGCCTCGGCGAAGGCCTCGGGGCTCAGCCAGCGGCGCTCCTCGACCAGCGTGCGCTGCGCGAAAGGGAGCACGCCGCCGAAGCCGCGCAGTGCCAGGCCGCTGAAGACGCGAAAGAGCTCGCCGGGACTGGCCGGCCGCGGCGCTGCGGCGGAGGGATCGTCGGCGGGCGCGCTCATCGCGCCGATTGTCCCACGCGCATCGCGCGGGGGGCACCCCGCCGGGGTCCGGTGTCGCGACGCGCGGTTGCGGCTAGCCGGTGGAAGCCGCGGCGGGCGAGGGAGCCGGCGCGGCGAGCACCCGGCCGGCCGGGATCGCCAGCGTGAAGGTGCTGCCGCGGCCGAGGGTGCTGGTGATGCGCAGCTCGCCGCCGTGTCGCTGCACGATGTGCTTGACGATCGCCAGGCCCAGGCCGGTGCCGCCGGTTTCGCGGGAGCGCCCGCGGTCGACCCGATAGAAGCGCTCCGCGAGCCGCGGCAGGTGCTCAGCGGCGATGCCCAGTCCGGTGTCGGTGACCGACAGCAGGCCCTCGCCCTTGTCGAGGCGCCAGCCGATCTCGATGCGGCCGCCCTCGGGCGTGTAGCGCACGGCGTTGACCACCAGGTTGCGGATCGCGCTTTCGAGCTCGGTGGGCGCGGCGCTGACCGCGGCATCGGTCTGCAGCTTGTAGCTGATGGTGTGGCGCCCCTGCGAAAGGGCCTGCGCCTCGGTGCCGACCGCACGGATCATCGCGCTGACATCGATGCGCTCGGCCTCGGGCGGCGCGGTCGAGCTCTCTAGCGTGGCCAGCGTGAGCAGGTCCTCGACCAGGCGCTGCATCGTCTGGCTCTGCTTCAGGATGGTGCCGAGATACTCGCGCCGGGAAGCCTCGTCGAGCGGCAGTTCGAGCAGGGTCTCGGCGAATCCGCCGATCACGGTGACCGGCGTGCGGATTTCATGCGACACGTTGGCGACGAAGTCGCGACGCATCGCGTCGAGGCGCGCGCGCTCGGTGAGGTCGCGGGTGATCAGCAGCTTGTGATCTTCGTCGGGCCGGTGCAGTCGCAGCTCGAAGAGACGCCCCGGGCGGGTGGCCAGCGAAAGCACCGGCGGACGCGAGAAATCGTCACCCTCGAGGTAGGCGAGGAATTCCGGCTGCCGGATGAAGTGCAGGATCGGCCGGGCGGTGCCGACCACCCCGTGAAGCTCGCGGCCGGCGTCGTTGCACCACTGCACGTGATCGTAGCGGTCGAGCAGCACCAGCCCGTCGGGCAGGCGATCGACCGCGCGGTGCAGCTGCTCGAGCTCGGCGGTCAGCTGCAGCCGGTGCTCGCGCTCGCTGCGCACCAGTCGGGCCAGGCGGTCGAGGAAGGGCTGCCAGACGCCGCCGAAGGTGGGCAGCTCGCGCTGGCGCGGCAGGGCCGCCCAGTGATGCAGGCGTGTCATCAGCCAGGTGACCAGCACGGCCTGAATGATCAGCGCTGCCGCAAGCCAGGCCGCGGCGGCCGATTCGCCGACACCCAGCGCAAGCACCGCCGCGACGATCAGGGCCGCCGCGGTGGGTGCGAGCGCGCGCAGCCAGATCACGCGGGCAGCAGGCGGTAGCCGCCGCCACGCACGGTCTCGATCAGGCGATCGAAGCCGCTGGGCTGCAGCGCGACCCGCAGGCGTCGGATGTGGACATCGACGGTGCGCTCCTCGATGTCGGCGCGGTCGCCCCAGACGGCGTCGAGCAGCCGGGCGCGCGAGTGCACCCGGTCGGGACGGCTCATCAGGAAATTGAGCAGCCGGTACTCGGTGGGGCTGAGTTCGATCGGCTCGCCATGCGCCGTGACCCGGAAGGTGGCCGGGTCGAGGCGAAGGCCGGCGATCTCGAGGGCCTCGTCGGTGTCGGGCCGGGCGGTGCGCCGCAGCATCGCGCGGATGCGCGCCTGCAGTTCGCGCGGCGAGAAGGGCTTGGTGACGTAGTCGTCGACCCCGGCCTCGAAACCGGCGAGCTTGTCGCCCTCGTGCGCGCGGGCCGTGAGCATCAGGATCGGGAGTTCGCGGGTGCGCGGATCGAGGCGCAGCCGGCGTGCGATCTCGACGCCGGAGCTGTCGGGCAGCATCCAGTCGAGCAGCAGGAGATCGGGCAGCGAACTGGCAAGATGCTGGCGCGCGCTGGCGGCATCGGGG
>JBIIHU010000006.1:0-33630 GCA_044235405.1 Burkholderiaceae bacterium
CAGGCGCCCGGGCTTCGCCCGCGACGCGGCCGCGGGCACCGAGCCCGTTGCGAGCGGGGCCCGGGCCGCTTGCAGGCGAGTCGCGATGGCGTTGCGCACCGTATCAGACCGACGGCAGCACTTCGCGTAGCAGGCGCAGATCCATCACCTCGGGCGTGTTCTTCAGATAGCCCAGGGTGCGCATGTCGGCGATGGCGACCTCCATGCCCTTGTCGCCGCCTCGCGTCAGGTCGACCTGCGGCAGCTGCCGCGGCAGCGAGGCGGCGAGGGTCGCCTTGTCGACCCGGTAGTACTTGCCCGCATCGAGCACGTCGACGGCGCGTGCCATGTTCGCCTTGATCGCGCGGTCGGCGCGCAGCAGAACGCGCAGGTACCGCCGTACCGCCTCGGGTTGTGTCGCGATGAAGTCCTGCCGGGTGTTCGTGACGCAGTCGGGCCCGTCGCGCCCCCAGGTCTCGAGATTGCTCGCCAGCGGCACGCCGCCGAGCTGATCGACAAGCTTGGTGGCGAAGGGCTCCACATGCGTGACGACATCCACCGCTCGGGCCTCGAAAGCCGCGGCCATCGACAGCACGTCGTTGAACCAGACCATGTTGAAGTCCGAGTACGAGACCCCGGCGTTGACCATGGCCCGGTAGGCGGTGAGCTCGAAGGTGTTCAGGCGCATCGTGCCGACCTTCAGGCCCTTGCCGGCGGCTGCCTTGAGGTCGGCCATCGAGCGAAGGCCCGACTCCTTGCGGGCGATCAGGAAGATGCCGCCTGCACCGGAGCCGGCGATCGTGCGGACCGGAGCCCCGTTGTGCGCTGCGACCACCGTGTTCGTGAACGGAAGATGCGCGATGTGCGTCGCACCGCTCACCAGCGCCGCGAGGCCGTCACCCGGGTTGGGCATGAACTTGAGTTCGACATTCAGACCCGCTTCCTTGAACATGCCGGTGGCATGCCCGTAGAAGAGTGGTGACATGCAGATCCCGACCAGATGACCCACGCGGATGACGTCCGGCAGGGCGCTGCTCTGGGCGCGCACGGCTGCCGTGCTGCCAAGAGAGGCTGCACCGGCGACGGCCGCCGTATTTCGCAGGAACTGACGACGTTTCATCGAATGGCTCCGTGAGATGGATTGCGCGGTGCGCAGGGTCGAACTGTTCAGAAATGAGCAAGTGGCATGCCAGGCCTGGCTCGCCGTTTTCGCCGCGGATTCGTGCGCCGGCGCCCCTCGGCGCCGCACCATCCTGTGGCACGTGCGCTGCTTCGGTGCGGGTGCGCCTTGGGCCCACCGGGCGGCGCTTGCCGCCTCGGCGAGGCTGGCGCACAATCCGCCCCCCGCCGTATCGCAGTCCCGCCCGGTCGCACCCATGTCCTCGTC
Organism: Burkholderiaceae bacterium; assembly: GCA_044235405.1. Taxonomy (GTDB): domain Bacteria; phylum Pseudomonadota; class Gammaproteobacteria; order Burkholderiales; family Burkholderiaceae_E; genus Quisquiliibacterium. The sequence goes on from JBIIHU010000006.1 coordinate 1,367, forward strand.
GATTGCCGATCCCTCCCGGCCTCCCCGGCCGACCGACACCGAGCCGCCGGGCACCCAGCCGCGCCTCGACCTCGATCCCGAGGGCGTGCGTCGCATCGTCTGGCAGGGGCGTTACGGGGCGATCCTGATCGAGGTGCTCGACGACCAGGTGCTTGTCAACGGCGAACGGGTCGAGCCGGCCTGTCTTCCGCCGATCGCGCGCGGCTGACACGCCCGACGCAGCGCTGCCTCAAGGCCGGATCGCACCGGCAGCCCGGAGCCCGCGGTCCGCTGCGTCGGCTCAGGGGCCGGGTGAGGCCCGGCCCTAGGCTGGACATCGATGGATCGCCTCCCCACCGGAGCCCTCGATGTCGGCTGCCACGATGCTCTTCCACGACGAAGCCCGCGAGCGGATGCTGCGCGGCGTCGATCTTCTTGCCGACGCGGTCAAGATCACCCTCGGTCCGCGCGGGCGAACCGTGATCCTCGAACGCGACGATGGTGCGCCGCAGATCGTGAACTCCGGTGTCGTCGTCGCTCGTGCGATCGTGCTCGAGGATCGCTTCGAGAACATGGGGGCTCAGCTGCTGCGCGAGGTGGCCGCCCGCACCAGCGAGATGGCGGGTGACGGAACCACCACCGCCACCGTGCTCACGCATGCGATGGTGCACGACGGCATGCGCTACCTGGCCGCCGGCGTGAATCCGATGGGTCTGCGCGCTGGCATCGAGCGCGCGATCGACGCGGTGGTCGCCGAGATCGCGCGCGCTGCGCAGCCCTGCGTCGGCGCGCAGGCGATCGCGCAGGTGGCGGCGATCTCGTCCAACAACGATCGCGCCATCGGCGAACTGCTTGCGGGCGCCATCGATCGCGTCGGCCGCGACGGTGCGATCCTGATCGAGGAGGGTTCCGGGCTCGCCAGCGAACTCCAGGTGGTCGAGGGCATGCGTTTCGAGCGCGGCTTCCTGTCGCCCTACTTCGTCAACGCGCCGGAGCGCCAGCGGGTGGTGCTGGAAGAGGCCGCGGTCCTGCTCGTCGATGGGCGGCTCGGCAAGCTTGCCGAGTTGCTGCCCGTGCTCGAGGCGGTCGTCGGGAAGGCTCAGCCGCTGCTGGTGGTGGCCGACGAGATCGACGGCGATGCGCTCGCCACGCTCGTGCTGAACACCTTGCGCGGGACACTGAAGACCTGCGCGGTGCGAGCGCCCGACTTCGGCGACCGGCGCCGCGCGCTGCTGCAGGACATCGCGGTGCTGACGGGTGCCACGCTGCTCGGCGAGAGCGCCGGTCGCCCGCTCGACAAGGCCGGCCTGGCCGAGCTCGGTCGCTGCCGGCGCATCGAGGTCACCCGCGACGACACGACGCTGATCGGCGGCGCCGGTGATGCGGCCGCGATCGCCGCGCAGCTCGCCATGCTGCGGCGCGCACGCGACGCGGAAGCGGGGTCGCCGGCGAAACGCTTCCTGGAGGATCGCGTGGCGCGGCTTGCTGGCGGGGTCGCGCTGATCCGGGTGGGCGCGGCCACCGAGACCGAACTCAAGGAGCGGCGCCTTCGCGTCGATGACGCGCTGCATGCCGCGCGCGCCGCGGTCGCGGAAGGGATCGTCCCCGGCGGCGGCACGGCGCTGCTGCGTGCGCGCTCGGCGCTGCGCCCGCTGCGCGGCGTCGATTTCGACGAGGACTGCGGCCTGCGCATCGTCGAGCGGGCCCTCGAGGAACCGCTGCGGCAGATCGCGGCCAACGCGGGTGAGGACCCGAGCGTGATCGTCGCGCGCGTGGTGTCGGAGCCCGCGCCGGCCTTCGGCTGGAACGCCGCGACCCGCGAATGGGGCGATCTGCTCGCGATGGGGGTGATCGATCCGGCGCGGGTGACACGCCTCGCGCTGCAGAACGCCGGGTCGATCGCGGCGCTGCTGCTGTCGACCGACTGCCTGGTGGCCGCGCCGTCGTCCGCCTGAGCAGCCTCTCAGCCCGTCTGGCTGTCGTGCGGCGTGGCGCCGCGATCGAGCTGGTGCTCGATCCCGTAGCGCACCAGCGCGGCCAGGTTGGGCAGTTGCAGCTTCTCCTGGATGCGGGTCTTGTGCGTGCTGACCGTCTTGACCGACAGGTGCAGTTCGCGAGCGATGTCGACCAGCCGTCGGCCGCTGACCAGGCGGCGCATCACCTCGAGCTCGCGATCGGTGAGGCGGGTGTGGCGGGGCACCTCGACTCTGCCGTTGAGCTGCTGCACCACGCGTTCGGCGAGGCCCGTGCTGACGTAGGCACCGCCCGCGGCAACCTTGCTGATCGCGATCATCAGCTCGGTGGCCGCGCTGTCCTTGGTGAGGTAGCCGCTCGCGCCCGCGCTGAAGGCGCGCAGCGCGTACTGCTCCTCGGCGTGCATGCTGAGCACGAGGATGCGCACTTCGGGGAATTCGAGCTTGATGCGGCGGATCAGGTCGAGCCCGCTCATGCCGGGCATCGACAGGTCGATAACCGCCATCGCGATCACGCCGGTACGCAGCAGCCCGAGCGCCTGAAAGCCCGAGCTCGCCTCCTCGATCTGCCATGGGCTGTGCTCGGTCTCGATGATTCGCCGCAACCCCGCGCGCACGATCGCATGGTCGTCGACGAGCAGCAGACCCGGCCGGTAGGGTTGCGCATGCGGGATCGGATTCATGAGTGCTGCCTGGGAGATATTGCGGCGACCGTCGGCCGGCAATTCGGGGGCTGGGGATGCCGACCGGGATGGAGCCGTGGTCGACGGCATACACCGCGGACCGATGATGAATCCCCCGCCAAAGGGGGCTTTTCGGTTCGCGCAAATTCCAATCTGCTGGCGCGATGGCAGATGTGCAACGACAGCGACCCGGTGCGGCGGGGAAGCCAGGAAAAATCAGTATGGTCGGTGTCGATGGCTTTGTATATGTCTTTTCTCAATGCCTTATGCATTCTCGTCATGGCTCGGAGTTTTCCGATCGGAGCCTCGGAATCCCCATGCACGACTCGGAGTTTCGTCGGGCGATTCTCTCCGTCGCGCCGATGGCGCTGTCAGGCCGGCTGCCGCACAGTCGGGGTCAGGCGCCGGTGCCGTCGGCGCCACGTTCCAGGAGACTCAAGGTGACGCAGATTGCACAGGCCGCTTCGGCAGTCCTCAACAACCCGCGCGTGCCGCGCCCCGACGGTGCGCGCTCGACCGATGGCCTTGCCTCGGGCACGCTTTCCGAGCTGTTGCGGCTCATGGGCGCTGAAGTCGGCGATGCCGCCCTCACCGATACCCACCCGGTCGCGATACGGCGCGTGCGCTGCGGCGCGACGCTCTTTCACGAGGGCATCGAGGCCGAATCGATCTATTTCGTCAGCATCGGCTCGTTCAAGAGCATTCGTACCGCCGAGGACGGCTACGAGCAGGTGCTCGGCTTCGCGCGCCGTGGCGAGCTGCTCGGTTTCGATGCGGTCTGCATGGGCAATCACCCGACCGCCGCGATCGCGCTCGAGGATTCCCGGGTCTTCGCGATGCGCATCCAGGATGTGTTCACGCTGTCGCAGCGCATGCCGGCGCTCGATCGCGTGCTGCACATGGCGGTGAGCCGGCAGCTGACGGCCCGCGCCGAGATCGCCGACGTGATGGCCGCGGTTGCCGCCGACGTACGGCTGGCGCGTTTTCTGGTGCAGCTGTCGGCGCGCATGCAGGCTGCCGGCCAGTCGCCGCGCCGCCTCTACCTGCGGATGAGTCGCAGCGACATCGCGAGCTACCTCGGCGTGGCTCACGCGACAGTCAGCCGATCGTTCAGCGCGCTGGCCGCGTGGGGCTGCCTGCGAGTCAGCAATCGTGATGTCGAGATCCTCGATCTGCCACGACTGCGGGCCTTTTCGCGCAGTACCCGCGGCCTGATCGAGGAGCCCCTGCGCGCCTCGCCGATCGCGTCGTCGCCGGGCACCGGCAACGGCGAGCGGCACGGCACGCTCGCCCGCGTGATCGACTGACGGCAATCCGGCGGCCTTCACCCGGGATGCGCCGGCGCATCGACCAGACCTCGGATGTCGTCCTCGTCGAGGCTTTCGCGCTCGATCAGCGCCTGCGCGCAGCGCTCGAGTGCCGCGCGCCGTTCGCGCAGCAGCTCGAGGGCCCGGTCGAAGCCCGACCCGACGATCGCATGGACGGCTTCGTCGATGCGCCGCGCGGTGTCGGGGCTGGCTTCGACACCGGATGCCCCCGGCAGGGCCGGCAGGTCGAGGAAGCCGGCCCGCCGGCCTGCCCAGGCGACGCAGCCCAGCGCATCGTCCATGCCGTGACGCATCACCATGTCGCGAGCGATGTCGGTCGCCTTGGCGATGTCATCTGCCGCGCCGGTCGAGACTTCGCCAAGCGCCAGGAATTCCGCGGCGCGCCCTCCCATCAGCACCGTGATGCGATCCAGCAGTTCGCTGCGGCTCGCGAGGTAGCGATCCTCGCCCGGGCGCTGCAGCGTGTAGCCGAGTGCACCGACACCATGCGGCACGATCGAGACCTTGTGAACCCGGCCCGCGCCGGGCAGCGCGAGCGCGGTGAGCGCATGGCCGAGTTCGTGAAAGGCGACGACGCGTCGCTCCGAGGCGCCGAGCACGCGGCTGCGCCGTTCGATCCCTGCGACCACCCGCTCGAAGGCGTTCGTGAAGTCGCCGGTGTCGACGGCCGCGGCGCGGCGGCGGGTCGCGGCAAGCGCGGCCTCGTTGACCAGGTTGGCGAGATCCGCCCCGGCAAGCCCCGGCGTGATCGCCGCGATCGCATCGAGGTCGACGCGGGGCGCCATGCGAATCCGCTTCGCGTGCACCTGCAGGATCGCGAGGCGACCGCGCCGGTCGGGCCGGTCGACCAGCACCTGCCGGTCGAAGCGACCGGCACGCAGCAGCGCCGGATCGAGGATCTCGGGACGGTTGGTGGCCGCCAGCAGCACGACACCGGCGCCGGGGTCGAAGCCGTCGAGTTCGACCAGCAGCTGGTTCAGCGTCTGCTCGCGCTCGTCGTGGCCCCCTCCGAACGCGACGGCGCCGCGCGCCTTGCCGAGCGCGTCGAGCTCGTCGATGAAGACGATCGCCGGCGCCTGGCGGCGGGCCTGATCGAAGAGGTCGCGCACGCGCGCTGCCCCGACACCGACGAAGAGTTCGATGAACTCGGAGCCGCTGATCGAGAAGAAGGGCACGCCGGCCTCCCCGGCCACCGCGCGCGCGAGCAGCGTCTTGCCGGTGCCGGTCGGTCCCATCAGCAGGATCCCCCGCGGCAGCCGCGCGCCCAGCCGGCCGTGCTCGCGCGGGTCCTTCAGGAAGTCGACCACCTCCTGCAGTTCGGCCTTCGCCTCGTCGACGCCCGCGACATCGGCGAAGCGAACCCCGGTCTGGCGCTCGACATAGACCTTCGCATGACTGCGACCGACGCCCAGCAGGCCGCCCGAGCCGCCGAGTCGCTCGCGCATGCCGCGCGCGGCGGCAGACCAGAGCAGCGCAAGGAGCAGCATCGGCGCAAGCCACGCGCCGAGTTCGCGCCATCCGCCGTCGCCGGCCACGCGCCGATAGCCCGCGGGGTTGGCCGAAAGACGGGCAGCGAGCGCCGGGTCGACCCGCAGGGCCGTGAGGCGGTCGGGGCCGCCAGCCTGGGGCTGGCGCAGCGGTGCACTGATCGCGTGTTCGCCGACGGCGACCTCGCCGAGTTCACCCGCGGCGAGCCGGCGTTCGAATTCGCTGTAAGCCACCGTCTCGACGCGTGCAGGCTCGCCCCGCCACACCGCCAGCAGGACGATCGTCGCGAGCAGCGCGACGATCAGGTAGCCCTTTTCTCGTCCCGTCAACCGCCGCATGCGAAGGCTCCTTGCGTCGGCCAGGCGACCGGATCGACGCCCCGCGCCGCGCGGCCATCGAAGTGGACCACGCCGCGCAGGCCCGTGCCTTGACGAGCGTCAGGGTCGTGGCGCGCCGATCGACCCGGCGCCCAGCCCGAGCGCTGCCGGCAGTCGCATGGTGCGCCCGCCGGGGCGAAGTCCCTCCCCGAACACCGCGGAGCGAATCGTCATGGAAAGTCTTCTGCTGAGCTCCCGGCGCGCGACGGCCTTCGCCGAGCGCCGTCTTGCCGCGCTGTCGATACCTGTCAGCGTCGCCTGGCCTGGCGGATGCGTCGGTTCGCCGGCGGCCCGCGTGCGCCTGCGGGTTCACGAGACCCCGGTCCTGGCCGCGCTCGCTCGCGGCCACATCGGTGCGATCGCCGATGCGTACGTGCGCGGTGCGCTCGAGATCGAAGGCGCGCTGCGCGACGTGATGCAGGCCGCGGCCGAACTTGCCGACGATCCCGTCACCGCGGGTGCGCAACCCGCGTGGCGCCACCTGCTGTCGGTGATGCGGGCGCGCGGCGCGACGCTGCGCCTCGGTCGCGCCGACCAGGTGCGTTTCCACTACGACCTCGGCGACGACTTCTTCGCCCTTTGGCTCGATCCCCGGCGGGTCTACTCCTGCGCCTACTTCAGCGATCCCGCGATGGACCTCGCGCAGGCGCAGCAGGCCAAGCTCGAGCACATCTGCCGCAAGCTGCGCCTGACGCCGGGCCAGCGTTTCCTGGACATCGGGGCGGGCTGGGGCGGGCTGCTGCTGTGGGCCGCCGAGCATCACGGCGTCGACGCGCTGGGCATCACGCTGTCGCGCAACCAGCATGCGTACGTGCAGCGCCTGATCGACGCGAAGGGCCTGCGAGGCCGCGTCGAGATCCGGCTGCTCGACTTTCACGAACTGCCGCCCGAAGGCATCTTCGACAGCGCGGCTTCGGTCGGCATGTTCGAGCATGTGGGGCGGCGACGGCTCGATGCCTACTTCGCCCGGCTGGGCCGCCTCGTGCGCCCTGGCGGTCTGATCATGAACCATGGCATCACCGCCGGCGGGCTCGACAACCGCCAGCTCGGCGCCGGCATCGGCGAGTTCATCGAACGTCACATCTTCCCCGGGGGGGAGCTGGTCCACGTCGCGCAGGTCAGCCAGAGCCTCGCGCGCGGCGGACTCGAACTGCTCGATGCCGAGAACCTGCGCCCTCACTACGCGCGCACGCTGTGGGCCTGGGCCGATGCGCTCGAGGCTGCGCGTGCGCGCGCCGAGGCGATCGCCGGCGAGTCGGTCGTGCGCGCGTACCGGATGTACCTCGGCGGTTGCGCGATGGCCTTCGAGCGCGGCTGGCTGTCGCTGTACCAGCTGCTCGGTACCCGACCCGACGGCGATCCCGCGCGGGGCGCGATGCGCGGCGCGCAGTCCGACTTCCCGTTCAGCAGGGCCTACATGTACGCAGCGGACCGGTGAGCCGGCCTTGCATCGGTGCTGCGGCCGCGCAATGCGCGCCGTGCGGGCGCGCGCGAAGATCGCTATCGCTGCCGCGTGAGGCCGGTGTCTCGCGGGCGGCCCTTCGCGGATCGATCATGCAAGCACCTCTCTGGGCCCTGGTGGCCAACGCATCGCGAGCGCGCGTGTTTGCCGTCGACCAGGCGGCTGGACGGCTCGACGAGATCGCCGACTTCATTCATCCGGCTGCCCGAATGGCCGGCGCGACGCTCGGCGACGAGCGCGGCGGGCACACCGAACGCGCGACGGCGGACGGCGGCTCCGGCGGCGCTGCGTTCGAGCCTCGCACCGACCGGCGGCACAAGGAACTCGCGGCCTTCGCGCGTCAGCTGTCGGACTTCGTCGGCGACGCGGTCGCCCAGCGGCGTTGCACCGGCGTGCTGCTGATCGCCTCCGATGCGCTGCTCGGACAGTTGCGCGCGCAACTGGATGATGCGGCACGTCGAGCGCTGCGGGCGAGCGAGGCCCTCGATCTCGGCTGGCTCGACGGGCCCGATCTCACGCGACGAGTGCTGGACCTTGCGCGGGCGAATCGCTGAGCGACAGCTCGTCGCGCACGATGTCGGCGACCTGCGCGGGCGCCTCCATCGGCAGGAAGTGGCTGCGGTCGGCGACATGGATCTCGCGGCCGTGCCGGAACTCGGCGGCGAGCCCCGGCCAGGTCGGCGAGAACGAGTAGTCGAAGGGATTGCGCTCGGGTGTCGGCAGCCGTGCGCGCACCACGAGCACCGGGATATCCAGCGCGCGGATGCTCGCGTACACCCCGGGGTTGCCGCGGCCGTTCATGTAGACCGCGGCCTCGGTGCGCGGGTCGCAGGCCAGCGTCCAGCCATCGCCGTCGGGCGCCGGCACGAGCCCGTGCTCGCAGTAGTCGCGCAGCGCCAGCGGGTCGAACAGCGAGTAGGGCATCCGCGTGGCGAAGCGCTCGAACATGGCCTGCGGCGACGCGAAGCGCGACTGCCGTCGTGCCGCGGGATGCTCGCCACCGGGGAAGGTCGGCGGGGCCTGGTGATAGGCCTGCGGCGCGGCGATCACCGGATCGATCAGGATCAGCCGCGAGAAGCGCCCCGGCGCGAGCGCGGCCGCCTGCACCAGCGCGTGCGCGCCCATGCTGTGGCCGATGCCCACGGCTTGCTGCATGTCGAGTGCCGCCGCGATGCCGGCGACATCCTGGCCGAAGTCCGACCAGTGGGCGACCGGCGCGGCTTCGCTGCGGCCATGGCCGCGCTGATCGATCGCGAAGGCGTGGCGCTCCGGCAGATGCGCGAGCATGCGGTCCCACACGCGGCCGTGAAAGCCGGTGGCGTGCACCAGCAGCAGCGACGCCTCGATGCCACGCAGCGCGGGGCGCCACTCGACGCAGGCGAAGTTCAGCCCGTTGGCGGGAATGCGGTGCGCGACGGGTTCGTCGGCGGACGGACTGGCAGCATCGTTCATGGGCAGAGCCGGGGTGTCGGTGAAGGGGTGGACGACGATCAGCGACCCGGACCCGGGGCCGCCGGCGGCAGTTCGTTGAGCGTGAAATGGAAGCGTGCGCCCTCGCCGGGTACGCCGTCGGCCCAGATCCGGCCGCGGTGGCGCTGGACGATGCGAGCGACGGTGGCGAGTCCCACGCCGGTGCCGGCGAACTCGTTGGCACCGTGCAGCCGCTGGAAGGCGCCGAACAGGCGGTCGGCGCGACGCATGTCGAATCCCGCGCCATTGTCGGCGACGCGATAGACCATCGTCGAGCCCTGCAGCGCGCAGTCGAACGCGATCACCGCGCGCTCGCGTCGCCCGGTGTACTTCCATGCGTTGCCCAGCAGGTTCTCGAGCACGATGCGCAGCAGCGTGCGGTCGCCGCTCGCCACCATCGAGCGCGCGATCACGAACTCGACATGCCTTTGCGGCTGCTGCGAGCGCAGGTCGTCGGCAATCTGCTGCGCGAGCAGGCTCAGATCGACCGGGGCCGGCACCAGCGGCTGCGCGGAGACGCGGGCCAGCCCCAGCAGCGCGTCGATCATCTGATCCATCCGCGTGGCGGAGGCCAGGATGCGCTCGAGGTGTTCGGCCGCCTCGGGCGGGAGCGTCGAGGCGAAGTCTTCCTTCAGGATCCGCGCGAAACCGTCGACCACGCGCAACGGCGCCCGCAGGTCGTGCGAGACGGTGTAGCTGAAGGACTCGAGCTCGCGCGATACCTGTTCGAGCTCCTGCAGCCGGCTCGACTGCTCGGCGAGCAGCCGGTGCGCCGCCTCGGCCCGTTCGCGCAGACGCTCGCTCTCGGCCTGCAGCAGGTCGATCGACAGGCTGGCCTGCGCCCGCATGCCCTCGAGCGGAGCCAGCGGATCGACACGAAGCGAGGCACCGCGGCTCTGTCCATAGCGGTCGGGCAGCTCGCAGGCCAGACGCGCGCCCCGACCGCTGGCCAGCGCTTCGGCGATCGCCTCGATGCCCGGCTGGTTGGTCGGCCCGAGCAGCAGCTGAGGCGAGGCGGCGACGATCTCGGTGTCGGTGCGCCCGAGCACCGCGCACGCTGCCGCGTTGGCCCAGCGCACGCGCCAGCCGGCGGGCCCGTTGCTCGCCTCGATCAGCAGCGCCGGTTCCGGCGCGACCCGCAGCGCGGTCAGCGCGCTCTGCGTGGCGCGTTCGGCGGCGAGCGCCCCGCCGATCTCGCGCAGCAGTCCGCTGTAGCCGGTGATCGCGCCATCGGCATCGAGTCGCGGGCGACCCGATTCGACGAGAAAGCTGCGTGCGCCGCCCTCGACGGGCAGCGACCAGACCATTTCGGCGAAACTGCGGCCGCGGGCCAGCAATTCGCGATGTGCGCGCCAGTCGCCATCGGCCGAAGGATTGGCCGCGGCGCCCGCGATGCTCGGGCCCACCAGCAGCCCGCCGCCTTCCCAGCGGGCGCGCCCGAGCAGCTGCCGCGCGAGCAGGGCCTGCTCGTCGGTCTCGCTGTCGATGCGCAGGTAGCGTCCCTGGGCGTCCTGTTCCCAGTACATCCAGCCGCTCAGACGTCGCGTCAGCGCGAGCTGTGCCTCGCGTTCCTCGAGCCCGTCGGCAGCGGGCGTGCTGGCGTCGGGCGCGGCGGCCGCCTCCGGGGCATCGGGTAGTGCGGATAGGCCGGCTGCCGCAGGTCGAGCGGGCGCCGTGACATCGGTGGCGCGCGCCCGGCGCCGTCCAGCCGCTACGCCGACCGCGAAAGCCGCGAAAGCCGCGAAAGACGCGACGAGGGCGACCAGCAGCAGCGCGATGTGCAGATCGGCATCTTCGGCGCCGCTGCCTGTCGCGCAGCCGGCGAGGAGCGTCGCAAGGCTGACAGTGACCGCGACGGGCCCCGGCAACGGGTTGCGCGGGCCGCGCCGCGCCGGGTTGGGGGGCTTGCGGCTCACGATATCGGGGTGACGGAAGCGGGAAGGCCGCCGATGATGCCCCAAAAGTGCGCGGGGATCGAGTGCGACGACCGCTGCGGCGCTCGCGCATGCCGCCGGTCGGCGGCGCGGCTGCCGGCCATTCCTGCGGGTCTCGAAATCGCGCACACTAGGTGACCGGGAAAGTGCGGCGGCTGTTGGTCGGCCGCATCCAGGTCCGTGTTACGAGCCGATGCGCGTCCGTCAACGATCCACCCAGCATGAGCGCACCCGCCCCTGAAGCTTCCGTGCCGGCGCCTCTCGTGATCGCCCTGGTCGATGATGACCCGATGTGGCGTTTCCTGACCGGCTCGGCGCTGCGCGAGATCGGCTGGACAGTCCACGACCACGAGTCGGGACCGGCGCTGCTCGCCGGCCTGAGCGATCTCAAGGTCGATCTGGTGCTGATCGACGCGATGATGCCGGGCATGGACGGCTTCGCCACCTGTCGCGCGATCCGTGCTTCCGAGGGGGGAGGCCGGCTGCCGATCCTGATGCTGACCGGGCTAGAGGACGACGATTCGATCCGCGCGGCCTACGAGGCCGGCGCCTCCGATTTCTTCATCAAGTCCACCCACTGGGTGCTGCTGGCCGAGCGGATCAGGCATCTCGTGCGGCTTGGCCGCATCGGCCAGGAGCTCGATCTGAGCAATGCGCGGCTGGCCCTCGTCAACAATGCGGCGCGCACCGGGGCCTTCGACTTCGACGTGATCGCTCGGGTGCTGCGCGGCTCGTCTGGCAGTTTCGCGGTGCTCGGGCTCGACGAGTCCCGCGAGGAACTCAGCCAGCACGAACTGATCGAGCTGCTCGAGCCGCAGGACAGGCTGCCCTTCCTCGAGGCGGTCGCAGACGGCGTGCGCCGGCGGCGACCCTTCCGCGCCGAGTTCAGGCTGCGCTGCGCCGACGGGGAGGTGCGTCATCTGGTCGCCGAGGGTGCTCCCGAGGTCGAGGCGGACGGCACCGTCAGGCTGCTGCGTGGGCTGATGCGCGACCGCACCGACGAGCGGCGGCGGCAGCAGGAGATCGAGCGCCTCGCGACGCGGGACTCGCTCACGGGGCTGCCCAATCGCACCGAGTTCCTGCGCCGTGTCGGCCTCGCGATCGAGCGAGCCGGACCGCGCGGCGCGGAAGTGCATGTGGTGCTGTTCAACCTCGATCGATTCACCCAGTTCAACGAAACCCTCGGCCACGCCGCCGGCGACGAACTGCTCGCCGAGACCGGTCGCCGGATCGCCGCGGTCGTCTCGCGTGAACTCGATCGGGCCGGCCCGATCGGCCCGCTGCCGCAGGCCGGCCTGTGCATCGCGCGTCTGCCGGGCGACGAGTTCGCGCTGATGGTCTCCGACATCGGCGAGGCGGGCTTCACCGAGACGCTCGTGCGATCGATCCTTCGCGAACTCGGGCGCGCCTTCCAGGTCGACGGCATCGACTGCTTCATGTCGGCGTCGGCCGGGCTTGCCGCGTGGCCGGGACACGCCGATAGCGCCGAGACGCTGCTGTCGCGCGCCGACCGGGCCAACCGGGAGGTGAAGGCGCGCGGTCGCAACGACATGGCCTGGTACCAGCCGGGCCTCGACCGTGGCGGGCGTCACCGCATCCAGATGCTCAGCGACCTGCACCGGGCGGTCGAGCGCGGCGAGTTCGAGGTGCACTACCAGCCCTGGGTGCACGGGCCGAGCGCCCATGTCACCGGCCTGGAGGCGCTGGTCCGCTGGCGCCGTGATGGCAAGCTCGTGTCGCCCGGCGAGTTCATCCCGCTGGCCGAGGAATCCGGTCTGATCGTGCCGATCGGCGAGTGGGTCCTCCGGCAGGCGGCCGAGGCGCTTGCGGGCTGGCGCGCCGCCGGGCTCGCTCTCGAGTGCGTGGCGGTCAACGTGCCTACGCAGCACTTCGAGCGCGAGTCGCTGCTCGCGACGATGCGCGAGGTCATCGAGGCCTGCGCTCTGGTACCGGGATCGATCGAGCTCGAGCTCACCGAGACCTGCATGGTCCAGGACTTCGAGCGCACGCTGCCTCGGCTGCAGGCGCTGATCGAGGCCGGCGCCAAGCTGTCGATCGACGACTTCGGAACCGGCTACTCGTCGCTTGCCTACCTCACCCGTCTGCCGATCTCCAAGCTCAAGGTCGATCGCGCCTTCGTCAACCAGCTCGGCACGTCGCGCGAGGGCGAAGCGGTCTGCCGTGCGATCGTCGCTCTCGGGCAGTCGCTTGGCGTGCAGGTGCTTGCCGAGGGCGTCGAGACCGCCGCGCAGGTGCGCTCGCTGCGTGCGCTCGGCTGCCCGACGATGCAGGGCTTCCTGTTCGCGCGCCCCGTGCCCGCCGACCGGATTCCCGAGGCGATCGCGGCGGCCGAAGCCCGGGCGCGGGAGCTCGCGGGCGCGGAGCTGCCCCAGCCGGCTCCCGCAGCCCTGGGCGACGAGGTCGTGCGGTGAGCGGCACCGTGACCTCCACTGGCCAGCGGCTGCGTCCGACTGCCGCGCCCCGCAACCCGGGTACGAGCGTCACGGTCGAGATCGCCAAGATGGCGCTTGCGCTGCTCGCGCGGCGCGGCCTGCCACCTACCCCCGCGAACTACGGACTGGCATGGCAGGAAGCCTCCGATGCCGTGATGGCTCGCGACGGGAAGGTGCGCCAGCCTGCGGCCCGGCCTCCCGCCGACCGCAGCGAGGCGCCGGTTGCGGCCCCGCCGGTCGTGGCGGACAACACGCCCTCGCCGAGTACCGCGATGCCCGATGCCGCGCCCGCCGAGACGGCCGTCGGCGCCAGGGCGGTGGTCGTCGCACCGCCTGCGCTGCACGACGCCAGCCGGCGGGCCACCGAACTCGCTCGTCTCGTCGAGACGCTCTGCGATGTGCTCGCCAGCCTCAGCGACGACGAGAGTTGGGTCAGCGGCCAGATCGACGCGATCCGGCGCCTCGTGCAGGGCGACATCGATCGTGCCGCGCTCGGCGACCTGCGGGTGCTGCTGTCCGACACCGCGCAGCGCCAGAAGGTGGTGCGGGCGCAGCGGCAGCGCACGATCGATCACCTGAAGCGCTCGCTGGTCGAGATGGCGGGGGTGATCGCCGGCCTCAGCCAGTCGACCGGCTCGTTCGCCGATCGCATGGCCGAGCGCGCGGCGGGCATCGAGCAGGCGCCGTCGCTCGAGGCCCTCGGCGATCTCGTCCGGGGCCTGCTCGACGACACGCGAACGATGCAGACCTCGGTCGAGGAGTCGCGTCAGGGCCTTGCCCGCTCGGGCGAAGCGGCGGCCGACCTCGAGCAGGAGCTCTTCCGCCTCGAGAAACAGCTCGCCACGGTCAGCGCCGAGATGCTCACCGACCATCTCACGCGCACGATGAACCGGCGTGGTCTCGACGAAAGCTTCGATCGCTGCGTCGCCGAGGCGCGTGCCCGCGGCTCTCCGCTGTCGGTCGCGCTGATCGATGTCGACGACTTCAAGCGCCTCAACGACGCGCTCGGCCATCAGGCCGGCGACGAGGCGCTGCGCCATGTTGCCGATCTGCTCAAGGGCCGACTTCGCCCGACCGACATCGTCGCGCGCTACGGCGGTGAGGAATTCGTGCTGCTGCTGCCCGGCTCGTCGCGTGCTTTCGCGGTGACCGCTGTCGAGCGCCTGCAGCGCGCGCTCACCGAGCATGTCTTCGTGCACGGCGTGAATCGCACGTTCATCACGTTCTCGGGGGGTGTCACCGAGGTGGCCGAGGGCGACACGCTGAATTCGGCAGTGATGCGCGCAGACCAGGCGATGTACATCGCCAAGCGCGAGGGCAAGAACTGCGTTCGCACCGCCTGAGAAGGGCGCGCCGACGCCAGGGCGGCCGGGCCCGCGGGCGCCGCCCGCGACCCCACGGGGCAACCGATGACCGGCGCGGTTTTCAGCCGGCGGGCCCGAGGTCGATCAGCTGGTTGCGTACCGCGTAGGTGGCGAGTTCGGCGTTGCTCGACAGCTTGAGCTTCTCGAGCACCCTGGCGCGATAGACGCTAACGGTCTTAGGTGACAGGGTCAGGCGCGCGGCGATGTCGGACAGCTTGTGTCCTTCGGCGATCAGCAGCAGGGTCTGCATCTCGCGCTCGGAAAGCTGCTCGTGGGGAGCGCCCGCGCGGGTCGCCACGCTGTCGGCGAGTGCCTGGGCTACCTCCGGCGTGACGTAGCGGCGCCCCCCCGCCACCGTGCGCACCGCCTGCACGATGGTGGCCGGGTCGGCTGCCTTGTTCAGGTAGGCCATCGCACCGGCCTTCAGGGCCCGGATGCCGTACTGGTCCTCGGGGTAGGTCGAGAGCACGACGAAACGGATCGCGCGGCCCTCGTCGATCAGGGCCTGCAGCACGTCGATGCCGCTGCGTCCCGGCAGGTTGACGTCGAGCAGCATCACGTCGCACTCGCTGCCGCGAAGCAGCGCGCGCAGTTCGCCGTAGTCGCCGGCTTCGCCGACGACGGTGATATCGCCGGCCTCGCCGAGCGTCTCGCGCAGGCCACGACGGATCAGCGCGTGGTCGTCGACGAGAATCACGCGGA
The DNA here is from genome assembly GCA_044235405.1 of Burkholderiaceae bacterium. GTDB lineage: Bacteria > Pseudomonadota > Gammaproteobacteria > Burkholderiales > Burkholderiaceae_E > Quisquiliibacterium. The sequence goes on from JBIIHU010000006.1 coordinate 16,580, forward strand.
TCATGGCTTCGCCTCCGGGGCGGCTTCCGGCAGCACCGGAACCGTGAGCAGCAGCGTGGCACCGCTGGCCGAGCGCGAGACCTCGAGCCAGCCGCCCACCGAACGGGCGCGCTCGATCAGGCCGCGCAGCCCGAAGGACTGGCGCTTGTCGAGGTCGGCCTGCGCGATGCCGCGGCCGTCGTCGTGGATCTCGAGCGAGAGCTGCGCGTCGCTGACCACCATGTCGACCGCCACGGTGCTTGCCTGCGCGTGCTTGGCCACGTTGGTCAGAGCCTCCTGGAGGGTTCGGTAGACCGTCATCGCGACCGGGTCGTCGAGGGTGATGCGGTCGGTGTTCGTGCGCAGCCGGGTGACCACGCCGCTGCGCCGGTGGAACTGCGCGAGCTGCCACTCGATGGCCGCGACGATGCCCGCGTCGAGCACCGGGGGCCGCAGGTCGCGAACGATGTCCTGGGTGGCCTTCTGTGCGAGCGTCAGGGTCTCGAGCGCCTGCTCGACCCGGTGGCTGATGGCCGGGGTGCCCTGTCGGCCGATCCAGGCGAGATCGAAGCGCAGCGCGGTGAGCGAGCCGCCGATCTCGTCGTGGACCTCGCGGGCGATCGCGCGGCGTTCCTCCTCGACGACCGACTGCAGGTGCGCCGACAGCTCGCGCAGCTGGCGTTCGGAATCGCGCAGGGCCTGCTGCGCCGCCAGGTTCTCGCGTCGAGCCTGCGCCGCCCGCAGCGCGTTGGTCAGCGCGGGGCCCAGTCGGGCGAGGCGGCCCTTGATCAGGTAGTCGTCGGCGCCCTGGCGCATCGCCTCGACCGCGACATCCTCGCCGATTGCGCCCGACACGATCAGGAAGGGCAGGATCCGGCCGCTGGCACGCAGCACCTGCAGGGCTTCGGTGCTGGAGAACCTCGGCAGGTGGTGGTCGGAGATGACGGCCTCCCATTGGCCGTCGGCGAGTGCCGCCGCCATCTCGTCGGCATCCTCGACGCGCTTGCAGGCGACGTTCAGGCCCTGGCGCCCGAGCGTGGCCACGAGCAGCAGGAAGTCGTTCTCGTCGTCCTCGACGACGAGCAGGCGCAGACGGGCGTCGAGCGGGTAGCGGGCTTCGGTCATGGCGTGACGCGGTTCGCCTCGAGCCGGCGGCGACGGTCGGGCGGATTCAGTGTAGCAGCCGGGAGGACGGCCGCGAGGTGGCGCGACGATCGCGGAAGACCGTCCGCATCACGCGCGTCGTGCCGACGATGACCCCCTCCTGACCGATGCCGTGACCGTCCTCGGTGCCGATGTCGAGGGTGACATCGGCGCCAGCAGCGCGCAGGCCGTCGAGGGCGCGACGTCCCCAGACCAGCGGCACGACGGTGTCGAGCTCGCCGTGCACCAGGTGCACCGCGGCATCGATGCGCTCGCCGGGCCGGATCGGGCTGGCCAGCCGGGCCGCGTAGGCGACCAGGATCCCGCAAAGCTCGGGCTCGCCGCGAAGCGCCTGCAGCGCCACGGTGGCGCCCTGCGAGAAACCGATCAGCACGGTGCGCGCGGCATCGAGCCCGCAGTGCTGTTGCAGCGCCCGAACCCTCGACACCACGTCGCGGGCCGCGTCGTCGGCGCGCGCGAGCCGCTCGGCGGGCGTGCCTTCGCTGTCGTACCAGTCGAATCCGTGGCCGCCCGCCCCTGGCCGGGGTGCCTGCAGGATCGCCACGGTGGCGCCGGGGAACTTCAGCTGCCAGGCGATCGCCACCGGCGCGAAGGCCTCGGGTCGCGACCCGGCGCCGTGCAGGAACACCAGCAGCCGGGCGGGGGCGCTCGGCGACATCGCCGGCAGTTCGAGCCAGAGCGCGCGCGGATCCGGGCTGGCGGCCGCCATCGTCGATCAGAGCAGCTGCCGGCCGAGCCACCAGGCGAGCGCCGCTACCAGCGCCGAGGCGGGGATCGTGAAGATCCATGCCCAGACGATGCTGCCCGCAAGCCCCCAGCGGACCGCCGAGACCTTCTGCGAGGCGCCGACGCCGACGATCGCGCCGGTGATGGTGTGGGTGGTGGAGACCGGGATGCCGAAGCCCGAGGCCAGGAACAGCGTCATCGCGCCACCGGTCTCGGCACAGAAGCCACCGACCGGCTTGAGCTTCGTGATCTTCTGTCCCATGGTCTTGACGATCCGCCAGCCACCGAACAGCGTGCCGGCGGCGATCGCCGCGTAGCAGGAGACGATCACCCAGCCCGGCGGCATCGCGTCCTGCGCGCTGATCTGGCCGCTGGCGATCAGCAGCAGCCAGATGATGCCCATCGTCTTCTGGGCGTCGTTGCTGCCGTGGCCCAGGCTGTAGAGCCCGGAGGAGAGCAGTTGCAGTCGCCTGAACCAGCGGTCCATCAGGCGCGGCGTCGAGCGGAAGAACAGCCAGGCGACCAGCAGCATCAGCAGTGCGCCCAGCGCGAATCCGAGCATCGGCGACACCAGGATGAATGCCGCGGTGCGCAGCAGCCCCTCGGGGATCAGCGCGCCGGTGCCGGCCTTCGCCAGCGTGGCTCCCATCATGCCGCCGATCAGCGCGTGCGAGGAGCTCGACGGGATGCCGTAGTACCAGGTGATGATGTTCCAGGCGATCGCACCGACCAGTGCGCCGAAGATGACGGTGTGGTCGATCACGCCGGGGTCGACGATGCCCTTGCCGATCGTGGCCGCCACCTTCAGTTCGAACACGAAGATGGCCAGGAAGTTGAAGAAGGCCGCCCACACCACCGCCTGGTAGGGCTTGAGCACGCCGGTGGACACGACGGTGGCGATCGAGTTGGCCGCGTCGTGGAAGCCGTTCATGAAATCGAAAGCCAGCGCCAGCACCACCAGCGTGGCGAAGATCCAGAAGGCGATCGGCAGCGACTGCATCGTCCGCGGTACGCGTCGCTCAGGCGTTCTCGAGGACGACGCCCTCGATGACGTTGGCGACATCCTCGCACTTGTCGGAGACCGCCTCGAGCAGCTCGTAGATCGCCTTCAGCTTGATCAGCTGGCGGACGTCGGCCTCGTCGCGGAACAGCCGTGACATCGCCGAGCGCATCACGCGATCGGCATCCGACTCGAGGCGGTCGATCTCGGTGCACAGCCGCAGGATCGCGTCGGCGTTCTCCATGCTCGAGAGCAGCCCCACGGCGGTGCGCACCCGGTCGCAGCACATCTGGTTGAGCTCGGCGAGCTGCTGCGCCTCCGGCGTGACCCTTTGCAGGTCGTAGAGCATCGCCGACTCGGCGACATCCTGGATCAGGTCGAGGATGTCGTCCATCTGCGAGATCAGCTGATGGATGCTGTCGCGGTCAAAGGGCGTGATGAAGGTCTTGTGCAGCAGCGCGACCGTCTCGTGCGTGATGCGGTCGGCGGCCTTCTCGATGGCATCGATGGCCTCGATGCCGCGCTGCCGGGCCGCGGCGTCGCTGTAGTTGCTCATCAGTCCTGCCAGCTCCCGGCTGCCCTGCGCGATGCGTTCGGCGTGCTGGTCGAACAGCTCGAAGAACTTGCCTTCGCGAGGCATCAGGTTGCTGAACATGGGCGGATCGGCGCGGTGCTTGCGCCGCTGGAAAAAGGCGCCAAAGGGTAGCAGAAAAGCGCCGCCCCGCCGCTCGGGCCCGGTTCAGCGCCCGGCGCGCCGCAGCACGCAGTCGAGGTAGGCCTGGGAATCGGGCAGCGAGCGCTCGCGCTGGGCCCTCCAGACGACTTCACCGAGGCATTCGATGACCGCGTGCGCGGCCTCGTGCGCGCTCCCCAGCCTGCTGGCCAGGCGGGCGTGGGCTTCGCGGATGCCCGGCGGCTGGTCGATCGCGAGCTGCTCGGCGACCGCCAGGTGCATCGACAGGTGCAGGAAGGGGTTGGTGCGACCCGCTTCCACCGGATAGTCGGCAGTCAGCGCGCTTTCGAGGTCGGCGAGATCGGTGTGGTACTCGGGGTGCTCGAGCACCCAGTCGACCGCGATCGTCTCCAGCGGCGTCAGGGGTGCGCCGCGGCGACGCTTGTCCCAGGCGCCGCAGAAGAAGCGCCTGACGTCATCCTTGCCGGGATTGAACATCGTCGGGGTCGGGTGTCTTGGGGCGATGCCGGCAGAGGTCGGCGATCGGACAGCGCCAGCACTCGGGGCGGCGCGCCTTGCACAGGTAGCGTCCGTGCAGGATCAGCCAGTGATGGGCATGGGTGGCGAAGGCGGCCGGCACGTTGCGAAGCAGCTTGCGCTCGACTTCGTCGACATTGCGCCCCGGGGCGAGCCCGGTGCGGTTGGCGACCCGGAACACATGGGTGTCCACCGGCATGGTCGGCTCGCCGAAGGCCACGTTGAGCACCACGTTGGCGGTCTTGCGGCCCACGCCGGGCAGCGCCTCCAGGGCGTCGCGCGCCCGCGGCACCTCGCCGCGGTGCCGTTCGAGCAGCAGCCTGGCGGTCTGGGCGAGGTGCTTCGCCTTGGCACGGAACAGGCCAATGGTCTGCAGGTAGGGAATCAGGCCTTCCTCGCCGAGCGCGGCGATCGCCGCCGGCGTGCCTGCGACCGGAAACAGGCGGCGGGTGACGAGGTTGACGCTGCGGTCGGTGGCCTGCGCCGACAGCAGCACCGCCGCGAGCAGCTGGAAGGGTGAGCCGTACTCGAGCTCGGTGCGCGGCGCGGGGTCGATCGCGCGCAGCCGCTCGAACATCGCCTCGCGTTCAGCGGGTTTCATCACGCCGCCGCGCGGCGCCTTGCGGGTCGTCCCCGCGCCCGCCGGCCTGTCCGAACTCATCGGGCCGACTCCCGCGCGGGCGATGCCGCCGGTGGCTGGGCGGTGTCCCGGGCGAGCCGCTCGCGAGCCCGTTGGATTGCGGCCTCGATCAGCGCGCGCTTGCGCCCGCTGGCCTCGTCGGCAGGCTCGGTGGCCAGCGCCTGCAGCTTGGCGTCGGCCTTGCCGAGCAGGCGTATGCGGTCCTCGTGCTGCTCGCGCATGCGCCGCGCCTGGCGCGCCTGGTGCCGCTGGCGCGCCAGCGCCGCGTCATCGGCCTGCCAGTCGCGAGGCTGCGGGTGCATCGTGATGCAGTCGACCGGGCAGGCGGGCAGGCACAGGTCGCAGCCGCTGCAGAGCGCGTCGATTACCGTGTGCATGCGGCGCGGCGCCCCGATGATCGCGTCGACCGGGCAGGCGCTGATGCACAGCGTGCAGCCGATGCAACCGGCGGGATCGATGCGGGCGGCGTGCCACGGGCGGCTGGCCCCGCGCGAGACATCGAGCGGGGGCTCGGCGCGCTGCAGCAGCGCGGCGAGAGCCGCCACCCCCGCCTGACCACCCGGGGGGCACCGATCGATGTCGGCTTCGCCGCGGGCGATGGCATCGGCGTAGGGCTGGCAGCCCTCGAAGCCGCATTTCGTGCATTGCGTCTGCGGCAGCAGCGCGTCGATGCGTGCCGCGAGGTCGGCGACCGGGCGCCGCGCGACCGGAGACAGCGAGTCAGCCGACCGCATTCAAGCGTCGCACGCCGATGCGCTCGCGGTGCTCGGCGATGAACTCGCGCACCTGCGGGTAGATATGCTCGCGCCAGCGGCGCCCGCTGAAGATTCCGTAGTGGCCCGCGCCTTCCGCGGTCAGATGGCGCCGATGCGCCTCGGGAATGCCGGTGCACAGCCCGTGCGCCGAGCGGGTCTGGCCCGATCCCGAGATGTCGTCGAGTTCACCCTCGATGGTGAACAGCGCGACATTGCGGATCGCCGAAGGGTCGACCCGGATCGTCTCGCCCTCGAAGCGCACGTCCCAGCGGCCCTGTGGCAGCAGATGATCCTGGAACACCACGCGGATCGTGTCGAGGTAGTACTCGGCGGGCAGGTCGAGCACCGCGTTGTACTCGTCGTAGAAGCGGCGATGGCCATCGACGTCGTCGTCGTCGCCGCGCACGAGGTTCAGGTAGTAGTCCCAGTGCGATGTCGCGTGGCGGTCCGGGTTCATCGCGACGAAGCCCGCGTGCTGCAGGAAGCCCGGGTACACGCGTCGTCCGGCGCCGGCGTACTTGCCCGGCACCGTGTAGATGACGTTGCGCTCGAACCACGAGAAGCTGTGGTTGGTGGCGAGATTGTTGACCGCGGTGGGGCTGCTGCGGGCGTCGATCGGACCGCCCATCATCGTCATGCTCAGCGGCAGCTTGGGGTCCTTGCGCGCCGCCATGATCGAGACCGCGGCGAGCACCGGGACCGTGGGCTGGCAGACGGACATCACATGGACGTCCGGGCCAAGATGCCGGATGAAGTCGATGCAATAGGCGACGTAGTCGTCGAGATGGAAGGGTCCGTTGACGAGCGGCACCTGGCGGGCGTCGATCCAGTCGGTGATGTAGACGTTGTGGTCGGGCAGCAGGGCGCGAACGGTGTCGCGCAGCAGGGTGGCATGGTGGCCGGACAGCGGTGCGACCACGAGCACGACCGGGTCGTCAGCGCGGTGCGCGATCGCCTTCGGCAGCAGGCGCTCGAACTTCAGCAGGCGGCAGAAGGGTCGCGAGATCTCGATGCGCTCGGCGACGGTGACGTCGTGGCCTTCGATCTGGGTGCTGCGGTGGCCGAACTCGGGCTTCTCGTATTCCTTGCCCAGGCGATGCAGCAGGTCGAGGCCCGCCGAGATCCGCGTGGCCATCGGCATGTAGGACAGCGGGCTGTACGGGTTGGTGTAGAGCTTGCTCATCGATTCGGCCCACACCGAGACCGGGTTGAGGATCGCCCGCTGGACTTCCCTGAGCTGGTACAGCATCGATGATTCTCCGGTTGCGCAGGCCCCTGGCCTTCGGACAGCCCCGGATTCTACGCCGGAATGGTGCAATGCATCATGCGGGCGGACGGGCGGTGCCGCAGGCCGCGAGCCAGGCGCGGGTCTGGCGCTCCTGCAGCGCGTTCTGGCGCAGGCGCTGGTCGAGCATCGCGAAGTCGACCTCCGCGAGCGGCTGATCCTGTTCGAAGCACGAGAAGACATGGCGGGTTTCGCCGGTGACCGGGTCGGTGCGCGTCTGCAGGCACTGCGCGCAGATCTCCTTGAGCATGCACTGCATCGGCGAGTTGACCGACGCCAGCGCGATCAGGTCGGGGCGCAGCGATGCCCCCAGCGGGCCGCGGCACGCGGCGGCGACCGCGGCCATCATGCGATCGGAGCCGATCGCGAGCAGCCGGTCGACCTGCTGCGGTGACACGCCGAGGTCGCCGAGATCGCCGCGGGCCCAGGCGAGCATCGCCTCGACGAGGTTACCGGTGAAGGCGCGGTCGCCCGGGCGTCCCGGCTCGAAGCCGGGCGCTTCGTCGCAGCACCAGACCACGGCATCGGCCGCGGCCTCGATCTGCGCGACCCGGAAGCGATCGGCGGGTCGGCGGTAGCCCGCGAAGTACAGCACGCGGCACCCGGATGCGCGCATCGCCGCGCCGATCGAGAAGAGCACTGCGTTGCCCAGACCGCCGCCGGCGAGCACCACGGTTTCTCCGTGCCCGATCGTGGTTGGCGAGCCGGTCGGGCCCATCAGCACCACCGGGTCGCCCGGGCGCAGCCCCGCGCAGAGGTCGGAGGATCCGCCCATCTCGAGGACGATCGTGGCGACCAGCCCCCGCTCGGGATCGACCCACGCGCCGGTGAGCGCAAGACCTTCCATCGACAGCCGGGTGCGTACCCCACCGGGCGCCACCTCCGGGGCCAGCGCCTCGAAGTCCTGCAGCCGGTAGAACTGCCCCGGGGCGAAACGGCGGGCGGCGAGCGGCGCGTGCACGACCACCTCGACGATGCCGGGGGCCAGGCGCTCGACGCGCTCGATGCGCGCGCGCAGCCGTGCGCCGACCTCCCGTGCGAAGTCGGCGAAGGAGGCGGGCGAGGCGGGCGCCCGCGCGGCGAGCTCGCGCGAGACGACCGCGCAGCCCTGCCTGGCCGAGGCCATCGCGCGCACCACATTGCCGGCGTAGGAGGGGTGCAGATCGCCGAAGAAGGAGATCGAGCGACCGTCGGCTTCCCGGTGAAGCAGCACCTGCGGCTGCTCCGGCTTGCCGCCGACGTCGCGCGGGGGGCGCACCGGCCCGCCGTGATCGGCGTCGATCGCCCGGAAGTATTCGCCATCGAGGGCGAAGTGCGCCGGATCCTCGCGCGCGGGCACCGTGTTGGGTCGGGTGCCTGCGGCGACGAACACCGAGCGCACGGGCCAGCGCTCGAGGGAGCCGGCCGGCCCGTCGTCGCCGGCTTCGCGACGCAGCGTGATCGCCGCGACAGCGCCGTGGGAATCGACATCGATGCGCACCGGCGACAGGCTGCCGGCGAACGCGATGCCTTCCTCGAAGGCACGCGCCGCTTCCTCGTGGTTGAGCCGGTAGGCGGGACTGTCGACGAGGCGGCGTCGGTACACGACCGTGACGCCGCCCCAGCCGCGAAGCAGCTCGAGCACGCGCGGGGCCTCGCCGGCCCTCGCGGCGCGCGCCCGTTCGGCGCGCAGCGCGCGGGCGTGCGCGAGGAATTCCTCACCGATCTCGCTTTCCTCGGGGCCCCAGCCGGCGCGCGCCGCGGCCTCGCCGCCGCTTGCGACGAGCGCCTCGTGTCGGGCGAGGAACTTCTCGACCTGTGCCGGGTAGTAGGCGAGCGCCTCGGTGGCGGTGTCGAAGGCGGTGAGGCCGCCGCCGATGACCACGGCCGGCAGGCGCAGCTGCAGGTTGGCCAGCGATTCGGCGCGCGCGGCGCCGCCGAGCTGCAGCGCCATCAGGAAGTCGCTCGCGGTGCGTACGCCGCGCGCCAGGCCGCCGGGGATCTCGAGCAGCGTCGGGCGGCCGGCGCCGGTGGCCAGCGCGACATGGTCGAAGCCCAGGGCGAAAGCGCCGGCGGCATCCAGGGTGCCGCCGAATCGCACGCCGCCGGCCAGCAGGAAGTCCTCGCGACGCTCGAGGAGCAGCCGCACCAGCAGCAACAGGTTCTTGTCCCAGCGCGCGGTGATGCCGTACTCGGCGACGCCGCCGAAACCGGACGGCACGCGCCGCGCGAGATCTGTCGTGATGTCGTCGAGGTCCTCGATCGGCTCGAAGGGCACCCGTAGGCCCGCCGAGTCGGTGCCGCCCAGGCCTGCCGCAAGCGGCTCGATCTTCAGGCCATCGATGCCGACCACGGCGTGACCCTCGTTGAGCAGGTGGTGCGCCAGCGTGAAGCCCGCGGGCCCCATGCCGGCCACCAGCACCTTGCGCCCCGACGGGGGCGCCGGCAGCGGGCGGCGCAGGTTCAACGGGTTCCAGCGGGTGAGCAGGCCGTAGATCTCGAAGCCCCAGGGCAGCGCCAGCACGTCGCGCAGGGTGCGGGTCTCGGCCTGGGGGATGTCGACCGGCGTCTGCTGCTGGTAGACGCAGGCCTTCATGCACTCGTTGCAGATCCGGTGGCCCGTGGCGGCGACCATCGGGTTGTCGATCACGATGATCGCTAGCGCGGCGAGCGCGTGGCCACGCGCCTTGGCCTGCTGGAACTCGGAGATGCGCTCCTCGAGCGGACAGCCGGCGAGCGTGGTGCCCAGCGCGCTGCGTCGCCAGCGGGGGGTGGCCGCCGCCGCGGCCGGTGTCGGGCCCGACGTGCCGGGTGCGGCCGGTGCGCCGGAGGGTCCGCGCTCGCGCAGTCCCTTCGAGCAGGAATCGTTGCCCTGCGCGTGGCACCAGAGGCAGTAGTTGACCTCGTCGAGCGCGCCCGGCAGGTCGGTGCCCCGGTCGGTGAGTCCGAAGCCCTCGCGGCGGCGCAGATGGCGCAGGTCGATGACCGACACCCGGTGGCCGTGCGCGTCGGTTCCGGGGACGACCGCCGGCAGCAGCGCGGCCGGATCGGTCTGCCGCGGATGTCGGAACAGCACCTGCCCGCGGTGGCGAGCCTGGCCGGCCTCGCTGTGCACCGCCCAGGCGCAGTAGCGCGCGGCCAGATCGAGGCGTTCCGAAAGCCCGTCGGTCTGCCATGCCTGCAGGGCGCGGGCGAAGGCGAGTTCCTCGAAGGGCTGGCCGAGCCAGGCTTCAAGCCGTGCGAGGGCCGCGTCGGCGTCGAAGTCGCCCAGCGAAGCCTCGTCGGGCCAGGGCAGCAGCGCCTTGCGGCGGACGAACTTCCATTTGGCGCGCACCAGCGGTGCAAGCGCCTCGTGATCGCCGCGCAGCGCGGCAACCGCATCGCCGATCCGGAAGAGCTCGCCCAGGAAGCGGTCGAGGTGGGGGGCGAGCGCCAGCAGCAGCGCGGCCTCGTCGCGCGACGCGAGGGCCTCGGGGGCTGCGCGCGCGCTCGCGAAGCGCCGGGAAAGCTCGGGATCGGCCTCGGCCAGGAAGTCGCCGAAGGCTTCGTCGAGGCGCTGCAGCCCTTCGCGTCGGTACAGGTCCTCGAACCGCAGTCCGAAGGCCAGACCGGGCATCAGCGCTCCAGGTGCTGGAGCTTGTCCTTGACGTCCTTCCAGTCGTCGGCGTCGGGCAGGGCCGGCTTGGTGCGCGTGATGCTCGGCCAGACCTTGGCGAGCTCGGCGTTGAGCGCGACAAAGGACTGCTGCTCGCGCGGGACGTCTTCCTCGGCCTTGATCGCCTCGACCGGGCACTCGGGGATGCAGACCGCGCAGTCGATGCACTCGTCGGGGTCGATGACCAGCATGTTCGGCCCCTCGCGGAAGCAGTCGACCGGACAGACATCGACGCAATCGGTGTAGCGGCAGCGGATGCAGGATTCGAGGACGATGTGCGGCATGGGCGCGATCCGGGGGGACGACGATCGATGGTCCCCGATTCTACCGTGCGCGCCGCATGGGCGCAGTACGCCGGCGCCGAGGCTGAGCTACCATCAGGCCGACGGGCGGCGGGAGCTGCCTCAGGGTGGCTGCCGGTCGCGGATGGTCCGCGCGCTGCCGGTCGCGCCCCGCCCGTTTCCACGGAGCCCTCCCCATGAAGAAACTCCTCGCGGCAGCGTGGCTGCTGCTTGCCGCGCCCGCGGCCTTCGCCCAGCAGCAAGCCCCGATCCGCATCGGCGAACTGAACAGCTACAAGAGCCAGCCGGCCTTCCTCGAGCCCTACCGCAAGGGCTGGGAGCTCGCGCTCGAGGAAATCAACGCAGCGGGCGGACTGCTCGGCCGGCGCGTCGAGGTGGTGTCGCGCGATGACGGCGGCAACCCGGGCGACGCGGTACGCGTGGCCGAGGAGCTGCTCGTGCGCGAGAAGGCCGACCTGATCTTCGGCACCTTCCTGTCGCACATCGGTCTTGCGGTCGCCGATTTCGCCCGCCAGCGAAAGGTGGTGTTCCTCGCCGCCGAGCCGCTCACCGACAAGATCACCTGGCAGAACGGCAACCGCTACACCTTCCGGCTGCGCCCCTCGACCTACATGCAGGCGGCGATGCTGGTGCCCGAGGCCGCGAAGCTCAAGCGCAAGCGCTGGGCGATCGTCTACCCGAACTACGAGTACGGGCAGTCGGCCGCGGCCACCTTCAAGGAACTGCTGCGCCAGGCGCAGCCCGACGTCGAGTTCGTCGGCGAGCAGGCGCCGCCGCTGGGCCGCATCGAGGCGGGTGCGGTCGTGCAGGCGCTCGCCGACCTCAAGCCCGATGCGATCTTCAACGTGCTGTTCGCCGCCGATCTCGCGAAGTTCGTGCGTGAAGGCAATACCCGCGGCCTGTTCAAGGACCGACCGGTGGTCAGCCTGCTGACCGGCGAGCCGGAGTACCTCGAGCCGCTGCGCGACGAAGCTCCCGAGGGCTGGATCGTCACCGGCTACCCGTGGTACGGGATCCGCACGCCGGAGCACGACCGCTTCTTGCAGGCCTACCAGAAGCGCTGGCGCGACCATCCCCGTCTGGGCTCGATCGTCGGCTACATCTCGATGCACTCGATGGCCGCGGCGATCCGGCGAGCCGGTACCGTCGAGACCGAAAAGCTCGTCGAGGCTTTCCGCGGCGTCAGCCTCGCCACGCCCCTGGGGCCCGTCACCTATCGCGCGCAGGACCACCAGGCCACGATGGGCGCCTTCGTCGGCCGCACGGCGCTCGACCAGGGGCGCGGCGTGATGCGCGACTTCCGGTACATCGACGGCGCGGCCGTGATGCCATCGGATGCCGCGGTCTCGCGGCTGCGTCCGGCGCCCTGAGCGGCGCGCCGGACGCCGTCACGCTTCGTCGCGTTCAGCGCGCGCGCCTGTCTTCGGTTCGCGCGTCGCCGTCTCGCCTCCGCGCTGCACCCCATGCTCGAATCCCTCGCCGCCCAGCTCGTCAACGGGCTGGCTTCGGCATCCACGCTGTTCCTGATCGCGGCCGGGCTGTCGCTGATCTTCGGCGTCACCCGGATCGTCAATTTCGCCCATGGCTCCTTCTTCATGATCGGGCTGTACCTGGCGTGGACGGTCACCGATCGCCTGGGCAGCGGCCCCCTCGGCTTCTGGGGGGCGATCGTGCTGGCCGCGCTGGGCGTGGGCGCGCTGGGCGCGCTGCTCGAGATTCTGGTGCTGCGCCGGGTCTACCGCGCGCCCGAGCTGCTGCAGCTGCTGGCCACCTTCGCGGTGGTGCTGATGCTGCGCGACGCCGCGCTCGCGATCTGGGGGCCGGAGGATCTGCTCGGCCCCAAGGCGCCCGGGCTGCGGGGCACGATCCCGATCCTCGGCCGTCCGATACCCACCTACGATCTGGTGCTGGTGGCGATCGGGCCGGTGGTCCTCGGGCTGCTGTGGCTGCTCCTGTACCGCACGAGGCTCGGCATGCTGATCCGTGCCGCCACCCAGGATCGCGAGATGGTGGGGGCGCTGGGGGTCGATCAGCGCTGGCTGTTCACCGGCGTGTTCGCCCTCGGCGCGGCGCTCGCCGGTCTGGGGGGCGCCCTGCAGCTGCCGCGCGAGCCTGCGCACCTCGGTCTCGATCTCGCCACGATCGGCGAGGCCTTCGTCGTGGTCGTGGTTGGCGGCATGGGCAGCATCCCCGGCGCCTACCTTGCCGCGCTGCTGATCGCCGAGGTCAAGGCGCTCTGCCACGGGCTGGGTACGCTCGAGCTCGCGGGCCTGACGGTCTCGTTCTCGCGCCTGACGCTGGTGGTGGAGTTCCTGGTGATGGCTGCGGTGCTGATCGTGCGGCCCTGGGGGCTGCTTGGCCGGCCTGCCGGGGCGGTGCGCGTCCAGGGGCCTGCCGAGCCGCCTCTGCAGCCCGCGGGCGCCCGCGGGCGCGCGGTCGCATGGGTGCTGTTCGTGGCAGTGATGACCGCGCCGCTGTGGGCGGGCACCGACGCCTATGCGCTCGTGCTGCTGATCGACATCGCGGTGGCGGTGCTGTTTGCCGCGAGCCTGCACTTCATCATGGGCCCGGGCGGCATGCACTCCTTCGGGCATGCCGCCTACTTCGGCATCGGAGCCTACGCCGCGGCGCTGCTGGCGCGGGACGCGGCGTTGCCGATGGGCGCGGTACTCGTGCTCGCACCGGTCGCGGCGGGGCTGGCGGCGGTCGTCTTCGGCTGGTTCGCGGTACGGCTCTCGGGGGTGTACCTCGCGATGCTCACGCTCGCCTTCGCCCAGATCGTCTGGTCGGTCGTGTTCCAGTGGGATACGGTCACCGGCGGCAGCAACGGCCTGGTGGGCATCCGGCCGGCCGCCGCCTTCGAGAGCCGAGCGGCCTTTCTCGCGCTCGCGGTGCTGCTGGTGACGGGGGGCGTCCTGCTGCTGCGGCGTCTGCTCTTCTCGCCGTTCGGGTGGGCGATGCGTGCCGGTCGCGACTCGCCACTGCGCGCCGAGGCGGTCGGCATCGACGTGGTCGGCATCCACTGGGCGGCCTTCGCCGTGGCGGGCTGCTTCGGCGGGCTGGCCGGCGCGCTCTACGCGCTGGCCAAGGGCACGATCTCGCCGGAGGCGATCGCGGTCGGGCGCTCGGTCGACGGGCTCGTCATGGTGCTGCTCGGCGGCGTGCAGTCGCTCGCCGGCCCGCTCGCGGGCGCGGCGCTCTTCACCTGGCTGCAGGACGCGGTCGTGCGCGGCACCGATTACTGGCGCGCGATGCTCGGCGCGGTCATCCTGCTGCTGGTGCTTGCCTTCCCCCAAGGCATCGCGGGCGCGGGCGGCGTGCTCGCGGCACGGTTGCGCGGGCGGGCGTCGCCGTGAGCGGTCCGGTGGACGCCATGAGCAGCCCGGTGAACGGCGCGAAGGAGTCCCGCGAGGGCGCACCGGCGGCGCTGCTCGAGGCCGTGCGGCTGTCGAAGGCCTTCGGCGGCGTGCGCGCGGTCGCCGGGGTGAGCTTCGCGCTCGCGCCAGGCGAGATGCTCGCGATGATCGGGCCCAACGGCGCCGGCAAGTCCACCTGCTTCAACCTGATCAACGGCCAGCTGCGTCCGGATGCCGGTCGGGTATCGCTCGGCGGGCTCGACATCACCGGCATGCCACCGCGGCGCATCGCGCGACTCGGGGTTGGGCGCACCTTCCAGGTCGCCGCCACCTGGGCCTCGCTCACCGTGCGCGAGAATGTGCAGCTCGCGCTGCTCGCCCACCGGCGGCAGCTGGGATGCTGGTGGCCGGTGGCCGCACGCCTGCATCGCGACCGTGCGCAGCACCTGCTGCAGCGGGTCGGCCTGGAGGCGGCTGGCGATCGCCCCTGCGCGGCGCTGGCCTACGGCGATCTGAAGGCGCTCGAGCTCGCGCTGGCGCTCGCCGGCGATCCGCGGCTGCTGCTGATGGACGAGCCCACCGCCGGCATGTCCCCCGGCGAGCGGGGCGCGCTGATGCGGCTCGTTCGCGCGCTGTCGCGCGAGCTCGGCATCGCGGTGCTGTTCACCGAGCACAGCATGGATGTGGTCTTCGAGCACGCCGACCGGATCCTCGTGCTGGCCGAGGGACAGCTGATCGCCGAGGGGCCGCCCGACCGGATCCGTGACGATGCACGCGTCGCCGAGGTCTACCTCGGCTCGGGCCGCTTCGCCGGGCCGTTGCCTGCGGCTGGGGAGGGCGCGTGAGCGGGGGATCGCACCCGTCGGCGATGCCGCCCGGCCTGGCGGCGGCCAGCCCCGACGAGCCGCTGCTGCGGGTGACGGGGCTGCGCGCCGCCTACGGTGCGGTCGAGGTGCTGTTCGGCGTCGATCTTGCGGTTCAGCCCGGCGAGGTGCTCGCCCTGATGGGCCGCAACGGCGCGGGCAAGAGCTCGCTGCTCAAGGCGGTAATGGGGCTGATGCCGCGGGCCGGCGGCAGCGTGCGCTTCGACGGGCGCGAGATCCTCGGGCTCGCGCCCTTCCGGATCTGTCGCCTCGGGCTCGGCTGGGTTCCCGAGGACCGGCGCATCTTCACCGACCTCAGCGTGGCCGAGAATCTGGCGGTCGGCCGACGCCCGCCGCAGGCCGGCGCGCCCGCGTGGACCGAGGAGCGGCTGCTGCGCCTGTTCCCCAACCTCGCCGGCATGCTCGAGCGGCCCGCCGCGCACATGAGCGGTGGCGAGCAGCAGATGCTCACCGTGGCGCGCACGCTGATGGGCAACCCGCGGCTCGTGCTGCTCGACGAGCCCTCCGAAGGGGTCGCCCCGCGCATCGTCGAGCAGATGGCGGCCACCATCCAGGCGCTGAAGCAGGAAGGCCTCTCGGTGCTGCTTTCCGAGCAGAATCTGGGCTTCGCGGCGGCCGTCGCCGACCGGGTCTGCGTGCTCGATCGCGGCGAGGTGCGCCTGCAGGCGCCGATGCGCGACCTGATCGCTTCCCCCGAACTGCGTCGCAAGCTGCTCGCTGTCTGAGCGTCGCCCCTCAGCCGGCGTCGTCGCCGAACAGCGGCAGCGTGATGCCGTACGCGCGCGGCGCGGGCTCGGCGAGCGCCCCGGCGCCATGACGCGGCAGCAGGCTTGCGGCGCGCACGCCGAGCAGCCGGATGCGCCGGTCGAGCCGCACGCGTCGCAGGCACTCGCCAGCCATCCGGCGGATCTCGCCGGCGTCGCCGGTCGCCCTGTCGGCGGTGTGGTCGCGGGTCACGGTGCTGAAGTCGTCGAAGCGGATCTTCAGGCCGATCGAGCGCGCGAGGTAGCCCTTGCGCTCGAGGTCGGCCGCGAGCCGCACGCACAGCTCGGTGAACAGGTCGCGCAGGCGCTCGCGGTCGCGCACCGGGTCGAGGTCGCGCTCGAAGGTGCTCTCGCGGCTGATCGATCGCGGTTCGCTTTCGGTGACCACCGGCCGCGCGTCGCGGCCGTGGGCCGCCTCGTGCAGCCAGGTGCCGTAGCTGCGGCCGAAGTGGCCGACCAGCCACTGGGGGTCGGCCCTCGCGAGCTCGCCGATCGTGCCGATGCCGAGTGCGGCAAGCCGCGCGCTGGCCTTCGGGCCGATGCCGTTGATGCGGTTCGCCGGCAGCGGCCAGATCCGCGGTGCGAGGTCGGCGTGCGTGAGGATCGTGATCCCGCCCGGCTTGTCGAGATCGGAGGCGATCTTCGAGAGCAGCTTGTTCGGCGTGACGCCAATCGAGCACGACAGCCCGGTGGCATCGCGCACCGCGTTGCGCAGGCGCATCGCGAGCCCGGGCGCTTCGCTCCACGGGTCGGGCGTGTCGCGCAGCAGCGGCCCGAGGTCGATGTAGATCTCGTCGATGCCGCGATCCTCGACGAGGGGCGCGATCGCGCGCACCGCGGCCTTGAAGCGGCGCGAGTGACGTCGGTACTCCTCCATGTCGACCGGCAGCAGCACGGCTTGCGGTGCCATCCGCGCGGCCTTCATCAGACCGACGCCGGCGCGCACGCCGAAAGCCCGCGCCTCGTAGGTGGCGGTGGTGACCACGCCACGGCCGGCGTAGTCGCGCAGCCGCGCGAACCCGTCGGCGACGCCGTTCGCGGGCGCGGCGCGGGCGCGCGCCGACCCCCCGATGACCACCGGCTGGCCCCGCAGCTGCGGATAGCGAAGCAGCTCGACGCTCGCGTAGAACGCGTCCATGTCGAGGTGCGCGACCACCCGGGGCTCGCCGCCCCCGGTCGCGCCGCGGCTGTCACGGGCATCGGGCATCGGAATGATTATCGTCGCTGCACTACACTCACGGCACGCAGGCCGGCTTCCGGCTTCACCAGCGCGCGCCCCATGATCATCCACTCGCTGCTCGACACCGACCTCTACAAGTTCACGATGATGCAGGTCGTGCTGCATCACTTTC
>JBIIHU010000007.1:0-33578 GCA_044235405.1 Burkholderiaceae bacterium
CCTGAAGCTGAACGGCTGGACCGTGGAGGGCAGTCTGCCTCCCGGGGCGCGCAAGTGCGTGCTGATCGCGGCCCCGCACACCAGCAACTGGGACCTCCCGTATACGCTGATGGTGGCCTTCGTGCTCCGCCTTCACGTGTACTGGATGGGCAAGCACACCCTCTTCGCGTTCCCGTTCGGCCCGGTGATGCGCTGGCTGGGCGGCATCGCCGTCGACCGCCGGCGCAGCGGCAACCTGGTCGCCGCGTCGGCTGCCGCGCTCAGGCAAGCCGACGGCGCGGTGCAACTGGTCGTGCCGCCCGAAGGCACGCGCGGCCGCACCACCCACTGGAAGACGGGCTTCTATCACATCGCGCTGCAGGCGGATGTTCCGATCGTGCTGGCCTACATGGACTACGCCCGCAAGGTCTCGGGCCTCGGACCGGTGTTCACCCCCACAGGCAACATCGAGGCCGACATGGCGGAGATCAAGCGCTTCTACGCCGGCATCCAAGGCCGTCGCCCGCAGCACTTCGACGTGGGCTGACTGCGGCGACCTTCGTCTCGCCCTTCACACGCGCATCCGCAAGCCTGCCGCACCGACCTTCTTCGAAGACGGGTCGGAGCGCGTTTCCGTTGCACGCCGCCAGCATGCTCCCCGAATGCTCGGTCGACCGGCTGGCCGAGCCAGCCTCGGCACGCTACATTGCCGACTCATCGACACGCGACTCGCGGGCGGAAACGATGCGGCCAGATACCCGGTATGCGCGCAGCGGCGATGTGCACATCGCGTGGCAGGTCTTCGGCGAGGGCGACACCAACCTCGTGATTGTCCCGCCCTTCGTCTCGCACATCGAGAACTTCTGGGACCAACCCGACTGCGCCCGCTGGCTCTCGAGGCTGGGCTCTTTCACCCGCGTCGTGATGTTCGACAAGCGCGGCACCGGCATGTCGGACCGGGTAGCCGACCTGCCCGGCGTCGACCAGCGCATGGACGACGTACGCGCCGTGATGGATGCGGCCGGCATGGACCGGGCGGCCCTCCTTGGCATCTCCGAGGGCGGATCGATCGCCAGCCTGTTCGCGGCCTCGCATCCCGACCGCTGCCAGGCGCTGGTGCTTTACGGCGCCTTCGCGCGCTTCAGTTCCTGGCTGCCCACGCCCGAGGCGCTGGAGGCCTTCATCGGCTACATCCGCAGCGACTGGGGCAGCGGCAACAGCCTGGGGCTGTTCGCGCCATCGCGCGCGGGCGACCCCCTCTTCCAGGCATGGTGGGGCCGATTCGAGCGGCTGGGCGCGAGCCCGTCGGCGGCCACCGCGCTGATGCGCATGAACAGCCTGATCGACATCGCCGGCATCGTCGGCGCGATCCAGGTGCCCACGCTGGTGCTGCACCGAACCGACGATGTCACCATCAGCGTCGAGGGCGGGCGATTCCTCGCACGACACATCCCTCAGGCCCGCCTGATCGAACAGCCGGGTCATGACCACCTTCCGTTTACCGGCGACCACGTCGACGAGTTCCTCGATGCCATCGAGGCCTTCCTGACCGGCTCGGTCGCCTCGTCGATGAGCGACAGGGTCCTGGCGACCGTGCTGTTCCTCGACATCGTCGGCGCCACCGAGACCGCCGCACGCCTCGGCGATCGCCGCTGGAGCGATCTGCTCGCAACGCATCTTCGTGACGCGCGGACCGAGCTGGGCCGGCTGCGCGGCCGCGAGATCGACACGGCCGGCGACGGTCTGTTCGCCTCCTTCGATGCACCAGCTCGCGCGATCCGCTGCGCGCGCGCCTTGCGCGACAGCGCCCGCCGCCTCGGCCTGGCCACGCGCATCGGCGTGCACACCGGCGAGTGCGAGATCATTGGCGAGAAGCTCGGCGGCATCGCGGTGCACATCGGCGCGCGGGTGGCCGCGGCGGCGCAGGCCGACCAGATCCTGGTCACCGGTACCGTCCGCGATCTGGTCGCCGGGTCGGGCCTGCGATTCGACGATCGCGGCACGCACACGCTGAAGGGCGTCCCCGGCGAATGGCGGCTGTTCGCCCTCGAATCGCCGATCCACGCCTCGACCCCGGGTTGACACGATGACCTGGATCGACGTTCTCGGACACCTCGGCGCGCTGGTCATCATCGCCACCTACTCGATGAAGACGATGATCCCGCTGCGGGTGGCGGGCATCGCAGGCAGCTGCATCTTCATCACCTACGGCTACCTGAGCGGCACCTGGCCGGTGCTGATGCTGCATCTGGTGGTGCTGCCGCTGAACATCGTCCGGCTGATCCAGATGCTGCGCCTGATCCGCAAGGTCTCGGCATCGGCGAATGGCGAGATCTCGATCGAGTGGCTCAAGCCCTTCATGTCGAGCCGCCGCTGCGCCGCCGGCGAGGTGCTGTTCCGGGCAGGCGACGTCGGCGACCGGATGTACTACACGGTGAGCGGGGGATTCCGGCTGCCCGAACTCGGCATCGCCGTGCCGCCGGGACAGTTCGTCGGCGACCTCGGCTTCGTCGCGCCCGACCAGCGCCGCACCGCCTCGCTTCGGTGCGAGGAGGCTGGCGAGGTGCTGTCGATCGGCTACGACCAGATCCGGCAGCTCTGCTTCCAGAACCCGACCTTCGGGTTCTTCTTTCTGCGGCTGGTCAGCGCGCGGCTGTTCGCCGACATCGAAAGGTTGCGCGCGCAAGGCGATCGCGCAACCGCCTCCTGAGGCCGGGCTGGCGACCGCCCCGGCGCGGGCCCTCCGTGCAAGAGGCGCCCCACCTTGGCGCATGCGGCCCGACGCCGGATAATCGGAAAACGCAGCACTCGACCGACGAGGCCCCCGGGATGACCACCCTCACCGCTTCCGCAGACGCCCTCGCCCGCGCCGAGGCTTTCTCGATGCCGCTGGACCAGATCGACGTCTCCAAGCCGCGCCTGTACGTCGACGACACCATCGGCCACTACTTCGCGCGCCTGCGCCGCGACGACCCGGTGCACTGGACGCAGAGCGCGGTCAACGGCAGTTTCTGGTCCGTCACGCGCTACCAGGACATCATGGCCGTCGACACCAACCATGGCGTCTATTCCTCGGACTGGCGCCATGGCGGCATCGGCATCTTCGATGCGCCGATGGACCAGCGCTTCCAGATGTTCATCGCGATGGATCCGCCGGTGCATGACGAGCAGCGCAAGGTGGTGAGTCCGGTGGTCGCGCCCGGCAACCTCGCCACCATGGAAAGCCTGATTCGCGAGCGCACGTGCCGGGTTCTGGACGGCCTGCCGCGCAACGAGGTCTTCGACTGGGTCGACCGGGTCTCGATCGAGCTCACCACGCTGATGCTGGCCACCCTCTTCGACTTCCCGCTCGAGGACCGCAGGCTGCTGACCTGGTGGTCCGACGTATCCACCGCGCAGGCCGGCGAGAAGCACCTGCTCAAGAGCGAGGCGCAGCGCTGGGAGGAACTGAACAAGTGCCTCGCCTACTTCACGAGGCTCTGGAACGAGCGCGTGAACGCGCCCCCGCGCGGCGATCTGGTGTCGATGCTCGCGCACGGCCCGGCAACCCGCAACATGAGTCCGCAGGAGTTCCTGGGCAACCTGATGCTGCTGATCGTCGGTGGCAACGACACCACCCGAAACTCGATGACCGGCGGGCTGCTCGCGCTGTCGCGGCACCCGCAGCAGTGGGAGAAGCTGCGCGCCAACCCGAAGCTCGTCGACTCGATGGTGCCCGAGATCATCCGCTGGCAAACGCCGCTCGCGCACATGCGGCGCACCGCGCTGGCCGACACCGAACTCGGCGGCAAGACGATCCGCAAGGGCGACAAAGTGGTGATGTGGTACCTGTCGGGCAACCGCGACGACAGCGTGATCGCCGACCCCGAGGCCTTCATCATCGACCGCCCCCGCCCGCGCCAGCACCTGTCCTTCGGCTTCGGCATCCATCGTTGCGTCGGCAACCGTCTGGCCGAGATGCAGCTGAAGATCCTGTGGGAGGAGATCCTGCCGCGCTTCCCGGCGATCGAGGTGGTGGGGCCACCCAAGCGCGTGTTCTCGAACTTCGTGCGCGGCTACACCGAGCTGCCGGTGCGCATCCCGGGTTGAGCCGCGCGCTGCGGTTGCGGGTCCGGGCAGCTTGCTCCCCGCGACCCGACCACCATCAGGCCAGCGCCGGCAGCACCGTCGCCCGACACTCGCCGAAGCCCACGCGCGCCGCGCCCGGCGTCGCGCTCCATCCGCGCAGGATCACCGTGTCGCCGTCCTCGAGATAGACGCGCTGCTCGCCGCCAGGCAGCGCGATCGGCTGGCGACCGCCCTGGGTCAGCTCGATCAGCGCGCCGGCCTGATCCGGCGCGGGCCCCGACAGCGTGCCGGTGCCCAGAAGGTCGCCCGGTTGAAGATCGCAGCCGCCGACCGTGTGATGCGCCACCAGCTGTGCGAGCGTCCAGTACGCATGCGTCGCGTTGGTGACGCACAGGCGCATCGGCGCGCGCCCCGCCTCGCGCATCGCGCGGGTCTGCAGCAGCGCCTCGAGCTCGATGTCGACAGCCCCCTGCGCACGGTTGTGCGCGCCGTCGAGGTAGGGTAGCGGCGCCGGATCGCCCGCCGCCCGCGCGAAGGGTCGCCTGAACGGGGCGAGCGCCTCCATCGTCACGATCCACGGCGAGATCGTGGTGGCAAAGTTCTTCGCGAGAAAGGGCCCGAGCGGCTGATATTCCCAGGCCTGGATGTCGCGCGCGGACCAGTCGTTGAGCAGCACCAGGCCGAAGAGCTGGTCTTCGGCCTGCGCGATGTCGATCCGCTCGCCGAGCGGGTTGCCCGCGCCGATGAAGGCTCCCAGCTCGAGCTCGAGGTCGAGGCGCTGGCAGGGCCGCACAATCGGCCGATCAGCGCCTGGCGGCATCGTCTGGCCCACGGGCCGATGGAAGTCGGCGCCGGACACGCGCACGCTCGAGGCACGTCCGTGGTAGCCGATCGGCACCCACTTGTAATTGGGCAGCAGCGGGTTGTCCGGACGGAACTGCCGGCCGATGCTGGTGGCGTGGTACACGGAGGTGTAGAAGTCGGTGTAGTCGCCGATGCGCGCCGGCACCGCATGCTCGAGCGCAGCCTGCTCGACCAGGCAGCCGGCCACGGCCTGCCGATGCGACGAGCCCTCACGCAGCAGTCGCGACAGCGCCAGACGCAGCGCCCGCCAGGCCGACGGCCCCAGGGCCATCAGCGTGTTGAGATCGGGGCCGCGAGCCGCCGCGAGTGCGTCGGCGGCCGCGCCCTCGAGAAGTCCGCGCGCGCCCAGCGCGGCGAGGTCTAGCGCCTGGTCGCCGATGGCCACCGCGACACGCCAGGGCTCCTCGCATCCCCGCCGCCGCACCACCCCGAAGGGCAGGTTCTGGATCGTGAAATCGGCCTCGGGCGCCTGCGCCGAGGCCACCCAACTCGCGAGCGCCGGATCGTGGGTTTCGTCGAGGCGGCTCATCGCGCGCCCCCGGTGAAGTGCCTGCGAAGACCCTGCCAGCAGCGCCAGTAGTCGCGCTGGAGCGTTGACGAGGCGAGCGCGTCGCGCGTCGGCTGGATGATCTCGGGGGTCTCGAACATGAAGGCCATCGTGTCGGTGATGTAGTGCGGCTTCGTGGTGTCGGCCGCGCTGGCCTTCTCGAAGGTCTCGGCGTCGGGCCCGTGGCCGGTCATGCAGTTGTGCAGCGACGCGCCGCCCGGCACGAAACCCTCGGCCTTCGCGTCGTAGGCGCCATGGATCAGGCCCATGAACTCGCTGGCGATGTTGCGGTGGAACCAGGGCGGCCGGAAGGTGTCCTGCATCGCGAGCACGCGC
This sequence comes from Burkholderiaceae bacterium, assembly GCA_044235405.1. GTDB lineage: Bacteria > Pseudomonadota > Gammaproteobacteria > Burkholderiales > Burkholderiaceae_E > Quisquiliibacterium. The sequence goes on from JBIIHU010000007.1 coordinate 5,795, forward strand.
GGCGGGAAGATGACGAAGTCGATACTGTCGACCCCGGGGGTGGCCGACGGCGACTGCAGCACCAGGAAGATCGACGGATCCGGGTGGTCGTGGCTGATCGAGCCGATGGCATTGAAGCGGCGCAGGTCGTACTTGTACGGGGCGCCGTTGCCGTGCCAGGCCACCACGTCGAGCGGGGCGTGACCGATCGGGGCGCGCCAGAAGCGCCCCCGGAACTTCGCGACCAGTTCGAAATCGCCCTCGCGATCCTCGAAGGCCGCCACCGGCGTGAGGAAATCGCGCGGATTGGCAAGCCCGTTGGAACCGATGACGCCGAGGTCGGGCAGCCGGAATACCGCGCCGGTGTTCTCGCAGACATAGCCGCGCGCGCTGTCGTCGAGCAGGCGCACCTGGAAGCGCACGCCCCGCGGGATCACGGCGATCTCCTGCGGCTCGATGCGCAGCACGCCCAGCTCGGTGGCGATCTCGAGGCGGCCGAGCTGCGGGACGATCAGCAGCTCGCCATCGGCATCGTAGAAGAAGCGCTCGCGCATCGACCGGTTGGCCGCGTACCGGTGGATGCCGCAGGCAGCGTTGCCGGCGATGCTGACCATGCCCTCGAGCCAGTCGGTGGGCTGCTGCGGCAGCGGCATCGGGTTCCAGCGCAGGGGGCCGGGCGGCGTGGGCACCTCGTCGAAGCCGCCGCAGGCATGGCTGAGCCAGCCGCTGGCGGGCATCGGCTCGAAGGGCCCGTGGACCGCCGACGGGCGGATGCGGTAGAGCCAGGTGCGGCGGTTGGCGTGCCGCGGCGCGGTGAAGGCCGTGCCCGACAGCTGCTCGGCGTACAGCCCGTAGGCCACCCGCTGCGGTGAATTGCGACCGACCGGCAGCGCCCCCGGCAGCGCCTCGGTGGCGAACTCGTTGCCGAAACCGGAGAGGTAGCTGGGATCGGGCATGGTCGTCTTCCTGGTTCAGGGCGGATGAGGGTGCAGCCCGGGCCACCGCGCCCGCATGCGCACCCGGCCAAGGCGCCGGGGCGGACGGCGGCCGGCCGGCGACTCAGCGAGCCTCTCGCGCCAGCGCGAGCGCCTGGCGCAGCACATCGAGCCGCCCGATGTGATTGGCCAGCAGCAGCACCAGGCGGGCGTTCAGCGCGTGGCTCTGCGCGCTGTCGAGATCGCGGTGGCTGTCGATCAGGGCCTCGTAGAAGTCGTCGGCCGACTCGAGGTTCGGTTCGGTGATGAGATCCATGGCGAATCCTCGGGGCTGGCTCGGCCTCAGGCAAGCGCGAGCGCGCGCCGTAGCGCAGCGGCCACGTCACCGGGGGCGGGGCTACGCCAGCGGGCGCAGACATGCTGGTCGGGTCGCAGCAGCAGCACGGCGCCCGGGCCGGCGTCGTGGCGATCGGCGGCCACGCCCTCGAGAGGCAGGACAACCACCTCGAGTTCGGCGATCCCCGCGGCCTCGGCGCGCAGCGCCGGTGCGCGATCCTCGTCGCCCGCGCCCTGGAAGACCAGGGCGGTGAATCCGCGGCCGCGCAGCCGCTCGAGCAGCCAGCTGCCGCCGGGCAGCGGCGCGTCGATGGCGGGTGCACCCGGTCGCATCGGGCCCTCGCCTGCCTCGGGATCGACGGTGTTCAGCGGCGACGTGCGATAGGTGGTGGGCACCGACAGGCGTCCGCTGTTCACGATGCGTCGCGCGAAGGGCAGCGTGCGCGCGAGCTGCAGCGTCGCGTCGCGGAACAGGCGCGAGACCTCGCTCTTGGGCGTGATGAAGTCGGTGGACCGGGTGGAATTCAGAATGTTCTCGTCGGCGGCGTACTCGCGCTCATGGGCGTAGCTGTCGAGCAGCGCATCGCCGGCGCGCCCGCGCAGCACCGCCTCGAGCTTCCAGCCGAGGTTGTCGGCATCCTGCACGCCGGAGTTGGCGCCGCGCGCCCCGAAGGGCGAGACGCCATGCGCCGAGTCGCCGGCGAACAGCACCCGGCCGTGCCGGAAGGCCGCCATGCGCTGGCAGGCGAAGGTGTAGACGCTCGCCCACTCGAGTTCGTAGGGCACCTCGCGGCCGATGGCCGCACGCATCATCGCGTCGACGCGCGGCCGGATCCGTTCGGGCTTCTTCTCCTCCTCGGGGTCGGCCTCCCAGCCGAGTTGGAAGTCGATGCGCCAGACGCCATCGGGCTGGCGATGCAGCAGCACGCTCTGGTTCGGATGAAAGGGCGGGTCGAACCAGAACCAGCGCTCGGCCGGGAAGTCGGCCTGCATCCGCACATCGGCGATCAGGAAACGGTCGTGAAACACGCGGCCGCGACTCTCCTGGCCGATCAGGCCGCGCACCGGCGAACGCGAGCCGTCGCAGGCGACCATGTAGTCGGCGCGGATCGTGTAGCGGCCCCCGGGGGTATCGATGCCCAGCGTGACGCCGTCGTCGTCCTGCGAGACGGCGACCACGGTGTTCTTCCAGCGGATCTCGAGCGCGGGAAGCTGCGCCGCGCGCACGGCGAGGTAGGCCTCGGCGTAGTACTGCTGCAGGTTGATGAAGGCCGGCCGCGCGTGACCGGGCTCGGGCTGCAGGTTGAAAGGGTAGAGCTGCGCATCCCGAAAGAAGACCCTGCCAAGATTCCACTCCACGCCCTTGGCGCACATCGCGTCGCCCACGCCGAGGCGGTCCCAGATCTCGAGCGTGCGCTTGGCGAAGCAGATCGCCCGCGAACCGCTCGACAGTCGATCATCGCTGTCGAGCAGCAGCACGGGCTGGCCCCGCTGAGCGAGATCGATCGCCAGGCTCAGGCCGACCGGCCCGGCGCCCACCACGACGACCGGGTGGCGCACCGGCGCGGTCGCGTCCTGATCCGGACTGCGGCGCCAGGCGAAGCGCCGATCCTGGATCGATTCGCCGCTGTCCGCGTAAGTCAGCAACGTGGCTTCGCCCATGGTGTGCATGCTCCGGGCCGGATGCCGAAACGCTTCAGCCTTCGAGGGTCGCCCACATCTGCTGGTCGCGCTCGGCGGTCCAGATGCGCGGATCGCGGTGCTGCGTGGCCTCGTCGTAGCAACGGGTCACGTCGAAAGGCATGCAGTGATCGAAGATCACCCACCGGCCGTAGGCGGGCTGCAGCGCCGCGTAGGTCTCGCGATAGACGGTCTTCAGGTCCTTGCCGGCGTCGGCGCCCGCCTTCACGTGGGTCCAGACATCGGTGATGAAGGCGCGGGTCATCGCCAGCCCGCGCGCGACCTGCGCCTCGCCGCGCAGCGCGGCGCCCCGACCGGGCACGAGCGCGAGCGGCTGCAGCGCGGCAATGTTGTCGAGGGTGCGGGGCCAGTCCTGGAAATAGGCGTCGCCCGCATACGGCGTCGCGTCGAACTCGACCAGATCGCCCGACAGCAGCGTGCGCTCGCCGGGCAACCAGACCACGGTGTCGCCCTTCGTGTGGCCGCGGCCGAGCTGCATCAGGTCGACCCGCAGCTTGCCCAGCCAGACGGTCATCCGGCCGCTGAAGGTCATCGTGGGCCAGGTGAGGCCCGCCGGCACGGTCTCGACATTGCGGAACAGGCGCGGGAAACGCCCGATCTCGCTCGCCTTGTCGGCCTCGCCACGCTCGACGATCAGGTCGTAGGTGTCCTGGCTGGCGAGGATCTGCTGCGCCTGGTAGGCACTGGCACCCAGCACGCGCACCGCGTGATAGTGCGTCAGCACCAGGTAGCGGATCGGCTTGTCGGTCACTTCGCGGATGCGCCGGATCACATCGGCCGCCATGGCGGGGGTGGCCTGCGTGTCGGCCACGAGAACCGCGTCGTCGCCGATGACGATGCCGGTGTTCGGATCGCCCTCGGCGGTGTAGGCCCAGGCATGCTCGGAAATCTGCTCGAAGGTGACCTTCTTCTCGTCGAGATCGGCCTGGCTGGCGAACTGCTTGGTGCTCACGACATGCCTCCGGGGTTTGCCAAGAAGAACTGCGGCTGCGGATGGACGAGCATGATCGCCGATTCGCGCCGGGATGACGCGTTCGCCAAGCGCAAACGGACCTGGAACGGGCGCAGGCAGGCGGGGCAACGGCATGCGATGCGAGCCGGCACAATCACCGCAAGCCCTCACCCTACGGGGGCGCACCAGGAGACGACGATGAGCGGACGGATGGCGGGCAAGGCGGCCGTGGTGGTCGGCGCGGGGCAGAGCCCCGGCCCCAACGTGGGCAACGGTCGGGCGACCGCGCTGCGGCTGGCGCAGGAAGGCGCGCGGGTGCTGTGCGTCGACCGCGACGAGGCAAGCGCCGCCGAGACCGCGGCCATGATCGCCGCGCAGGGCGGTCAGGCCTGGGCGCTGCGCGCCGACATCGCGAGCCGCGACGACTGCGCGGCGATCGTGGCGGCGGCGCGCGAGCGCTTCGGCCGCATCGATGCGCTCGTCAACAATGTCGGCATCGGCGGCGGCGGCGACGGGCCGGCCCACAAGGCCGAGGAGGTCGCCTGGGACCGGCTGATGACGGTCAACCTGAAGGGCATGTGGATGACGATCCGCCACGCGCTGCCGCTGATGCGCGAGCAGGGCGGCGGCGGCGCGATCGTCAACATCTCGTCGCTCGCCTCGGTCGCCGGCGCCACGATGATCGCCTACGAGGTCTCCAAGGCCGGCGTGAACCGCCTGACCACCAGCGTGGCGAGCGCCAACGCCCGCCACGGCATCCGCTGCAACGCCATCCTGCCCGGCTTCATGGACACGCCGATGGCGGTCGAGGGCGGCGCACGCGCCACCGGCCGGCCGGTCGATCAGGTGCGCGCCGAACGCGATGCGCGGGTGCCGCTGCGCGGCCGCATGGGCTCCGGCTGGGACACCGCCAATGCCGCCCTGTTCCTGTGCAGCGACGAGGCGGGCTTCATCACCGGCGCGCTGCTGCCGGTGGACGGCGGGATGGGGACGCGGGTCGGGTGAACGCCGGCGGCAGGCCACGGCCGCCGTCGAAGGCGACCGTGGTCCCGCGGGCCGCTCGCGGCCCTACTTGCCCACCAGCCCCATCGACAGCGGCGGGTAGACCACGACGATGGTCAGCCAGATCAGCATCAGCACGATGAAGGGCACCACGGCCCGGCATATCGTGCCGAAGGATTCCTTGAAGGCCGCCATCGCGACGATCAGGTTCAGGCCCACCGGCGGCGTCAGGTAGCCGATCTCGAGGTTGGCGATCATGATGATGCCGAAGTGGATGGGGCTGAAGCCCTCGGCCACCGCCAGCGGCTCGAGCAGCGGCGCGAGGATCAGGATCGCCGAGCCCACGTCCATCAGGCAGCCGACCAGCAACAGCACCAGGTTGATGGCCAGCATCATCAGCCACCGGTCCTCGATCGTGCCCACCATGAACTGCACGAACTGCTTGGGCGCGCCGGAGTGGTCGAGGATCGTGTTCAGGCTGCCCGCGATGCACAGCAGCGGCAGCAGCGTGGCCAGCAGGCGCGTGGTCTCGAGAATGGTCGCCACCAGCGTGCGCGGCGTCATCTCGCGGGTGCGCAGGTAGTGGATGACCCTGGCCCCGAAGGATGCTCCCGCGGGCGCGTCCTTCGCATCCTCGTCGCGGTGCACGAGGAACTCGATCAGCAGCGCATAGACCAGCGCGATCGCCGCCGATTCGGTGGGGCTGAACCAGCCGGTGTAGATGCCGCCGATCATGATCACCGGCAGCATCAGCGCGAAGATGCCGCCGTTGAAGGCCTCCAGGGCCACCTGCGGATTGAAGCCCACCCGCGGCATGGCCCGGTTCACGAACAGCGAGTAGCCGGCGAAGAAGAAGGTCAGCAGCAGCCCCGGCCCGATGCCGGCGATGAACAGCTTGGAGATGTCCTCCTCGGTCATGATGCCGTACAGGATCAGCGGGATCGACGGCGGGATGATGATGCCCAGCGTGCCCGCCGAGGCGATCGCCCCCAGCGAAAAGCGCTTGCTGTAGCCCTGCGCGATCAGCGCCGGATACATGACCGAGCCCACCGCGAGCATCGTGACGATCGACGAGCCGTTGATGGCCGCGAAGGCCGCGCACGACAGCACGCAGGCGATGCCCATGCCCCCGGGGATGGGCGCCGTGAACACCTGCATGAAGTTCACCAGCCGCTTGGCGATCGAGCCGCGCGACATGATGTTGCCGGCGAGCATGAACAGCGGGATGGACAGCAGCACCTCGCGGTCGACCGTGAACCAGAAGTCCTGGATCAGGAACTCGATCTTGCTCTTCGCGATGAACACATGCACGTAGGCGGTGGCGACCGCCAGCACGAGCACCAGGCTCTGGCGCAGGACGAGAAGGGCGACGATGATCGCCAGCAGGATCAGCCAGTCCATCACGCACTCTCCTTGGGCGGCTCGGGACGAAGGTCGGGGCGCGCGGCGAAGATCAGGTGCCGCAGCGCCGACGAGAAGAACATCCAGATCAGCACGGTCTGGATGGGCCAGACCTTGATCGGAATGGCCATGCCGCGTTCGCCCAGCTTCATCGAGCTCTCGACGAAGCCGATCGCGTACCAGCCCAGGAAGGCGCAGATCGCGGCCGACACGAGCTCGCCGATCCGGTCCATGAACGGCTCGAGCGCCCGCGGCACAATCCGGTCGGCGAAGGTGGGCCGCAGATGGCCGCGCTCGGCCGTCACCAGCGCGAAGCCGAGCAGACCCGCGATCGCGGTCGTCCAGACCGCGAAGCGCTGCGCGCCGAAGATGCCGTTGCCGAAGAACTCACGCGCCAGCACATCGGCCATCAGGGCCGAGGCGGTGAGGGTGAATGCGACGACGCAGATCGTCGCCTCGAGATACCAGAGCCCCTTGAGAAAAGCGCGCATGGTCACCTGGATCGTGGTTGGATGGGACGGGGCACGGCGCGAGCGCCTGGGGGCTGCCTGGCGCACGCCCGCATCGCGCGCCGAGGCCTGAGACGCGCGGCCGCGTCGAGCCTTACAGCCCCCGACGCGATTCCTCGCCCCGGCGATCCCCGGTAAGCTCCGGTCTGCGTCCGGTTGCCCGCGACCCACCGTCGCCGGGACGCCGCACGCGTCCCCGTCAATGCGCTCGAGAACACCCGTCTCACCATGGCCCGACTGTTCGCCCTGCTGTTCGCCGCCCTGACCTGCCTGGTCGCGCCCGGCTCGGCCTCGGCCTCCGAACCCGTCCTGATCGGACTGGACGCCGAGTTCGGCCATCGCACCAGCACCTCAGCGGTGGCAGTGCAGCAGGGCATCGAGATCGCGATCGACGAGATCAACCGCGCCGGCGGCGTGCTCGGCGGGCGCCCGCTGAAGCTGGTCACGCGCGACAACCGTTCGATCACCGCGGTCGGGGTGGACAACCTGCGCGAGCTCGCCGCGCTGCCCGACCTGGTCGCGGTCTTCGGCGGCAAGTTCAGCCCGGTCTACGTCGAGGCGCTCCCGGTGGCCCATGAGCTCGGCGTGCTGCTGCTCAATCCCTGGGGCTCGGCCGACGGCATCATCGACCACGGATTTCGCCCGAGCTTCAGCTTCCGGCTGTCGTTGAAGGACGAGTGGGCGGCGCCGGCCTTCGTGCGCTTCGCGCGCGAGCAGCACAAGGTCACCCGCATCGGCGTGATGCTGCCGAGCACGGCCTGGGGGCGCAGCAACCGGGCCGCGCTCGACAAGGCGGTGGCGGTGCCGGGCAGCGGCATGACGATCGTCGGACACCGCTGGTACAACTGGGGGGACGCCTCGCTGCTGCGCCCTTACCAGGAACTGCGCGCCGCCGGCGCTCAGGCGATCGTGCTGGTGGCCAACGAGACCGAAGGCGCGATCCTCGTGCGCGAACTCGCGGCCCTGCCGGCAGCCGAGCGCCTGCCGATCATCAGTCACTGGGGCGTGACCGGCGGCGACTTCGCCCGCATGTGCGGCGACGCGCTCGACGCGGTCGATTTCGCGGTGATCCAGACCTACAGCTTCATCGGCCAGAACGGGCCGGCGGCGCGCCGGGTGCTCGAGGCGCTGAAGACCCGCTACGGCGTGACGTCGGCCGCCGCGGTGCGCAGCCCGGTGGGCGTGGCACACGCCTACGACCTCACGCACCTGCTCGCGATGGCGATCCGCAAGGCCGGCAGCACCGATCGACGCCGGGTGCGCGACGCGCTGGAACGGCTGGGACCTTACGACGGCCTGGTGCAGCGCTACCCGGTGCCCTTCACCCCCGAACGGCACGAGGCCCTGTCGGCGCGCAACATCTTCTTCGCGCGCTACAACGCCAACGACGAACTGATCCCGATCGCCATGGGCGCGTCGCCGCCCGCACGATGAGCCCGGCGGCGCTGCCCCAGCGCCTGGAGGTCCGCATCCGCCGGACCTCCTTCGCGCTGACGATGATCGCGATCCTCACGCTGCTGGTCGTGATGCTCGCGCTGACCCTCGAGGAGATCCCCGACGATCGCAGTCGGGCCCACCAGGCGGCGGCCAGCGTGCTCGGCGAGACCCTCGCCGGCGACATCAACAACCAGTTCGGCAACCTGCGCGCGCTCAGCCGCAGCTCGCTCGTCTGGACGAGCCTGACCGATTCCGCCGGGCGCGATGTCTACCTGCGCCCCTTCCTGGAGGCGCGCGCCAGCGCCGGCGACGGCATGCCGGTCACGCTGTCCGACTACCGCGGGCGGCTGCTGCTCGGCGAACTGCCCGCCGCGCTCGATGCGGCCGAGGTCGCCGCCACCATCGCCCGCGCGATGGAGGAGCGCAAGCCGCAGCTGCGGGTGCTCGGCGCGTCCGGCGAGCCGGTGATGCTCGCGGTCTTCCCGGTGCTCTATCCGTACTCGAACGACGCGATCGGCGCCCTGTCGGGTTCGATCGACATCGCACGGCTGATGCGCCTGCGCACGATGAGCCTGCCGCCGGACACCGGCGTCGAACTGATGCTCGACCAGCGCTCGCTGCTCAAGATCCATGACCGTCAGAGGACGCGCCACTTCCCGGTGCTGTTCCCGCTGCGCCTGGGCGACGGCGTGTCCGACGGCGCGATGGCACTCCGGCTGTATGCCTATGACAACCCCTGGATCGCGCCGGTGCTGCGGCGGCTGGCGGGTGCCGCGCTGCTCGCCCTGGTGCTCGGGGCCCTCGCCTGGCGGCTGGCCGGCGTGCTCGCGCAGCGCATCACCGGCCGGTTGGGCGCGCTGGTGGCCGACTGCCAGGCGATCTCCGAGGGGCGGCGCGCCACGCCCTCGGCCGACGACGAACCCGACGAGATCGGCCTGCTGTCGCGCACGCTGCGCAGCGCGCTGCTCGCCTACGAGGAGATCAACACGCGGCTCGAGCAGCGGGTGATCGAACGCACCGAGCAGCTTTCGCTGAGCGAGGAGCGCTTCCGCAACGCCATCGACGCGATCGAGGAAGCCTTCGTGATCTACGATCCGCAGGACCGCCTCGTCTACTGCAACCGGCGCTTCCGCGAGATCTTCCTGGCCGTCGACGATGTCATCGAACCGGGACGCAGCTTCAGCGAGATGGCCAGCCAGTGGTGGCGTCGCCACCACCCGGCGGGTACCGACGCCCAGCTCGCCTCGTGGCTCGCGCGCCAGATCGAACGGCACCGCGCGGGCGCCACGGTGGTGCGCCAGCTGGCCGACGGTTCCTGGGTACGCGACAGCGAACGGCGCACGGTCAACGGCTACACCGTCGGTTTCCGGCTGAACATCACCGAGCTCGTCGAGGCGCGCCGACAGGCCGAGGCGGCCAACCTCGCCAAGAGTCGATTCCTCGCCACGATGAGTCACGAGCTGCGCACGCCGATGAACGGCGTGATGGGCATGGCGCAGCTGCTCGCCGAGCCCGGCGTGGGCGAACCCGAGCGCATCGAATATGCCCGCACCATCCTGAGCTCGGGGCAGGCGCTGCTCACGCTGCTCAACGACGTGCTCGACTTCTCCAAGATCGAGGCGGGGCATCTCGAGATCGAGAACGCGCCCTGCCGGCCCGACCAGATCCTCGCCGACGTGCATGCACTTTTTCGCGAGAGCGCGCGCCGAAAGGGCCTGCGTCTGGAAGCGCACTGGGCGGGGGCGCCCGCCCAGCGCTATCTCACCGACGGCTTTCGCCTGCGGCAGATGCTGCTGAACCTGGTCAACAACGCGATCAAGTTCACCGAGCAGGGCGAGGTGGTGATCGAGGCCGGCGAACGCTCGCGCGGCCTCGATCGCATCACACTCGAGTTCTCGGTCACCGACACCGGCACCGGCATGTCGCCCGAGCAGCAGGCGACGCTGTTCCAGCCCTTCTCGCAGGTGGACAACTCGCTGGCGCGCCGCCACGGCGGCACCGGACTCGGCCTGTCGATCGTCGCCCGCCTCGCGCAGCTGCTTGGCGGCGAGGTGGGCGTCGACAGCCGCCAGGGCGCAGGCTCGCGCTTCTGGTTCCGGGTGCCGGTACAGCTCGCCACCGAGGCGATGACCACCGATGTCGCGGCCGTGCCGCCTCGCGAGCCGCGTGCACCGGTCGACCGGCGCGCCGCCGCCCAGCCGGCCGCCACGCCATCAAGGGCGGCCAGCGAAGGATCGGCTGCGCTCGCCCGTTTCGCGGGCCGGGTGCTGCTCGCCGAGGATGACGCGGTAAGCCGTGACTTCATGACCCGGCTCCTCGACCGGATGGGTCTCGCCGTCACGCCCGCCGAGGACGGGCTGCTGGCCTTCGCCGCAGCCAGCGATGCCGAGCCCTTCGACCTCATCCTGATGGATGTCCGGATGCCGGGCATGGACGGCCTCGCCACCACGCGACGGATCCGCGAGCATGAGGCTCGCCTGGGGCACCCGCGGTGCCCGATCGTCGCGGTCACGGCCAACGCCTTCAGCGAAGACCGGCTGGCCTGCCTCGAGGCGGGGATGGACGACGTGCTCGCCAAGCCGGTGCTGATCGACGACCTCGAAAGCCTCCTCGCACGCTGGCTGCCAGCCGCGCCGCAAGCCGGCAACATGCAGGCCGCGCAGGTCGCCGCAGGCAACCCTGTCGAGCCGGTCGGGCCGAACATGCAGGCTCAGGAACCACCGAGCGGTGCGGCGCGCGAGCAGCTGGCCGCGCTCGCCGAGCGGCTGCGCCCGCTGATCGCGCAACGGCTCTTCGACGCGGTCGGTGCCTGCGACGAACTGCGCATGGCCGCGCGAGGCACCGCGCTGGCCGAGGGGCTCGATGCGCTCGCGCAGGCGCTCGATGCCCTCGATTTCGCCGGCGCCGAACGCGCGCTCGTCGACTGGACGCGTCGCCTCGACGCCGCGCCAGCTCCCTGACCCGGCCATCCGATCGGACGCACGACCATGACCCGCCATCGCCTGCTGGCCATCGACGACAACCCCGCCAACCTTGCCACGCTGGCTCGCGCGCTCTCCGACGAGTTCGCGCTGCAGCTCGCCGCCTCCGGTGAGGAAGGCCTGCGCCTGGCGGCGGCCGCGCCGCCCGACCTGATCCTGCTCGACGTGATGATGCCGGTCATCGACGGCTTCGAGACCTGCCGGCGGCTGAAGGCCGACCCGGCGCTCGCGCAGGTACCGGTGGTATTCGTGACCGCGGTGGTCGACATGAGCGCCGAGATCGAGGGCTTGCGCCTGGGGGCCGCCGACTACCTGCACAAACCGATCAACATCGGAATCGCCCGCCAGCGCATCCGCAACCTGCTCGAGCGCGAGAGCCTGCGCCGGGAGCTCGAAGGGCACCGCCACGACCTGCAGCGGCGGGTCGACGAGCGTACCGCCGAGCTGCTCGCGGCCAAGGAACAGGCCGAGGCGGCAAGCCGCGCGAAATCGGCCTTTCTCGCGAACATGAGCCACGAGATCCGCTCCCCGCTCAACGCGATCGTCGGGCTCGCCGCCCTCGGCATGGGCACCCCCGGACTCGCGCCGTCGCTGGCCGACAGCCTGCAGCGCATCCACCGATCCTCGCGCGCCCTGCTGTCGACCGTCAATGACGTGCTCGACTTCTCGCGCCTGGAAGCCCGGCGGCTCGAACTCGACACGGTCGACTTCGAACTCGAAGGGGTGCTCGAGCGGGTGCTCGACCTCTTCACCGCGAGCGCGCAGGCGCGCGGCATCGAACTGCTGCTCGACATCGATCCCGCGGTGCCGCGGCGCCTGCTGGGCGACCCGGCGCGCCTGGGCCAGGTGCTGAACAATCTGGTCGGCAACGCGGTGAAGTTCACGCCCACCGGCAGCGTCGTGCTGTCGGTCGACCGCGAAACCCCGGCCGACCCTGCCGGCGGCGCGGCCCGCCTGCGCTTCGCGGTGCGCGATACCGGCATCGGCATCACCGCGACCGATCGCGAGAGCCTGTTCGAGCCCTTCGCCCGGACCGACGAGCAGGCCGCGCGCTCCGCGGGCGGCAGCGGGCTCGGTCTCGCCATAAGCCGGCGGCTGGTTGAGCGCATGGGCGGCAGCCTGAGCGTCGACAGCACCCCGGGCCAGGGCAGCACCTTCGCCTTCGCGATCGAGCTGCCCGCAACGGCACCCGCCGCAGCGCTGCCCGAGTCCTTCGGGCTGCGCGGCCGGCGCGTGCTCGTGGTCGGCGATGCCGAGGCCTCGCGCGGCCTGATCGCGCGCAGCCTCGCCAGGCTGAACCTGATACCGGTCGAGACCGGGTCGGCACAGGAGGCGCTGGCCTGCCTGCTCGCGCCGGTCGCGGATGCCGCAGACGGGGCTGAAGCCGGTTATGGCGCGGTACTGGTCGACCTGCGCACCCCCGGGGTCGATGGTGTCGACCTGCTGCGCCGGGCACGCGCGCTTGCCGCCGAAGGACGCCTCGCGCAGGTGCCGCGGCTGGTGCTCGCCAGCGACGCCGACGGCGAAGCGGCGGCCCGCGCGAGCGCCGACACGCCCTGGGACGCGCTGCTGCGCAAGCCGGTGACCGCGTCGCGGCTGCTCGAGGCGCTCGCGCGGGCCGACGACGCCGAGCCACTCTCCGAGGTCGATCCGCCTGTCGAGCGTCGACGCGAGACCGGCATGCCCTTGCGAGGTGCGGCGATGCTGCTGATTGCCCCGGCCGCGGATCCCCAGGCAGGCGCGCTGCGCGACGCGCTCGAGCACGAAGGGCTGCGGATCAGCCTGGCGGACAATGCCGAGCAGGCCATGGCCCTGCTCGCGCGCGAGCGCTGCGACCTGGTCCTGGTGGTCCTCGGCACGCCCGGCACCGACGCGCCAGCCGGTGTCGAGCGGCTGCGCGCGCACCCCGACCACGCGACACTGCCGATCATCGGGATCGGCGCGGTACCACCCGGCACGACCGCCTTCACCGACATCCTGCCCGGGCCGATCGACCCCCGCCACCCGGGCGCGCTGCTCGCACGGCTCGTCGCCCGGCTGCGCCCGCGCGATCCGGATACCCGGCATGCCGACGCGGCGCCGCGCAGCGGCCTTGCGCCGATGGCGGTGCCGCTGTCGAGCTTTCCGACGATCGAGGGCATCGACCGCATCGATGCGCACCGGCGGCTCGCGGGCAATCTCGGCCTGTTCCGCTACCTGCTGAAGCACGCCACCCAGGAATGCGACAAGGTCCTGGCGCTCGCGCGCGAGGCGCTCGTCCGCGGCGAGCCGGCTGCCGCGACGCGCCCGATCCACACCCTGAAGGGCATGCTCGGCGATCTCGGCGCGCGGGCCGCGCTCGATCTCGCGACCGCGCTCGAGAGCGCGCTGCGCGCCCCGGACACCAGCGACCCGCAGGTGGCCTTCGCGCGCCTCGAGGACGCGATGTCCGCGCTGGGTGCCGCGATCGGCGCGCACCTCGCGGCCAGCCCGGCAGAGCCCGCCGGCGATGCAGGTGCAGCGCTCGCGCCCGAGGCGCTCGCCGAACTGGTCGGTCTGCTCGAACTGCATGATGCGGCGGCGGTCGACCTGCACGAAACGCTGCGCCCGGCGATCGCCGCACGCCTTGGCGTGCCCTTCGCGACACGACTGGGCGACGCAGTCGACGACCTGCGGTTCGCGGTGGCCGCCAGCCTGCTGCGCCAGGAAGCGGCTGCCCTGCTCGCCGACCCGGGTCCGTCGGCATGACGGCGCGCGAAGGCGCGGGCCAGGACGCCCGCATCCTGGTCGTCGACGACGATCCCGGCGGCGTGCGGGTTCTCGCGAACCTGCTGCGCGAGCATGCGCGCGTCCTGGTGACCACCCGGGGCAGCGAGGCCCTGGCGCTCGCGCGCGCCACGCGTCCGGACCTGGTGCTGCTGGACATCGAGATGCCGGATGCCGATGGCATTTCACTGTGCCGCGACCTGCGCGCCGACCCCGAGACCGCCGACGCGCTGGTGCTCTTCGTCACCAGCCTCGGCGATGCGCGCATCGAATCCGAGGCGCTCGCAGCCGGCGCGATCGACTTCATCCACAAGCCGGTGCGCCCGGAAATCGTGCGCGCCCGCGTCGCCAACTACCTGGCCCTGAAGCGGCAGGCCGATCACCTGCGCCGGCTGACGATGATCGACGAGCTCACCGGGGTGGCCAACCGGCGCGCCTTCGATCTCGGCATCGCGCGCGAGTGGGCGCGCGCCGCGCGCACCGGCGAATCGATCGCGCTGATCATGGCCGACGTCGATCACTTCAAGCAGTTCAACGATCTCTACGGCCACCTCGCCGGCGATGCCTGCCTGCAGTCAGTGGCCTCGGCCCTCGCCCGACACGCCCGGCGACCGAGCGATCTCCTGGCCCGCTACGGCGGCGAGGAGTTCGCGCTGCTGCTGCCCGACTGCCCGCCCTGGAAGGCACGCGAAATCGCCGCCCGCCTGCTGGCCGAGGTGGCGGGGCTGCGGATCGCGCATGCCGGATCGGCCACCGCCAGCCATGTCACCGTCAGTCTCGGGGTGGCCTCGCTCGAGCCCGCGCGGGTCTGGACAACGCCGCAGCCGGACGGCAGCGGGCAGCCCCAGCCTGTGCGGGCGGGCACCGAGACCCTCGTGGGCGCGGCCGATGCGGCCCTTTACCGGGCCAAGCACGCCGGCCGAAACCGGGCCGCCTTCGCACCGCCCTGACGACAGGCGCCGACGCGCGCGATGCGTTCGGGAGGTCTCAGCGGCCGGCGATCCGCTCGAGCATGCGCTGCTGCGATACCCGGCGGCGCGAGCCACGGGGCCTGCGCCGCTGGTAGCCGCCATCGCTGTCCATGATCCAGGCGGCGGCATTGTCGCGCAGATGCTCGAGCAGTCCTTCCTCGAGGACTCGCTTCTTCAGGCGCGGATCGCGCACCGGGAAGGCCACCTCCACCCGGCGCAGCAGGTTGCGGTCCATCCAGTCGGCCGACGCGAGCCAGACGTCGCGCGCCCCGTCGTTCCAGAAGTGGTAGACGCGGCTGTGCTCCAGAAAGCGGCCGACGATCGAGCGGACCCGGATGTTCTCCGACAGGCCAGGCACACCAGGGCGCAGCGCGCAGACGCCGCGCACGATCAGGTCGATCTTCACGCCGGCCTGGCTGGCCTCGTAGAGCGCCTCGATCACGGTCGGCTCGAGCAGCGCATTCACCTTCGCGCACACATAGCCGCGACGCCCGGCGCGGGCATGCGCGGCCTCGCGGCGGATCGATTCGAGCACCATCGCGTGCAGCGTGAAGGGCGACTGCACCAGCGCGTTCAGATCGCCGGCACGGCCCACCCCGGTCAGGCGGCGGAAGAGTTCGTGAACATCCGCGCAGATCGCCTCGTCGGCGGTGAGCAGGCCGAAGTCCTCGTAGAGCCGCGCGGTGCGCGGGTGATAGTTGCCGGTGCCCAGGTGCACGTAGCGGCGCAGCCGGCCATCCTCGCGACGCACGATCATCGCCATCTTCGCGTGCGTCTTGTGCCCGACGACGCCATAGACCACATGCGCGCCGACCTGCTCGAGCCGCGCGGCCCAGCCGATGTTGGCCTCCTCGTCGAAGCGCGCCATCAGCTCGACCACGACGGTGACCTCCTTGCCGATGCGCGCGGCCTCGATCAGCGACTCCATCAGCGCCGAATCGGTGCCGGTGCGGTAGATCGTCTGCTTGATCGCGACGACCTTCGGGTCGGTGGCCGCCGAACTGAGGAAGTCCATCACCGGCCCGAAGGACTCGTAGGGATGGTGGAGCAGCACGTCGCGGCGGCGGATCGCGGCGAACAGATCGCGGCCGGCCAGCGCGTCGGGCACGTGCGCGTCGAACACCGGGAACTTCAGGTCCGGCCGGTCGACGAGGTCGATCACCTGGCCGAGCCGGCTGAGGTTGACCGGGCCGGCAACCCGATAGCAGTCATCGAGCGTGAGCTCGAACTCGTCGAGCAGGCGCTGCACAACCACCACCGAGCAGGCCGCCGACACCTCGAGGCGCACCGCGTCGCCGTAGTGCCGCTGCCGCAGCTCGCCCTGCAGCGCGGCGCGCAGGTCGGTGACCTCCTCGTCGTCGACGAAGAGCTCGCTGTTGCGCGTGACGCGGAACTGGTGCACCGCACGGACCTCGAGCCCGGGGAAAAGCCGCTCGACGAAGCCCTGCACCACCGAGGTGAGCAGCATCACGCCATGCGGCGCGCCGGAAACCTCCTGCGGCACCCGCAGCACCCGCGGCAGGGCGCGCGGCGCCTGCACGACCGCGATGCCGGCGCGCCGACCGAAGGCATCGAGCCCCTCGAGCTCGACGATGAAGTTCAGGCTCTTGTTCAGGATGCGGGGGAAGGGGTGCGCGGGGTCGAGCGCGATCGGCGTGAGCAGCGGCTCGATCTCGGTCAGGAAGACCTGCTCGGCCCAGGCGCGCAGCGCGGGCGTCCAGGTGGGGATCATGTGGACGACGATGCCCTCGGCGGCGAGCGCCGGCAGCAGCTCGTCGTTGAGCAGCGCATACTGCCGCGCGACCAGCCGGCGCACCCGCTCGGCGATGCGCGCGAGGCTGTCGCGCGCGGTGCCCGACTCGGCATGGCGCGACGCGCCGATCTCGCGCAGTTCGGCCACCCGGACCTCGAAGAACTCGTCGAGGTTGCTCGACACGATGGTCAGGAAGCGCAGGCGCTCGAGCAGCGGCACCTCGGTGCCCTCGGCCTGGGCGAGCACCCGCTCGTTGAACGCGAGCATCCCCTGCTCGCGATCGAGAAGCCGCTGCCCGGCGTCGCCGCAGCCCGGTCGGTGAGCGTTGTCCGCGTCGTTCATGGTCGCGATGCTGTTCCGCGTGGGTGACGATTTGATGACACCGGCGTTCTTTGCCATCCTGCCGGGCTGCTCAACTGAACGTGCTCCCCGCCGAACTGCCCACGATGCCTGAACGCCGCCTGCTGGCCGCCGTCGATCTCGGATCGAACAGCTTCCGACTGCTGATCGGCCGGGTCGAGGAATCGGCCGCCGGTGTCCAGGTGCAGCCTCTGGACAGCCTGAAGTCGCCGGTGCGGCTCGGCGCCGGCCTGACCCCCGAGGGCGAGCTCGACGCCCCATCCCGGCAGCGCGCCATCGAGGCGCTGCACCGCTTCGGCGAGCGGCTGCGCTCGTTCAGCCCGGATGCCGTGCGCGCGGTGGCCACCGCCACGTTGCGCCATGCCCGCAACCCCCAGCATTTTCTTGCAACCGCCGAGGCCGCGCTCGGCTTTCCGATCGACATCATCGCGGGTCTCGAGGAGGCGCGACTGATCTACGCCGGGGCAGCGCATGCGATGGCCGTCGACGGCGTGAACCGGCTGGTGATCGACATCGGCGGTGGGTCCACCGAATGCATCATCGGTCGCGACTACGAGCCACGCCTGACCGAATCGGTGCCGATCGGCTGCGTGTCGATCACCCGCAAGCATTTCGCCGATGGTCAGGTCGACGCCGAGGGGCTCGAACGCGCGGTGCTGCGCGCCCGCGCGGCGCTCGCGCCGATCGGCCTGGCCTACCGCCGCGAGGGCTGGCGCTACGCGGTCGGTACCTCCGGGACCGCGCGCTCGCTGACCCAGATCGCCGCGGCCCAGTGGGGTGCACCCGAACTCACCCGGGAGCTTCTCGCCGAGCTGGCCGCCGAGCTTGTGCGCGCCGGCAACGGCGAGCGGATAAGGCTCGAGGGCCTTCGGCCGGAGCGCCGGCCGGTGCTCGCTGGCGGGGTCGCGGTAATGACCGCGGTCTTCGAGGAGCTCGGGCTGAGCGCGCTGCGCTACTGCCCGGGTGCGCTGCGTCAGGGGCTTCTCTACGACCTGCTCGGGCGCGAGACCGCGGCCGACATGCGCGAGATCACGGTTGCCCGGATGATCGCGCGCTACGGCGTCGACCCCGCGCACGGCGCGCGTGTCGCCCATACCGCCCAGGCGATGCTCGGGCAGGCGGCCAGGGGCCCCGCCGAGATCCTCGCCGCCGACCGCGCGCTGCTGGGCTGGACCGCCTCGCTCGCCGAGATCGGCATGTCGATCTCCCATGAGGACTTCCACCGGCACTCCAGCTACATCCTCACGCACGCCGACATGCCGGGCTTCACCCAGACCGAGCAGACACGGATGGCAGGGCTTGCGCTGGGCCAGTCGGGGGGGCTGCGCAAGATGCGCGGCGTGCTGGCCGACCCGCGCGACTGGCTGATGCTGCTGTGCCTTCGGGTGGCCACGATCCTGCACCGGCGCCGCGACGGCGAGGCGGTGCCGCTGCCGGCGCTGTTCGCCCGGCGCGGTCGCGTGGGCATCGAACTGCCGGCCCACTGGGCCGCGCGGCACCCCCTGTCCGACGAGAGCCTGCGCGCGGAGGCGGCCACCTGGAACGAGGTCGGCCCCTTCGAGGAAGTTGGCTACACCACCCTCTGAGCGCGGCGCCGGCGCGCCGCCACGCGACGACCGTCAGCCCGCGAAGCGCCGCCGGTAGCGACCGGCCAGCGCATCGACCGACAGCATCAGCGGGAAGTCCGCGCAGCCGAACGCCGCATCGCAGTGGGGCTCCCCGAGCAGCTGGGCGCCGGCGCGCAGGTAGCCCTTGAGCAACGGCGGCACGACCGCGGACACGGTCGGGAAGGACTCCACCGCGAGCCGCTCGCGCGGCCACACACGCCAGGGCTCGGGAGCAAGGTAAGCCTGCGCAAGCTGCCGGTACAGGCTCGCTGCCGCGGCCCCGCCGTCGTGCATCGGCACGCTCGCGCACCCGATCAGGTACCGGTGGCCGCTGCGAGCCAGCAGCGCCCCGATGGCGCTCCACAGCAGCATGATCGTGGCGCCGCCGCGCCAGGCGGGATGCACGCAGGAGCGGCCGAGCTCGACCAGCTCGTCGCGGATCGGGTCGAGCCGCGTGAGCCAGAACTCCTGCTCGGTGTAGAGGCAGCCCAGCCGCCGCGCCTGCGCCGGCATCAGCACCCGGTAGGTGCCCACCACTTCGTCGCTCGCGTGATCGCGCACGATCAGGTGAAGGCAGTGCGCATCGAAGATGTCACGGTCGAGTCCGCCGGGATCGGCGATGCGCGCCCCGAGCTCGCCGGCGAAGACCCGGTGACGCAGCCGCTGGGCCTGCGCGATCTCGGCCTCGTCGCGGGCGAGCGCGACGCCGAGGCAGCCCGCGCGAGCCAGCACTTCGCCGGGCTCGGCAGGCGCCAGCGGAGGCGCGATGGGTTCGAGGCTGCGCGTGGCTGCGCGGGCGACGACGAGGGCGACCATGCCGGCTCCGGTGAGTTGGCTTGCCCACACGATGCGGCCCGCCGGTTGCAGGCGATTGACCGCGCGATGACACCGCGATGACGCGG
Source organism: Burkholderiaceae bacterium (assembly GCA_044235405.1). Classification (GTDB taxonomy): domain Bacteria; phylum Pseudomonadota; class Gammaproteobacteria; order Burkholderiales; family Burkholderiaceae_E; genus Quisquiliibacterium. The sequence continues at coordinate 25,366 of JBIIHU010000007.1, forward strand.
GTTGACAAGGCGCGCCCGGCTCGCCGATCATTGCCAGATGTCCTGCAGCCGCCCCATCCCCCTTCGCGCTGGCGCTTCCGCCGCCGGCCTGGGCGCGCTCGCGCTTCTACTGCTACTGCGCCGCTAGGCGCAGACAACTCTTCCCCCCATCTCCGGTTGTGCTCTCGGCCTCGCAATGGCCGGGGCCCAGCCGCGCATCCTCCTCCCGAATACCCCAAGGAAGCCTGCCATGCCGATGATCGACCCCGCCGCCAAGTACCGCGCCTTCCCGCCGGTCGCCCTCCCCGACCGCACCTGGCCCAACCGCACCATCACCCGCGCGCCGCTGTGGTGCAGCGTCGACCTGCGCGACGGCAACCAGGCCCTGATCGAGCCGATGGACGGCGAGCGCAAGCTCGCGATGTTCCAGCACCTGGTCAAGCTCGGCTACAAGGAGATCGAGGTCGGCTTTCCGTCGGCCTCGCAGACCGACTTCGACTTCGTGCGTCGCCTGATCGACGAGAACCTGATCCCCGACGACGTCACGCCGCAGGTGCTGGTTCAGGCTCGCGAGGAACTCATCGAGCGCACCTTCGAATCGCTGGCGGGCGCCAAACGTGCGATCGTGCACCTCTACAACTCCACCTCGACCGCGCAGCGGCGCGTGGTCTTCTGCCTCGATCGCGACGGGGTGAAGCAGATCGCCGTGCAGGGCGCGCAGTGGGTCAAGCAGTACGCGGCGAGGCACCCGGACACCGAATGGATCTTCGAGTACTCGCCCGAGAGCTTCACCGGCACCGAGCTCGACTACGCCAAGGAGGTCTGTGATGCGGTCGGCGACGTCCTCGCGCCCACGCCGCAGCACAAGATGATCGTCAACCTGCCGGCCACCGTGGAGCACAGCACGCCGAACATCTACGCCGACATGGTCGAGTGGATGCACCGCAACCTGAAGTACCGCGACAGCATCGTGCTGTCGGTGCACCCGCACAACGATCGTGGCTGCGGCGTGGCCGCCGCCGAGTTCGCCGTGATGGCCGGCGCCGATCGCGTCGAGGGCTGCCTCTTCGGCAACGGCGAGCGCACCGGCAACGTGTGCCTGGTCACGCTCGCGCTCAACCTGTACACCCAGGGCGTGGACCCGGGCATCGACTTCTCCGACATCAACGAGAGCATCCGCGTGTCGGAATACTGCACGCAGCTGCCGGTGCACCCGCGCCACCCCTACGGCGGCGAACTGGTGTTCACCGCCTTCTCGGGCTCGCACCAGGATGCGATCAAGAAGGGGCTTGCGGCGCGCAAGACCGAGGGCGGGCACTGGGACGTGCCCTACCTGCCGATCGACCCCTCGGATCTCGGCCGCACCTACGACGCGATCATCCGGGTCAACAGCCAGTCGGGCAAAGGCGGTGTCGCCTACCTGCTCGAACGCGACCACGGCTTCAACCTGCCGCGCCTGCTGCAGATCGAGTTCAGTCAGGTGATCCAGGCGATCACCGATGCCACCGGCAAGGAAGTCAGCTCCGCCGACATCCGCGCGGCCTTCGACCGTACCTATCTCGAGGGCGGCGCGCTGCGCTACATCGACCACGCGCAGACCCATGTGCGGGGGCAGGCACAGGCCGAACGGGTCGATGCCACCATCGCGCTCGGTGGTCGCGAGCTCACCCTCAGCGGCTCGGGCAATGGCCCGGTCGACGCGATGATGCGCGGCCTGAAGCAGGCCTTCGGCATCGAGGCGCAGGTGATGAGCTACTCGGAGCACTCGCTCACCGCGGGCGAGGACTCGCGCGCCGTGGCCTACGTGCAGCTGAAGTTCGGCTGGGACCAGAGCGCCTACGGCGTGGGCATCGACGAGAACATCGTCACCGCGGCGCTCAAGGCGCTGGTCTCGGGCATCAACCGCGGCGTGGCGCTGGGCATGGCCACCCTCGGCGAGCCCGCGCCCGAGCCGAAGGTCGCCAACCTGCGCTGATCCGGGGCGGGCCGGCCCCGGCCGGGGCCCGGCCCGGGCAGGCGACCGATGTCTGCGTCCGGGACGCGCCTCAGGCGCTCGCCGCGTCGAGTTCGGCGATGGCGGCCGCATCGAGCTGCAGGCGCATCCCCGCGAGCAGCGCCTGCAGCTGGCCCAGGTCGGTGGCGCTGGCGATCGGTGCCGCGATCGCAGGCCGGTCGCGCAGCCAGGCGATCGCCACCGCGGTCTGGCTGGTGTTCAGTCGCGCGGCCACCGCATCGAGGGCCGCGAGCACCCGCAGGCCCCGCTCGTTCAGGTAGCTGCCGGCACGCGCGCCACGGGCGCGACCCTGAAGATCCTCGGGCTTGCGGTACTTGCCGCTGAGGAACCCCGCCGCCAGCGAGTAGTACGGAATCACCGACACCTGCTCGCGCACGCACAGCGCCTGCAGCTCGGCTTCGAAACCCGCGCGGTCGACCAGGTTGTAGCCTGGCTGCAGGGTCTCGTAGCGCGGCAGGCCCAGCTTCGCCGACGCCGCGAGCGCCTGCGCCAGCCGCGGCGCGCTGAAGTTGGAAGCGCCAATCGCGCGCACCTTGCCGGCCCGGATCAGGTCGGCGAAGGCGCCCAGCGTGTCCTCGACCGGCGTGGCCGCATCGTCGGTGTGGGCCTGATAGAGGTCGATGCGCTCGATGCCGAGCCGGCTCAGCGAAGCCTCGACGGCGCGCCGCAGGTAGGCCGGCGACAGGCCCTTGTCGTCGCCGCCCATGTCCATGCCGGCCTTCGTCGCGATCAGCACCCGATCGCGCCTGCCGCCTTGCGCGAGCCAGCGGCCGAGGATCGTCTCGGACTCGCCACCACGGTGACCGGGCACCCAGCGCGAATAGACATCGGCAGTGTCGATCAGGTTGCAGCCGGCATCGACGAAGGCATCGAGCAGCTCGAAGGAGCGGGCTTCGTCGGCGGTCCAGCCGAACACGTTGCCGCCGAAGGCGAGCGGCGCGACCATCAGGCCGCTGCGGCCGAGTTCACGGAGGTTCATGAGAAAGGTTCCTGTCGCGCCGGCACGGCACCGGCACGGCGATGATAGTCGCGCATGGCGAGCGGCGCCGGTGATGGACGCCCCAGCGCGATACCCGCCCGCGATCGGATCCTCAGAGCATGTCCGGATCGATCACTGCGCGCAGCCAGAACCGGGCGTGGCCCTCGCGCGCACGGGTGGCGAGCCACCAGATCGCCCCCTTGCGGATCCGCCAGTCGAGCGCCTGCCCGCCGAGCAGATGACCGGCCAGCCGGCCCAGGGTCGGCTGATGGCCGACGATCACCAGCACGCGGCGCTCGTCGAGCGCCTCGGCGGGGTTGGCGCGAAGCTCGCGCACGTCGGCGTCGGCGTCGGCATCTGCATCGGCATTGGGATCAGGATCGGCGCCGATGCTCCGGCCGATCGCTGCCAGATGCTTGTCGAGGCCTGCTTCGGGCGCGATACGCGGATCGATCAGGTCGGGCGTGCGCAGGGCCTGCGCCGTCTGGCGGCTGCGAAGCGCCGGACTGGCCACGAGACGCGCGGCGACCGGCAAGCGCGGCGCAAGCCAGGCCGCCATCGCACGAGCCTGTTCCCGGCCGTGGTCGGTGAGCTCGCGGGCGAGGTCGGGCGATCCGTCGCGCGCCTGCGCGTGGCGCCAGAGGATCAGCTGCACGGCGGCGCGACGACCTGCAGTCGGTGGTACTTGGCCATCAGCTGCTCGCGGGTCTCGGACCATTCCGGGTGCAGCGGGATGCAGTCGACGGGGCAGACCTGACGGCACTGCGGCTCGTCATGATGGCCGACGCACTCGGTGCAGCGCCCGGGGTCGATCTGGTAGATCTCGGGCCCCATCGAGATCGCATCGTTGGGGCACTCGGGCTCGCAGACGTCGCAGTTGATGCATTCGTCGGTGATCATCAGCGCCATGGCGGGCTCCGGTTCGGATCGAGGGGCCGCGCGGCGCCCGGTCAGCCGCCGCGGGCGCGCGCCGCGACCCGCGCGCGCAGCCGCTCGAGCACGATCGGCGACACGAACTGGGCGACGTCGCCGCCCATCATCGCGATTTCGCGCACCAGCGTGGCCGACACATGGCGGAAATCCTCGCCGGGTGTCATGAAGAGGGTCTCGATGCCGGGCAGCAGCTTCGCATTCATGCCGGCGAGCTGGAACTCGTAATCGAAATCGACCACCCCGCGCAGGCCGCGCAGCACCACCCGTGCGCCCTGCGCGCGCATCAGGTCGACCAGCAGCCCCGAGAAACGCAGCACCCGCACGTTGGGGACATCGGCCAGCGCCTCGCGCGCGAGCTTCTCGCGATCCTCGGGCTCGAACAGCGGATTCTTGCCGCGGCTGTCGGCGACCGCGAGGACGATCTCGTCGAACATCGAGGCGGCGCGCCGCACCAGATCCTCGTGCCCGCCGGTGATCGGGTCGAAGGTGCCGGCGTAGACGGCGACGACATGCTTCATGGAGTCTCCTGCGCCCCCTGAGGGGCCGGTTCAAGGGCGAGCAGATGGTAATGCACCTGACCGGCGCGCGCCTGCCGCATCACGCGCGCACCGGGGCCCAGCCAGGCCCGCACCCGGGACTCGTCGAGCGGCGCCTCGGTCTCGACATGGACGCGGGCGTGGGGTGCGAGCACCTGCGAGAGCGCCGGCATGACCGCCTCGAGCATCGCCTGCCGGAACGGAGGGTCGACGAAGGCAAGATCGAGACGCTCGCCGCGCTCGCGCAGCCGCGCGATCAGCGTGGCGGCCTCGCCGGCATGCAGCAGCACCCGTGGCGCGGCCTGCAGCCGCTCGATGACGGACTGCAGCGCACGGCGAGCGGCCGGGTGCGTCTCGGCCAGGTGCACGCGCGCGGCGCCGCGCGAGGCGGCCTCGAGCCCGAGCGCACCGCTGCCCGCGAACAGATCGGCGCAGACCAGCCCGCTCAGGTCCTGCCCGAGCCAGTTGAACACGGTTTCTCGTACCCGGTCGGGCGTGGGCCGCAGCCCTGGCAGGTCGAGCACCGCGAGCGGCGTGCGGCGCCACGACCCGCCGATGATGCGTACCCGACGGGGTGGCGCAGGGCGGGGGGCGGCGGGTGGGCGGGCAGCGGTCATCGGCGGGCTCGTGGGGGGTAGAATTCTCTCCCAGATCATGTTCGGATTCCTCAGACGCAAGAAAGAGGCTCCGCCCGCGCAGCCTCCGGCAGCCACGCCGGCAACGCCGCCGGCGGTCGCCGCCTTGCCGGCCGAAGCGCCGAGCCCGCCCGCGCGCACCGGCTGGCTTGCCCGCCTGCGGCAGGGGCTCGCGCGCACCCGCGGCAATCTCGCGGGGCTGTTCGGCGGCACCCGCATCGACGACACCCTCTTCGAGGAGCTCGAGAGCGCGCTGCTGGTCAGCGATGCCGGCATCGAAACCACCAGCTGGCTGCTCGAGGCGCTGCGCCGGCGGGTCCGGGAACAGCGCCTCACCGATGGCGAGCAGGTGCGTGAAGCGCTGCGCGCGCTGCTGATCGACATGCTCGCGCCCCTCGAGCGCCCGATCGACATCGACCAGGCGGCCCCGCTGGTGCTGATGATCGCGGGGGTCAACGGCGCCGGCAAAACCACGTCCATCGGCAAGCTCGCCCATCACCTGCAGCGCGAGGGCAAGACCGTGCTGCTCGCGGCGGGCGACACCTTCCGGGCCGCGGCCCGCGAGCAGCTCGCCCAGTGGGGCGAGCGCAACGGGGTGCAGGTGATCGCCCAGCAAGGTGGCGATCCCGCCGCGGTGGCCTTCGATGCGGTCAGTGCCGGTCGGGCTCGGCAGACCGGCGTGGTGATCGTCGACACCGCCGGTCGCCTGCCCACGCAGGCGCACCTGATGGAGGAGCTGCGCAAGATCCATCGGGTGCTCGGCAAGGCCATGCCCGGCGCCCCGCACGAGTCCCTTCTCGTGCTCGACGGCAACACCGGGCAGAACATGCTCGCGCAGGTGCGCGCCTTCGACGAGGCGGTGGGCCTCACCGGCCTGATCGTCACGAAACTCGACGGCACGGCCAAGGGCGGGGCACTCGCCGCGCTCGCCCATACCCGCCGGGATCGCCCGATCCCGGTCTACTTCATCGGCGTCGGCGAAGGCCTCGACGACCTCCAGGCCTTCTCGGCCACCGAGTTCGCCAGCGCGCTGCTCGACTGACCGCACCGGCGGTCATCGCGCCTCGCCGCCCGACCGTCAGGTGGGTCTGGCACTCGCGACCCATGAGTGCTAACATTTTTGTGTGCTGCAACATCGCAGCGGCACCGAAAGGATCCTCATGGCCACCCTGACCTCGACCGCTCTCGTCCCCGCAGGTGCTGCCAGCGCCGCGATGGCATTGCCTGCCGTCGGGAACCTGGACGCCTACATGGCCGCCGTCAGCCGGCTGCCGATGCTCAGCCCCGAGCGCGAGACCGAACTCGCCCGCCGCTTCCGCGACGCCACCGACCTCGATGCCGCCCGCGAACTCGTGATGTCGCACCTGCGGCTGGTGGTGTCGGTCTCGCGGCAATACCTCGGCTACGGGCTGCCGCATGCCGACCTCATCCAGGAAGGCAACATCGGGCTGATGAAGGCCGTCAAGCGCTTCGACCCGGAGCGCGGCGTTCGCCTGGTCAGCTTCGCGCTGCACTGGATCAAGGCCGAGATCCACGAGTACATCCTGAAGAACTGGCGGATGGTCAAGGTGGCCACCACGAAGGCCCAGCGCAAGCTGTTCTTCAACCTGCGCTCGCAGCGCACCGATGCCCACACGCTGAGCGCGGGCGAGGTCGAGGCGATCGCCGCCAGGCTCAACGTCAAGCCGAGCGAGGTCACCGAAATGGAGACCCGGCTCACCGGCCAGGACATGGCGCTCGAGGCCTCGGGCGACGACGCCGACGACGACTTCGCGCCGATCGCGTACCTGGCCGCGCCGCAGGCCGAGCCCAGCCAGGTGCTCGAGCGCCGCGCTCGCGACCACCTGCAGGGCGAGGGTCTGGCGGCCGCGCTCGATGCGCTCGATCCGCGCAGCCGCCGGATCATCGAGAGCCGCTGGCTGCGCGACGAAAGCGAAGGCGGCACGCTGACGCTGCACGACCTCGCCGCCGAATTCGGCGTCTCGGCCGAGCGAATCCGCCAGATCGAGGCGCAGGCCATGCGCAAGATGAAGGCCGCGCTCGCGCAGTACGCCTGAAAGGTCGCCCGGGCCCACCCGACACATAGCCAGACCGTCGCGACCGCATCGCGATTCCCGGGCCGGCCTGCAGGGCCCGCCCAGGTCATGTGCTCTCCCTCTTGGCCGCCGCGGTGCAAGCCGCGAGCGGCCTTTTTTCTCGCCCCGCCCGCCGGATGCTCAGGGGGCCCGCCCGATGCTCAGGGCGCCAGCCGGAATCCGTGCGTGCCGTCGCGCGCGACCTGCTCCACGAGTCCGAGCTCCCAGGCGAGGTACTCGCGAAAGCCCTCGTCGCGCAGGACGCGATCACGGTGGGCATAGGGGCTGAACCAGGCGTCGTCGTCGCCGCTGAGCACACCCTCGCCACCGGAAGCGGTGGGCAGGCCAGCCGCCACCCAGGCCTGCGTGCCCCCCGCCACCGCGCTCGCCGGGCAATCCATGCGCGCCGCAAGCCTCGCGGCCACCAGCCCCGCGAGCACGCCGTCGGCCGAAAGGATCAGCACGCGGCGCGCCCCCTGCCCGTCGGCAACAAAGGCCGCCAGGCGATCGGGGACGCAGAAGCGAGCTCCCGCCGCATGACGGCGCTCGTAGGCGGCGCGCCGATCGACATCGAAGGCGATCGCCTCGCCCGCATCGATCAGCGCGGCCGCTTCGCGCGGGCCGACCGTGGGCGCCGGGGCGAAGGCCCGAAGGATGCGCAGCGGCTCGGGGCCGGTGACCAGCGCCGGCAAGCCCTCGGGCGCATGCACGAACACCTCGAAGGCGCCGAGCCGCGCCAGCCAGGCCGCGGCCATCGGCGCGCGCACACCGTCCCAGTCGGCCAGCACGATGCGCGCGCCCCGGGTGGCGACGTACTCGTCGGTGGCCTGCACCAGCTGGCCACCGGGCGCCCACCGCCAGCCCTCGAGATGACCCGCGGCGTATTCCTCGCGCGTGCGGACATCGAAACGGTACAGCGTCCGGCCGGCATCGGCCTGCAGCGCCGCGAGCTGCGCGGCATCGATGCGCCGCACGCCAGCGCCGGCCGCGTGCGCCCAGGCGCGCGAGCGCGCATCGGCCAGCGCGTCGGTATCGGGTTCGGGCAGACTCGCGCGCCGGCCA
>JBIIHU010000119.1:0-10510 GCA_044235405.1 Burkholderiaceae bacterium
AGCGGGCCTCGTCGGGCGGCATCGGCGTGTTGCGAAAGCCCGCGCGTATCGTGCGCTGCACGCGGGCTGCGCCCCGCCGGGCCTCCCGCTCGAGCAGCATCGCGCCGATCGCGGCCACCGCGAGATCCTCGTCGCCGGGCAGGCGCTGAGGCGCCGGACCGACCCGTTCGATGAAGTCGGTGGTGGTGTCGCCGGCGAGGAACTCGGGCGTGCGCAGCGTGGCCACCAGAAAGTCGCGGTTGCTGACCAGGCCCTGGATGCGGGTGGTCTCCAGCACCCGCGCCAGGCGCGCCGCCGCCTCGCGCCGCGTGGGGGCGTGCACGATCACCTTGGCGATCATCGGGTCGAACTCGATCGCGACCTCGCCGCCGGACGCGATGCCGGCGTCGATGCGCACGCCCTCGCCCGATGCCGGCTCCCAGACGTCGATGCGACCGGGCGTGGGCAGAAAGCCCTGCGCGGGATTCTCGGCGCACAGCCTGGCCTCGATCGCATGACCGTCGATGCGCAGGTCGTCCTGGCCGTAGCCCAGCGGCTCGCCCTCGGCGATGCGGATCTGCTCGCGCACGAGGTCCAGGCCGGTGATGGCCTCGGTCACCGGATGCTCGACCTGCAGGCGGGTGTTGACCTCGAGGAAATAGAAGTCCTGGCCGGCAAGCAGGAACTCGACCGTGCCGGCCGAGCGATAGCCGATCGCGCGGGCCGCCGCGAGCGCCGCCTCGCCCATGCGCGCGCGCAGGGCGGGGTCGACCGCGGGCGACGGCGCCTCCTCGATGATCTTCTGGTGACGACGCTGGATCGAGCACTCGCGCTCGAACAGGTGCACCAGGTTGCCGTGCGCATCGCCCAGGATCTGGATCTCGACGTGGCGCGAGCGCGCGAGCCAGCGCTCGAGGAACACCGTGCCGTTGCCGAAGGCGGCGGCAGCCTCCCGCCGCGCCGAGGCGATCGCGGCATCCAGGCTGGCCGGGTCGTCGACCACCCGCATCCCGCGCCCGCCGCCGCCGGCCGAGGCCTTGATGAGGACCGGGTAGCCGATGCGCCGCGCGGCCGCGGCCGCGTCGGCGCGCTCGTCGAGCTCGAAGGCATCGAGCGTGGGCACGCCGACCGCCTGCATCAGGCGCTTGGCGGCGAGCTTGTCGCCGATGCCGGCGATGGCTTCGGGGGTGGGGCCGACCCAGGTCAGGCCGGCGTCGATGACGGCGCGCGCGAAGCCGGCGTTCTCGGAGAGAAATCCGTAGCCCGGGTGCACCGCGTCGGCCCCGGCCTCGCGGCAGGCCTGCAGCAGCTTGTCGATGCGCAGGTAGGTCTCGGCCGAGGTTCGGCCACCCAGCGCCACCGCGGCGTCGGCCTCGCGCACATGGGGGGCGCCGGCATCGCCGTCAGCGTAGACGGCCACCGTGCTGATGCCCATGCGGTGCGCGGTGCGGAGGATGCGCCGCGCGATCTCGCCGCGGTTGGCGATCAGCAGCCGACGGATCGGCTTCAGGCTCACATCCGCCATGTGCCGTACTCCTTGGTGCCGACGACGGCCTTGTTGTGGCAGGCCGACAGCGCGATGCCGAGCACGTCGCGGGTGTCGCGCGGGTCGATCATCGCGTCGTCGGAGACGCGCGATGTGGCGAACAGGCCCTTGGAGCGCTCCTCGGCCCAGTGCTCGACCGCGGCCACGCGCCGGTCGTTGGCACGCTCGTCGAAGACCTCGCCGCGCCGCTCGGTGGCCGCGCGCTGCACGATGGTCATGACGCCGGCCATCTGCTTCGGACCCATCACGGCGATCTTGGCGGTCGGCCAGATGAAGGTGAAGCGCGTGCCGAAGGCGCGCCCGCTCATGCCGTAGTTGCCCGCGCCATAGGAGGCCCCGACGATGACGGTGAGGTGCGGCACCGTGGAGTTGGACACCGCGTTGATCATCTTCGAGCCGTTCTTGGTGATGCCGCCCTGCTCGAAGTCGGTGCCGACGATGTAGCCGGTGATGTTGTGCAGGAAGAGCAGCGGCACGTCGATCTGGTTGCACAGCTGGATGAACTGCGCGGCCTTCTCGGCCGACTCGGAGAACAGCGCGCCGTTGTTGCCGACGATGCCCACCGGAAAGCCGTGGATCGAGGCCCAGCCGGTCACGAGCGTCGGGCCGTAGAGCGGCTTGAAGTCCTCGAAGCGCGAGCCGTCGACGATGCGCGCGATCACCTCGCGGATGTCGAAGGGCTGGCGCAGGTCCTTGGAGACCAGCCCGAGCAGCTGTTCGGGATCGTGCAGCGGCGGATCGGCCGGCAGCGTGGGGCCCGGACCCTCCTTGCGCCAGTTCAGGTGCGAGACCACCTCGCGGCACATGCGGATCGCGTCGACCTCGTCGTCGGCGAGGTAGTCGCCCAGGCCCGAGACCGTGCAGTGCATCTGCGCGCCGCCCAGGCTCTCCTCGTCGGCATCCTCGCCGGTGGCCATCTTCACCAGCGGCGGGCCACCCAGGAACACCTTGGACTGGCCGCGGATGAAGATGTTGTAGTCGCTCATGCCGGGCTGGTAGGCGCCACCCGCGGTCGAGGCGCCGAACACCACCGAGATGGTGGGGATGCGCATCTTCGAGAGCTCGGTGATTTCGTAAAACAGCCGCCCCGACTCGGCGAAGTGGCCGGTCTCGCGACGGATCGCGGCCTCGGGGTCGCCATCGCCGGCATCACCGCGCAGGTCGGCACCGGCCGACTCGACGAACTGCACGTAGGGCATGCGGTTGGTGCGCGCGATCTCGAGGCCGCGCATCAGCTTCTTCGCGTTGAAGGCGTTGAAGGCGCCGGCGCGTACCGAGGGGTCGTGGCCGAGGATCACGCACTCGACGCCCTCGATCACGCCGATGCCCACGACGAAGCCCGAACCCACCGTGAAGTTCGAGCGCCAGGCGGCGAGCGGGCTGATCTCGAGGAAGGCCGAGTCGGGGTCGAGCACGCGGGCGATGCGCTCGCGCAGCGGCAGCTTGCCGCGCTTGCGCAGCCGCTCGACGGTCTCGGCGCCGCCGCCCTCGGCGGCCTCGCGCTGCAGCGCATCGAGTTCGGCGATCGCGGCGAGCATGTCGTCGCGGTTGCGGGTGTAGGCCTCGTCGCGGGGATCGAGGCGGGAGTCGAGCACGGGCATCGCGGCGCTCCGGTGCTACAGGTCGAAGGCGCGCTGGAAGGCCGGGCGCTGCGTGATGCCTTCCCAGTAGCGCGCGATGTTGGGCGTGAAGACCTCCTCGATGCCGAGCTCGCGCGCGAGCACCAGCGCATAGCCCACGCAGATGTCGGCGATCGTGAAGCGGCCGGCGCACAGGTACTGCCGGTCGGCGGTGGCCTCCTCGACGCTGCGCATGCGGGCGAGGAACCACTTGCGGTAGTCGGTGGCGACCTGCGGATTGCGACGCTCCTCGGGCTCCAGGCGCGTGTAGCGCAGCACGAGCGTCTGGGGGAACGTGAAGGTGGCGTCGCTGCGGTGCAGCCAGTTCAGGTACTCGCCGTAGGCGGGCTCGTCGGGCCGTACGCCCAGCGATGTGGGGCCGTAGCGGTCGACGAGGTACTGGCAGATGCCGGCCGACTCGGTCATCTTCAGGTCGCCATCGACCAGGCAGGGGATCGTGCCCAGCGGGTTGATCTTCAGATACTCCTTGTGGAGTACCCGCGGCGGGAAGGGCATCACGACGAGTTCGTGGGGCAGGTCCATCTCGAGCAGCGTCCAGAGCGGACGCATCGAGCGGGCGCGCTTGCAGTGGTAGAGGGTGAGGCTCATCGAAAGGGTTCCTGTGGATGGCGCCAGCCAACGGCGCGGCGGTACGGGGATGGGCGCGCTCGGGCGGGCGCTTCAGCGGCGCAGCAGCGCGTCGTTCTCGCGCCAGGGCGCAAGCCGGCCCTCGTAGACCGCGGGGCCCTTGCGGAAGTGCGCGGCCTCCTCGAGGGTCTCGACGAAGGGCATGTCGGCCGGGTACAGGGCCTCGCCGCGCGGGCGCGGCCCGGACTTCGACACATGACCCCACAGCGGATGGCCGACCACCTCTTCGGCGATCGCGACCGCCTCGATCAGCCGGTCGAGGTCGTAGCCGGTGTGCACGCCCATCTCGTGGCAGAGGTCGACGAAATCCTCGGTGGGCACGTGCCCGGCCGAGCGGCCGTTGCCGCAGTACGGGCAGCCGCCCATGCCGCCCAGACAGGTGTCGAACTCGCGCGCGCCGAGCTGCAGCGCCTCGTAGTAGCTCGCAAGCGTGGCGCCGCGCTGGTTGTGCAGGTGCAGGTGGAAGTCGGTGACGGCCGGCCAGCGCTCGCGGATCTCGGTGATCGTCTCGCGGACCAGGTGCGGCAGGTTCCAGCCCATCGCCTCGAGCAGCGAAACGCGGGTCACGGTGATGCCGGCCTGGGCCCAGCGGTCGATCATCAGCTCGAGCATGGCCATGCGCTGCTGCCGGCTGAAGGCGCCCTCGAAATTGGAGCCGAAGGGGTTGCCGATCGCCACCGAGGCGCGCTGCGCGCCGGCGGCGCGGGCCGCGGCGATCGAGGCATCCATCGCGGCGATCTGCTGGGCCTGCGTGCGGTTGTAGTTGCGCCGCGCGAAGGTGTCGCACATCTCGACGTGGCTGGAAGGCAGCCGGCCGCGACGGCGCACGTCGAGCTTGGGATACCAGCGGTCGGCGCGCTCGAAGCCGGTCTTGTTGAAGAAGGCCGCGGTGTAGGTGACGCCCGGCTGCGGGACGAATCGCTCGGCGATCTCGTCGATGCAGGCCATCTGGGGCGTCCACTTCGGGTGGGCGAAGGAGCCGATCGAGATCACCTTCGCGCCGGTGCGGCCGAGGGCATCGAGCAGCCGCAGCTTGGCCTCGACCGGGATGCTCGCGCTCTCGATCTGCAGGCCTTCGCGCATGGTGTCGTCGGTGATCGTGACCGACTCGGGCAGCAGGCTCATCGGGTTCCTCCGATTCGGTCGCGGCGCGCCGCGCGCGCCTGACGAACTGTAGCGCGCCGCCCCGCCGGTGCGGGCGGGCCGCGTTTCACCCGCTGGACTGCAGGCGCGCGATCGCCCAGGCCACGTGTTCGCGCACGAGCGGGCTGGGGTCGCGCTCGCGGCGACGCAGCGCGACAAGCGCCGCCTCGCGGCCGCCGGCGCCGACGTTGCCGAGGGCCACCGCGAGATTGCGCAGCCAGCGCTCGTGGCCGATCCGGCGGATTGCCGAGCCCGCCAGACGCGCCTCGAAGCTCGCCTCGTCCCAGGCGAAAAGCTCGGCCAGGGTGGCGCTGTCCAGGCCTTCGCGGGCCACGAAGTCGGGTACGGCGGCCGGCCGCGCGTACCGGTTCCACGGGCACACCAGCTGGCAGTCGTCGCAGCCGTAGATCCGGTTGCCGATCGCCGGGCGCAGGGCTTCGGGGATCGGTCCGGCCAGCTCGATCGTCAGGTAGCTGATGCAGCGGCGCGCATCGAGCCGCCACGGCGCGACGATCGCCCCGGTCGGGCAGGCCTGCAGGCAACGCTCGCAGCTGCCGCAGTGCTCGCTCGCCGGCTCGGCGGCCGGCAGGGCGAGGTCGCTGTACAGGGTGCCGAGGAAGAACATCGAGCCGCGCGAACGGTCGAGCAGCAGCGTGTGCTTGCCGCGCCAGCCCAGACCCGCACGGCGCGCGAGCTCGACCTCCATGACCGGGGCGGAGTCGCAGAAGACCCGGCCGCCGAGCGCGCCCGCCTCCTCGCGCAGACGCCTCGCGAGCTTCTCGAGCCGACCTCGCACCACCTTGTGGTAGTCGCGCCCCAGCGCGTACCGCGACACGAAGGCCCGCTCGGAGGCCTCGAGCGTGGACCAGGCCTGCTCTCGCCACGCCGGATCGGCGGGGGCGTAGTCCATCGTCACCATGATCGCACTCACGGTGCCCTCGACGAGCTCGGCCGGCCGGGCGCGGCGCATGCCGTGGCGAGCCATATAATCCATCTCGCCGTGAAAGCCCGCGGCGAGCCACTGCGCAAGACCCGGCTCCGCATCGCTCAGGTCGATGTCGGCCACGCCGACCGACCCGAAACCGAGTTCGCGAGCCCAGCCCGAGAGGCGACCGACCAGATCGGTAAGCTCGGCCTGAGAGCGCGCGATGTTCACGGCTCAGCCCCCTCGAGTTCATGCACCCTGATGCCTCGATGCCCGACGCTCCTGGTCCATCGCTGAGCCTGCACCTGCGCGACGAGGCGGCCACCGCCGCGCTGGCCGCGCTGATCGCCCCGGCGTTCGGGCCAGGCTTCGTGCTGCACCTGTCGGGAGACCTCGGCAGCGGCAAGACCGCCTTCACGCGCGCGGTGCTGCGCGCCCTTGGCCATGCCGGCCGTGTGCGAAGCCCCACCTTCACGCTGGCGGAACCCTATACTTTGTCGAAGTTCGATCTGTATCATTTTGATTTCTATCGATTCTCCACCCCTGATGAATGGCGTGAAGCAGGCTTCGAAGAAGCGCTCGACGCGGACTGCGCCGCGATCGTCGAATGGCCGGAGCGGGCGGGCGAGACCCTGCCTGCGCCCGACCTGCGGCTGTCGCTCGCTGCGCTGCCCGAGGCCGACGCACGACAGGTCAGACTCGAAGCCTTCACCGACCGGGGGCGAGCGTGCCTGAGCGGGGTCGCCGCGCGACTGGCGGCCGACGCGCCCGCCGGCATCTGCTGCTTGCCGGACTCGGCGCACCGCTGCTGAGCCTCGAGGCACCGCTCGCCCACGCGGCGGCGGTCCTCGCGGTGCGCGTCTGGCCGGCGCGCGAGTACACCCGCATCGCGATCGAACTCGACCAGGACCTGCGCCACACCGAGATGCTGGTCTCGGACCCGCCGCGCCTGGTGGTGGACCTCGAAGGCATCGACCTCGATGCCTCGCTGCGCGAACTGGTCGCGAAGGTACGCACCGACGATCCCTTCATCCGCCAGGCGCGGGTCGGGCAGTTCAGGCCACGCGTGGTGCGCATCGTCTTCGATCTGAAGGTGGAGATCGCGCCGCAGGTCTTCACGCTGGCCCCGGTGGCGCAGTACGGTCATCGCCTGGTGATCGATCTCTATCCCGCGCTCGAGGATCCGCTGCAGGCCCTGCTGCGCGAGGTCCAGCAGCGCGACGCGGCACTGCCGGGCGGTGCCGCGAGCGCGCCGCCGGTCACCCCGGCACTGCCGGCGCCCGCAGGCGGCTCGGCGCCCGGGGGCGGCACGATCACCGGCCGCGAGGAGCCCGCCGTCACCCGACTGATCACGGTGGCCATCGACCCCGGGCATGGCGGCGAGGACCCCGGCGCCATCGGTCAGGGCGGCACCCGCGAAAAGGATGTGGTGCTCGCGATCGCCCGTCAGGTCCATGAGCTGATCGGCCAGGAACCCGGCATGCGCTCCTTCATGACCCGCGACGCCGACTTCTTCGTGCCGCTGGCGCTGCGCGTGCAGAAGGCGCGCGCGGTGCGCGCCGACCTGTTCGTGTCGATCCATGCCGACGCCTTCGTGCGGCCCGAGGCGCGCGGCGCCTCGGTGTACGTGCTGTCGCAGGGCGGGGCCTCGAGCAGCGCCGCGCGCTGGCTCGCCGATCGCGAGAATCAGGCCGACCTGATCGGCGGGGTCAACCTCGCAGGCCACAACCGGGAAGTGGCGCAGCTGCTGCTGCAGCTGTCGACCGACTCGCAGATCCGCGATTCCAGCCAGGTGGCGAGGCTGCTGATCGGTCAGCTCGGTGCGGTCGGGCAGCTGCACAAGCCCGGCGTGGAGCAGGCCGGCTTCGCGGTGCTCAAGGCGCCCGATATTCCGTCGGTGCTGGTGGAGACCGCCTTCATCAGCAACCCCCAGGAGGAGCGGCGCCTGGCCGATCCGGCCTACCAGACTCGCATCGCCCGCGCGATCCACGCCGGCATCCGCCAGTACTTCCTCAGGCATCCGCCGCCTGGCCGTCTGCCGCAGACCTGAACACCACCCGCATCAGGGTGCCGCCCGAGGGCGCCTCGGCGAGGCTCACCTGCGCCCCATGCGACTGCGCGATCTCGCGCACGATCGCGAGCCCCAGGCCCGAGCCTTCGCCCGCCGCTCCCGGCGCCCGGTGGAAGCGCTCGAAGACCCGTTCGCGCTCGGCCGCCACGATGCCGGGACCGCTGTCCTCGACCTCGACAAAGGCATGGCCGTCGGCACGACCGCAGCGCACCGTGATGCGCCCGCCCTCGGGCGTGTAGCGGATCGCGTTGTCGACGAGATTGGACAGCAGCTCGCGAAGCTGCCAGCGCGAACCCGGCACGGCCAGCGCCTCGGTCTCGGCGCCGAGGTCCTGCGCGCGGGCGAGCGCCTGGTCGACATGCAGCTCGACCACCTCCTGCACCAGGTCGGCCAGCGGAACCGGCTGCGCCGCCGAGAGCTCGAAGGTGCTCTGGTCGGCGCGACTCAGCGTGAGCAGCTGATGGGTCAGCCGGGCGAGGCGGTCGTGCGCACCCTGGGCGAGCGCGAGTCGCTGCTCGAGCGCGCGCAGCTCGGCCAGGCGCTCGGACTCGGTGCTGGCGGGCAGCCGGCGCACCTGCGCAAGCGCGAGCTCGAGCTGGCCCTTGACCCCCGCCAGCGGGGTGCGCAACTGGTGCGCGGCATTCTCGACGAAGCGGCGCTGGGCATCGCGACTGGCAGCCAGGCGCTCGAAGAGCCGGTTCAGGGCTTCAGCGAGCGGACGGATCTCGGCCGGCGCGCGGGCAGCCGCCAGCGGCGTGAGGTCGGCAGGCGAGCGCTCGGCCAGCTGCAGCGCGAGGCGGGCCAGGGGATCGAGGGCCTTGCGGATCGCGAACAGGCACAGGGCGATCGTCATGCCCAGCAGCAGACCGTCTTCGACCAGCAGCGCCGAGTGCAGGTTGCGCAGCAGGGAATCGCGCTTGCGCCGGGTCTCGGCCACCACGATGGTGAGGACGCCGGCATCGGTGTCGGCGACCACGCGCACGACCCGCAGCGATCGCCCGCCGAAATCGAGGTCGTAGAAGGTCGGGTCGGCGTCGTCGGCGGGCAGGGGCAGCGCCGGATTGCCGCCGAAGTGCTCGCCCGCCGCGCCGATCAGGCGATAGTCGAGCGCATCGCGCGGGTCGGCGAGCAGCGAGCGCAGGCGATCGGAGGACAGCCGGATGGTGCCGGCGATCTCGCCGGGCCGGACGCTCTCGCCGATCGCCACCGCGCTGTTGAGCAGCACGCGGTCGAAGGCCTCGTCGACGGTGCGATCGACTGCGCGGTAGTCGAGCACCGCCGCGAAGATCACGACCTGCAGCAGCGGCAGCACCAGCCAGACCAGCAGGCGGGTGCGCACGCTCATCGAGAAGCGGCGAACCCCGAGGGTCGCCGCCTCGGGGGTGCGGGCGACGGAGGCAGCGTCGTTGGGGCGATCGGCATCGCGGGGGCGCGCAGGCGCCTCGCGCGGTGCGCTGGCGGCCGACGCGGTGCCGGCTTCAGTCGACGAGCGCACGCTCGAGCCGGTAGCCGACACCGCGCACCGTGCGCACCGCGACGCCGGTTCCCTCGATCTTGCTGCGCAGCCGCGACACGTAGACCTCGACCGCGTTGGGTGCGATGTTGTCGTCCCAGCCGCTGATCGCCTGCAGAAGCTTGTCCTTGCGCACGACGGTTTCGGCATGAAGCATCAGGTACTCGAGGATCGACCACTCGCGCGGCGTCAGCTCGATCGAGCGGCCACCGGCAGCACGCACCAGGCGGGCCCCGCGGTCGAGTTCGAGCCCGAGGAATCCGAGCGAGGTCGAGCCCATCGAGCCGGTGCGCCGGATCAGCACGCGGCAGCGCGCGATCAGCTCGCGCAGCTCGAAGGGCTTGACGAGGTAGTCGTCGGCACCGCGCTCGAGCCCCTCGATGCGGTCGTCCAGGCCGTCGCGCGCCGTCAGCACCAGCACCGGCACGCTCGCGCGGTCGCCGGGCGAGCGTCGCAGGCTCGACAGGAACTGCAGGCCGTCGCGCCCCGGCAGGCCGAGGTCGAGGATCACGAGGTCGAAATGCTCGGTGGCGATCGCGGTATCGGCCGACTCGGCACTGGCCACCGCATCGACCACGAAACCGGCGTCGCGCAGGCCGCTGAGGACCACGTCGGTGACGAGACGGTCATCCTCGATGAGCAGGATCCGCACGACGCGACCTCATGTGGCGCAGCACTTCCCAGAGCGCTGGCAGCGCCGGGACGACGATGAACGCGAGCGTGACCCAGGAGAAGTTCGCCTTCACCCAGGCGGTATTGCCCACCAGGTAGCCGAGAGGTACCAGGCTGCCCACCCAGAGCACCGCGCCCAGCACGTTGTAGAGCGCAAAACGCGGGTAGCGCATGTGCGCGAGGCCGGCGACGAAAGGTGCGAAGGTGCGCACGAAGGGCAGGAAGCGGGCCACGACGATGGTGATCGGCCCATGGCGCTCGTAGAAGGCCTGCGTGCGCTCGAAGGCCGCGCGGTTGAACCAGCGAGACTGCTCCCAGCCGAAGACCCGCGGCCCGCAGCGACGCCCGACCGCGTAGTTGAGGGCATCGCCGAGCACGGCCGCGAGCATCAGCG
>JBIIHU010000008.1:0-33529 GCA_044235405.1 Burkholderiaceae bacterium
ACCGGCTCGGCCGGCACGCCTTCGGCGTTCGCTTCTGGGATGTCTGACATCGCAACTAGACCCTGATGGGCCGATGCGGACCGAAACGGTCAAGGATCGCACCGATCGGGCATCGGCTCAAGTCGGTGCCCCACGGGCCGGTCTGCCTCGGGCGCCCCTGGCTCATCGCGCGGCCATCGCTTGCACGCGCTGCTGCGCCGGACGCGCGAGGCAGCGCGCCAGCCAGCCGGCCAGCCGCGGATGCGCCGCCTGCAGGGCGGGCGCCGCACCCGTCCAGGCGAGGACGCTACCCACATTGACATCGGCGACGGTGAATCGTTCCCCGGTGATCCAGGGGCGTCCGTCGAGATGGTCCTCGAGCACGGCGAAGGGACGCGCGAGCGCTCGCTCGCCCTCGTCGGCCAGGGCCGCACGCCGCCGCTCGGCCGGCATCGCGACCCGGTGCATCAGGATCGCCAGTGCATGCCGTTCGCATTCGGTCATCACCCAGAAGCTCCAGCGCAGCAGGTCGGCCTCTTCGGCTAGGGAAGCTGCCGCCAGCGGCCCTCCGCATCGGCGGGCGAGATACAGGTTGATCGCCATCGATTCCCAGACGACGACCTCGCCGTCCTCGAGGGCCGGCACGTGACCGTTCGGGTTGATGCGCAGGAACTCGGGCGTGCGCGCGGCGTTGTCGCGATAGCCCTGCGGCACGTGCTCGTAGGGCACGCCGAGCTCCTCGAGAAGCCACAGGCAGCGGGCGGCGCGCGACGTGGCGACGCCATGGAGTCTGAGGGTCATCGCCGCATGCTCCGAACGGGGAAAGCGTCGATGATAGGTCACCGTGGGTGCCGCACCGGCGGTCGCGTGGCGACGCCGGCCGCGCCGCGGCACACCGAAAAGTCAAAGCTGCTGCAACAACCCGCCGCTTTCGTCGCTCGCTGCCAGGCTCTATGCTCGCGCCTTCGACGAGACGGGCGCGCGTGCCGCGGGTTTTCCTCCCCCGGTCCGCCTCGCGTCGTCACCACCCGAAGACTCTCAGGAACCGAAGCGATGAGTACCCGGATCGACAAGCACGGCCTGCAGGTTGCCGCGGCCCTGGCAGCCATGATCGACAATGAGGCGCTGCCGGGCACCGGCGTCGGCGCCGACCAGTTCTGGCGCGGTCTGTCCGAGCTGGTCCACACCCTCGGGCCGAAGAATCGCGCGCTGCTGGCGCGTCGCGACGAGTTGCAGGCGCAGGTCGATGCCTGGCATCGGGCGCGTCGTGGCCAGCCGCATGAGGCGGTCGCCTACCGCGCCTTCCTCGAGCAGATCGGCTACCTCGAGCCCGAGGGCCCCGACTTCCAGGCCGAGACCGCCAACGTCGACCCCGAGATCGCGACGATCCCCGGGCCGCAGCTGGTCGTGCCGGTCATGAACGCGCGCTATGCGCTGAACGCGGCCAACGCGCGCTGGGGCAGCCTCTACGACGCCCTCTACGGGACCGACGCGATGGGCGATGCCCCGGGTCCCGGTGGCTACGACCCGGTGCGGGGCGCGCGAGTCATCGCCTGGGCGCGTGCCTTCCTCGACAGCGCGGTGCCGCTGGCCGGCGGCCGGCATGCCGACGTCAGCGCCTATCGCATCGTCGATGGTGCGCTGCAGGCGCAGACCGCGGCCGGGGCGCTCGGGCTCGCCGATCCTGGTTGTCTCGCGGGCTGGCGCGGCGACGCGGCGGCGCCCTCCGCGGTGCTGCTGCGTCATCACGGCCTGCACCTCGAGATCCAGATCGATCGCCAGCATTCGATCGGCGCCACCGACGCCGCCGGCGTGGCCGACGTGCTGCTCGAGGCCGCCGTCACCACCATCATGGACTGCGAGGATTCGGTCGCGGCCGTCGATGCCGACGACAAGGCGCTCGCGTATCGCAACTGGCTCGGCCTGATGAAGGGCGACCTCGTCGAGTCGGTGGCCAAGGGTGGCAGCCGCTTCGACCGCAAGCTGAACCCGGATCGCGAGTACACCGGCGTCGACGGGCGCCCGCTGGTGCTCAAGGGCCGGTCGCTGATGCTGGTGCGCAACGTCGGCCACCTGATGACCAACCCCGCGGTGCTCGACCGCGAGGGGCGCGAGGTTCACGAAGGGCTGCTCGATGCGATGTGCACGGTGCTGATCGCGATGCACGACCTTCGCAAGACCGAGGGACTGCGAAACTCCACGCAGGGCTCGGTGTACGTGGTCAAGCCCAAGATGCACGGACCGGCGGAGGTCGCCTTCGCCGACGAGATCTTCACGATGGTCGAGCGCGCGCTCGGCCTGCCGGCCGACACCGTCAAGATCGGCATCATGGATGAGGAGCGGCGCACCACGCTGAACCTGAAGGCCTGCATCCGCGCGGCCAGGCGCCGTGTCGCCTTCATCAACACCGGCTTCCTCGACCGCACCGGCGACGAGATCCATACCTCGATGCAGGCCGGCCCGATGGTGCGAAAGGCCGACATGAAGGCGCAGGCCTGGATCGCCGCGTACGAACTCTGGAATGTCGACGTGGGTCTGGCCTGCGGGCTTGCCGGGCGCGCGCAGATCGGCAAGGGCATGTGGGCAATGCCCGACCTGATGGCGGCGATGCTCGAGCAGAAGATCGGCCATCCGCGCGCCGGCGCCAACTGCGCGTGGGTGCCCAGCCCCACCGCCGCCACGCTGCACGCCACCCACTATCACCAGGTCGACGTGCTTGCGCGCCAGGCCGAGATCGCCCGTGGCGGACCGCGGGCGAGCCGTGACGACATCCTGCGCATCCCGCTGGCGACGACGCCGTCCTGGGGTGCGGACGAGCTCGTTGCCGAGCTCGAGAACAACGCGCAGGGCATCCTCGGCTACGTGGTGCGTTGGGTCGACCAGGGCGTGGGCTGCTCGAAGGTGCCGGACATCAACAACGTCGGGCTGATGGAGGACCGGGCGACCTGCCGGATCTCGTCGCAGCACATGGCCAACTGGCTGCTGCACGGCGTGGTTTCCCGCGACCAGGTCATGGCGGTGATGCAGCGGATGGCGGCGGTCGTCGACCGGCAGAATGCCGGTGATCCTGCCTACCGGCCGATGGCTCCGGGCTTCGATGGCGAGGCCTTCCGCGCCGCCTGCGATCTCGTCTTCGATGGCGTCGCGCAGCCCTCCGGGTACACCGAGCCGGTGCTGCACGGACGCCGGCTCGAGCTGAAGGCGCGGCTGGGCGCCTGAGCGCCGCGCCGTCCGCCGCGTCGCCCGTCGTGCCGACCCCCGCCTGGCTGCAGTACCTGCTGCCCAAGCAGTCGCTGACCCGCGCGGCGGGTGCGCTTGCGCGGCGCGAGGCCGGCGCGCTGACGACATGGGCGATACGGCGCTTCATCGCGCGCTACAGGGTCGACATGACCGAGGCGGCCGATCCCGACCCGGCCACCTACCCGAGCTTCAACGCCTTCTTCACGCGGGCGCTGCGCGACGGCGCTCGTCCGATCGCGCCCGATGGCTGGCTGTGCCCGGTCGATGGCGCGATCAGCCAGTGCGGGCCGATCACCGGCGACCGGATCCTCCAGGCCAAGGGGCACGACTACAGCGCGGCTGCGCTGCTCGGTGGCGATCCGGCACTGGCCGCCGCCTTCCAGGGCGGGCACTTCGCGACGATCTACCTGAGCCCGCGCGACTACCATCGCATTCACATGCCCGCGGCCGGGCGCCTGCTGCGGATGATCCACGTGCCGGGTGACCTGTTCTCGGTGAACCCAACGACGGTCGCGTCGGTGCCGGGGCTGTTCGCCCGAAACGAGCGCGTGGTCTGCGTGTTCGAGGGCGACGACGGCCGCCCGTTCGCGCTGGTGCTTGTGGGCGCAACCATCGTCGGCAGCATCGCCACGGTCTGGCACGGTGTCGTCACGCCGCCGAGGTCCGGCGGTGTCCGCGAATGGCGCCATGACGGCATCGTGCCGTCGGCCGCGGCCGAGGTGCGGCTCGCGCGTGGCGCCGAGATGGGGCGCTTCCTGCTTGGTTCGACGGTGGTGCTGCTGTGGCCGCCCGGCCCGCTGCGGCTCGCCAGGCACTGGGCGCCCGGTGTGCCGGTCCGGCTGGGCGAACGGATGGCACAGTCGGGCACGCCAGCAGCGGCTGGCTGACACGCCTGCCGCCGCTTGCCGAGCCCGCGCCGCGGGCCCGGCGAATCACTGGCGCGCCACTGGCGTCCTACTCGGATTTCCAGTTCGGCTTGCGCTTCTCGGAGAAGGCCTTCGGCCCTTCGATGAAGTCCTGGCTGTTGCGCATCCGGATCACCGCGTCGTAGTCGACCTTGTACGCGGTGGCGAGGTCGGCGATCGCAAGCCCCTGCATCGCCGACTGCTTGGTCGCGCGGATCGACATCGGCGAGCACTCGAGGATCTGCGCGGCCCACTTGCGGGCTTCGGCGAGCGCGCCGCCCTCGGGTGCCAGTGCCGTGACGAAGCCGAGTTCGTAGCCTTCGCGCGCCGGCACGTGACGACCGGTGAGCATCATGCCCATCGCGCGCTTCAGGCCGATGGTGCGCGGCAGTCGGTGCACGCCGCCGGCGAGCGCGGCCAGGCCGACGCGCGGCTCCGGCAGCGCGAACTTCGCGTTCTCGGCCGCGATGATGATGTCGCAGGCGAGTGCGATCTCGAAGCCGCCGCCCATCGCCACGCCGTTGACCGCGGCGATCACCGGCTTGAACAGGTCGTAGCGCGAGGTCAGGCCGGCGAAGCCGCTCTTGACGAAGCCGCGCTTGCCGCCGGCCGCCTGGAACTTGAGGTCGTTGCCGGCGCTGAAGGCGCGGTCGCCGGCGCCGGTGACGATCGCGACCCACTGGTCCGGGTCGGCGTCGAAGTCGTTCCAGACCTGCTCGAGCTCGAGGTGCGCCGGGTAGTGCAGCGCGTTCATCACCTCGGGACGGTTCAGGGTGACGATGGTCAGGTGGCCTTCGCGTTCGACTTTGCAGAATTCGGGCATGGCTATCCTCCGGGAACGGGTGGTGCGGCAGACGGACGAGGCGGCAGTGTAGAGCGCGCCCCGCGAGGGTTCAGCCCGGCACCGCGAAGAATCGGCACGCCGAGATGCGCCGCTCGATCTCGCCGCGCATCCGCGCCCAGGCTTCGTTGTCGCGCGCCTGGAAGCGGCGCAGGAACTCCGGTTCCTGCAGGCCCTCGGGCAGCAGGTCGATCGCGGGCATCAGATCCGATTCGCGGCCGGTGGTCGCGACCCGCGCCTGCCATCGCCGCGGGTCGGCGCGTGCGGCCTCTCCGAAACGCACGCCGGCCCGGTCGGCGGCCAGATCCGCGAACGAGAAGCCCGAGCCGCCGCGGGAGTCGAGGATTTCCTTGAACACGCCGATGGTGTCGGCGGTCCGCGCGTCGGACTCGAGGGCGAGCGCGGCGGAGACCAGCCAGTGCTGCGCGAGATCGGGACGCCCGAGCAGCGTGATCGGCACGGCTCGCCCGGCGGGCGCAGCCACCCCTAGCGCGCGCGCGGCGAGCTCGGTGCGACCGACCGCGTAGATCGCGAGCGCGAGCACCGCCGCCCGGCTTTCGGCGAGCGCCTCGCCTCCGGCGCGGGTTCGGCTCTCGGCTTCGGCGGTCATGTCGCGCAGCATCACGAGCATCGACTGGCTGGGGCGACCGCTCGCCGACGCGAGCCAGCCCGCGTGCGCGAGGTAGTGGCCGATGCGGGCGCGCTCGGCCGGCGGCAGCACGAGATCGCGACCCCCGCTCGCCAGGCGCCTGGCGAGATCGCGCTGCGGCAGGTAGCCGAACTCGAGTCGCTGCGCCGCGATCGACCAGCCGCCAGTGCTCTCCCACAGCTCGCGCAGGCCCTGCGCGACATGGCGTGCCGACGAGGGCGGCAGCAGCGAGGGACCCACCCGTAGCGCGCCCTCGACCAGCCAGCCGGGCAGCGGGATGCTGCCGATGCGTGCCTCGACGATCGACAGCGTGCCATCGGCCGCACGCAGCCTCACCGACATCGGAATGGTGTCGCCGAGCGGACCGATCGGTGGAATCGCCAGGCTGAGGCGCAGCAGCCCCCAGCCGTCGTCCAGCGTGGCTTGCGCGCGCGCGCCGCGCAGCTGCGGCAGACGCGCCAGGGCCTGCTGCAGCAGCAGATCGATGTCGCGGGCCCCGAGGCGGATCGCGATCGGGCGTCCGTCGACGAGCTTGCGCGGATCGCCACCCGGCAGCAGCGCGCGCAGCCGGTCGAGGTCGGCGACCGTGATTGCGGGCGGGGGCGGCATCGCGGGGTCGGCGGGCTTGACCGCCAGCGCGGTGATGACGATCACCGCGAGCACCACCTGGATGACGAGTACGGCCAGGACGATCAGCAGGCTGCGCAGCATCGTGGCATCGTCCGTGGCGGCGAGTGCCTGCGGTCAGCCGGGCGATGCCCGCGGCGGCAGCCGAAGCAGTCTGGCGGTGGTCGCCGCATCGGCCACCGGTCGTCCGAGCGCCGCGCACAGCGCGACCGCCTCGCGCACGAGCTCGAGATTGCCCCGTGAGCGGTCGGGGTTGGGCTCCAGCCCCACCTGCAGATGACCGCCGAGTTCGAGCGCGGTGCGAGCCAGCCCGCAGGCGACGACATCGCCGCCCTGTACCGAGACCAGCCAGGGCAGGCCGGTGCCCTCGATCATGTCGAGGTAGGCAAGCAGCGCCGCGCGCGTCGGGGGCAGGCCGAACAGCGCGCCTTCGCCACCGAAATAGAACTTCACGAAGGAGCCCGGCGGAAGTCGGCCGGCGCGGTGATAGGCCAGGATGAAGCGCAGGAAACCCGGCTCGAAGATCGAAATCGACAGGCCGATGCCCAGCGCCCGACAGGTCTCGACCATGTACGCGCCATCGCGGTTCGTGTTCAGGTACACCACCTCGTCGGGGCGCGGCAGGCCGTCCGGGCCGAGCCGGCCGATGTTGGTGCTGCCGGTGTCGACCACGCCCTGCGCGATCACGCCCTCGCGGGCCAGCGCGACGATGTGCGCGTAGCGCTCCTCGATGCGCACGCCGGGCGCGCCGCCGCCCAGCGTCGGGTACAGCAGCGCGTCGGGTCGCTGCGCGAGGATCGCTCGCCAGGTGTCGATGTAGGGCCTCGCGTCGTGGACGCGGCTGCCGGCGAGCACCGGATCGTCGTGATGGTTGTGCAGGATGGTTGCGCCCGCATCGAAGCACGCGATCGCGTCGGCGACGATCTCGTCGCGCTCGCGCGGCACGCGCGGCGCCAGTCGCCTCGGCGTGCCGCCATTGAGCGCCGCCTCGATGATCACCGGCGATGGCTCGCCGCGTTGAGCTTGCGGCCCTTCGTCGGTCATCATGGGGAGCGCCGAGGATGCGCGCGCGGTGCTCATCGCGGCGGGTCGACCGCGAAGCGCCAGGCCTCGCCGTCGCGCACCACCCAGCCGCCGGTGGGCGTGGCGAAATGCGTGCCCAGCACCAGCACCGGCTCGCCGGCGTGACGCGCGAGGAAGTCGCGGCGCGTGCTGCGGGCGGCATCGCGGTCGACGTCGAAATGGCTGCACATGTCGGGCGCGCCGCACTGGATCGGATGGTGCATCAGGTCACCGGTGATGATCGCGCGCTCGCCTTCGGACTCGATGCGCACGCTCACATGGCCCGGCGTGTGGCCTGGCGTGGGCTCGAGCCAGACCTCGTCGGTGATGCGGTGGTCGCTCTCGACGAGATCGGCGAGCCCCGCATCGACGATCGGGCGCACCGAGTCGCCGACGATGTCGTCGTCGTCGGGACCCACCGGCTCGGCCGACCAGTGCGCCCACTCGACGCGGCCGAACAGGTAGCGCGCCTGCGGGAAGGTCGGCACCCAGCGGCCGTCGACGAGCTTCGTGTTCCAGCCGACATGATCGACGTGCAGGTGGGTGCAGAGCACCGTGTCGATCGACTCGGCCGGCAGCCCTGCATCGGCCATGCGCTGCAGGAAGGGCGTCTGCAGGCGGTCCCAGCCCTTGACGCGGCGCGGCTTGTCGTTGCCGATGCAGGTGTCGACGATGATGCGACGCCCGCACGACTCGATGACGAAGGCATGCACCGAGGCGTAGAGCTTGCCCTCGTCGGTCGCGAAGTGAGGTCGCAGCCACGCGAAGCGCCGCACGAACTCGGGATCGGCCTCGGGGAACAGGAACAGCCCCGAGGTCGGCCTGCCGTCGGCCTCGACGATCTTGGTGATGCGCACCTTGCCGATCTGCCAGCGCTTCACGATCCGCTCCTCGCGGGGGCCACGCCACCCTGGCGCGACAGCGACGCGAAGGGTACGCCCTTGTCGACCCGCACATCGCCCGGCAGGCCGAGCACCCGCTCGGCGATGATGTTGCGCAGAATCTCGTCGGTGCCGCCGGCGATGCGCGAGCCCGGCGAATAGAGCACGGCTTCCTGGAACCAGGCCTGCATCGGCGCGAGTTCGGGATCCATCACGGCGCCAGCCATGCCGATCAGGTCGGTGCCGAAGGTGGCGATCTCCTGCAGCTTGCCGGCGCTGACCACCTTGGCGATCGAGGCCTCGGGTCCGGGCGTCTGGCCGCGCGACAGCGCGGTGATACTGCGAAAGCGCGTGTACTTCAGCCCTTCGCTGCGCACGTACCAGTCGGCCAGACGCTCGCGTATCGCCGTGCTCTCGAGGGCCGGCTCGCCGTCGACCTCGAGCGTGCGCGCGAGCGCGAGCAGGTCGGCGGCGTCGGGGCCGGGCGCCTCGCCCACGGCGAGACGCTCGTTCATCAGCGTGGTGATCGAGACTTTCCAGCCCGCGCCGACCGCGCCCAGGCGCTGGGCGTCGGAGATGCGCACATCGGTAAAGAAGACCTCGTTGAAGTTGGAGGTGCCCGAGATCTGCTTGATGCGCCGGACCTCGACACCTGGCGACTTCATGTCGAGGAAGAACATCGTGAGGCCGTCGTGCTTGGCCGCGGACGGGTCGGTGCGTACCAGCAGGATGCCGAAGTCGCAGTAGTGCGCGCCGGAGGTCCAGATCTTCTGCCCGTTGATCACCCAGTCGTCGCCGTCGCGCTCGGCGCGGGTGCGCAGTCCGGCGACGTCGGAGCCTGCCGCGGGCTCGGAGAAGAGCTGGCACCAGATCTCCTCGCCGCGCAGCGCCGGGCGCACATGGCGTTCGAGCTGTGCCGGGCTCGCGTACGCGATCATCGTCGGGATGCACATGCCGAGGCCGATCTCGAAGTAGCCGCGTGGCACCGCGTAACGCGACTCCTCCTGGCTGTAGATCACCTGCTGGATCGGCGTGCCGCCGCGGCCGCCCCAGCGCGGGTCCCAGGTGATGCCGGCGAAGCCCGCGTCGTACTTGCGCGCCTGCCAGGCCTTGCCGCGGGCGAGCGCCTCGGGGCCTTCCGCATAGCGGGCGCGCTGCGCGGGCTCGTCCGGGCGGCGCGGCGTGGCGTTCGCATCGAGGAAGGCGCGGACCTCGGCGCGAAAGGTGGCCTCGTCGGGGGTGTCGTTGAAGTCCATGAGCGTGCTCCGTGCGCTGCGCGTCAGGCGGCCGCCTGGCCGCTCCACAGCGTGACCAGGCGGTTCTTCCAGTAGGGGCTGCTGCCGAGCTGCACCGCGAGCAGGCGCGCGCGGCGGTAGAACAGGTGGCAGTCCATCTCCCAGGTGAAGCCCATGCCGCCGTGGGTCTGGATGTTCTCCTTGGCGGCCACGTGGAAGGCTTCGGTCGCGGCGACGCGCGCGGTTGCGGCTGCCAGCGGCAGTTCGGGGGCGTCGTGGGCGAGCGCCCAGGCGCCGAAGTAGGCGTTGGAGCGCGCGAGCTCGCCGGCGATGTAGACATCGGCCAGCTTGTGCTTGATCGCCTGGAAGGAGCCGATCGGTCGGCCGAAGGCGTGGCGCTCCTTCGCGTAGGTGGTGGCCATCGCCAGACACGCGTCGGCGCCGCCCACCTGCTCGAAGGCGAGCAGGGCTGCCGCGCGGTCGAGCAGCGACTCGATGGCCGACCAGCCGGCGTCGCCGTCGCCGAGCGGCTCGACAGGGGCGCCGTCGAAGCGCACGCGGGCCTGGTCGCGCGAGGGGTCGATGCCCTTGAGTGGCGCGCGCTCGACGCCGGACGTGCCGAGCGCCACGCGGTACAGGCCGATCGCGCCTGACGCGTCGCGGGCGACCACGATCGCGAAATCGGCGATGTTGCCGTCGATCACCGGCCACTTCTCGCCATGCAGCCGGCCGCCGCGAACCTCGGCGCGCACCGCGGCCGGCCGCGGATTGCCCGGCCCCTCGGCGAGCGCGAAGCAGCCGATGCTGGTGCCGGCCACCATCGGCGGCAGCCAGGCCTGGCGCTGCGCCTCGCTCGCGAAGCGCAGCAACGCCTCCGTCGCGAGGTATACCGACGAGGCGAAGGGCACCGGCGCGATCGCGCGGCCGATTTCCTCGGCGAGCACGCACAGGCCTTCGGCACCCAGCCCCGCCCCGCCATAGGCCTCGGGTACGGCGGCCCCGAGCCAGCCCATCTCGGCCATGCCGCGCCAGAGTTCGCGGTCGTGGGTGTCGGCGCCCTCGAGGATACGGCGCACCGCGGTGGTCGGGCAGCGGTCGGCGAGAAAGCGGCGCGCCTGCTCGCGCAGCAGCTTGTTCTCGTCGGAGAAGTCGAAGTTCATCGGGATGCTCCCGGTCTCAGGGCAGCTGGTTGGACAGCACAAGGGTGGCAGCGGCAGTGAACATGCCGCCCACGCCCTGCACGACGCTGGTCTTCACGCCGTCGACCTGGCGGTAGGCCTCGCCGCGCAGCTGGCGCACCGACTCCTGGATCGCGAACATGCCGTACATGCCGGTGTGCGTGTAGAGGATGCCGCCGCCGTTGGTGTTCAGCGGCAGCTTGCCTCCTGGCCGGGTGTGGCCGGCCTCGATGAAGGCGCCGGCCTCGCCGCGCCCCACGAAGCCCATGTCCTCCAGGCCGTAGAGCGGCAGGTGCGCGAAGGCGTCGTAGATCATCAGGTGGTCGACGTCGGCGTGCGTGATGCCGGCCTCGCCGAACGCGGCCCGACTCGACAGGCGGAAGCCCTTCGACGAGGTCGGGTCGTCCATCATCGACACCAGCGGGCTGTCGCAGGCCTCGCCCGAGCCCAGCAGGTACACCGGCGCGTCGGCGCGGCGCAGGTCGCGGGCGCGCTCGGCGGTGGTCACGACCAGCGCGCCGCCGCCGTCGGTGACCACGCAGCATTCGAGCTTGTGGAAGGGGTAGGCGATCAGGGGGGAGGCCATCACCTCCTGCACGGTCAGCCGCTTGTTGCGGCTGGCCCGCGGGTTGCCCTCGACCCAGTGGCTCTGCGCAACCACCACCTCGGCGAGCTGTTCGTGCGTTGTGCCGGTCTCGTGCAGGTAGCGCATCACGGGCAGCGTGAACATGTTGGGCGGCGCGAAGGCGCCGTAGGGCAGCTCGAACTGGCCCAGCATGCCGTAGGGCGGGCGGGCGCGCGGGATCGAGCCCACGCGCGAACGGCCGGACTCGCCGTGCAGCACCAGCACCGTGGTGCACAGGCCGGCGCGGATCGCCGCGGCGGCATGCCGCACGTGCACGAGAAAGGAGCAGCCGCCTACCGAGGTGCCGTCGTACCAGCGCGGCGTGATGCCGAGGTAGTGGGCGACGTCGATCGGCGATTCGACCGCGCTGGTGACGCCGTCGACCTCGGCCAGCGTGAGGCCGGCGTCGGCCAGCGCCCGGTGCGCGGCGTCGGCGCGCAGGTCGAGCTCGGACAGATGGGGCAGGGCGCCGAGTTCGGTCTCGGCGGCCCCCGCGATCGCGATCACCGCGGGCTTCATGCGTCGCTCCCCGCCGGCGCGAACACCGGCAACATCATCGTGCCGCGGGTCTCGAAGCGCACCCGCAGCGGCATGTCGAGCACCAGTTTCGCCGGGTCGGCGGGCACCCCCACGAGGCTCGACATCATCCGCGGCCCCTCCTCGAGCTGCACCAGCGCGATCACGTAGGGGCCGTCGGCCTCCCAGCCGGGCGCGGGCATGTGGTTGATGACGTACGAATAGAGCTTCGCGCGGCCGCTGGCGCGTACCCAGGGCGCATCGGCCGAGCCGCACTTCGGGCATCGCACGCGGGGGTACAGGAAATGGTGGCCGCAGTCGGCGCAGCGCTGCAGCCGCAGCTCGCCGGCTGCGGTGCCGTCCCAGAAGGGGCGGGTAGTGGGGGTGGCCACGGGCACCGCCTTCGGTGCCGAGGCTGTCTTGACCGTCATGCGGGCTCCTCCTGTCCGGGACTCTGGGACTCGAATCGATGGTAGCCCAATCGTGCGGTGCGCTGCTGCGCGATGCGGGAGCACGGTCCGATTCGCCATTCCACGGGGCGGCGCGCCTGCCGGCGAGGCGGCCGCGTTCGTGAGATGCGACGCGGACCGCGCTGCGGCCGCCTGCTAGACTCGGCAGGCGACCGGGCGCGGTCCGCGAGCCGAGCCTGCGCGATGGCCGATGCGTCTCCGCGCCGGGCCGGCGATCGATGGAGTCATGCCGATGGGGTCCGTTTTCTCGTCGCTTCGCGCCTGGGCGCGCGCGCGCTTCGGGTCTGGGGCGCGGGAGCGCGACCACGCTGCCGTGCTGGCCCTGCAGCGCCGCTTCGAACTCGCGCTCGAGGTCGGTGGTTTCGGCGTCTGGGAGTTCGATCGCCCGCGGCGCACGATCGTCGCCGATGCGCGCTGCCTCGAGCTTCTCGGGCTGCCCGAGGGCATGCACGAGTTCCAGCCCGAGGACTGGCTGGCGCGGGTCGTGCAGGAGGATCGCTCGGCGGCGCTGGTCCGGGCCCGGCAGTGGCTCGACGAGCCGGGTGCGCTCAGCCTGCGCTTTCGCGTCGGCGATCGTACGGGCCGGCTGCGCTGGCTCAACGCGGAGTTCAGCCGACAGCGCGACGGCGACGGACGCCATGTCGGCGTGCTGGTCGATGTCACCGACGACATGACGCTGGGTGCCGAGCGCGAGCGTGCACTGCGGCGCGCCGAGCTCGCGGTATCGGTGGCGCGCGGCTACTTCTTCGACCTCGATCTGGTCAGCGGGCGGCTGTCTCGCGACCCGCATGCGCAGTCGCTGCTCGAGCTCCCGCTCGAGGAGCCGGCGGTGGGCGTCGAGGCGCTGTTCCGGATGGTGCCGGAGTTCGCTCGGCCTGGGGCTATCCGCACCGCCACCGACGCGCTGAGCGCCGGACATTCGAGCTTCGATCTCGAGGTCCCGGTGGCCGGCGATGGCGATTCGCTGCGCTACTTCCGCACGCTGGCCCACATCGAGCGCGACCCCGCCGGGCGCCCGGTGCGCATCGACGGCATGAGCATGGAAGTGACCGAATCCCGGCGCATCCGGCGCGAACTCGAGCGGGTTTCCACGCGTTTCCAGCTGGCCGCGGAGGCGGGCAACCTCGGCCTCTACGAGCTCGACCTGCGCGACAACACCGTGGTCCAGACCCCGATCGGCGCGCGCCTGTTCGGCCTGCCCTCGGGCGAGCCGACGCCGGAGGCCGGCTACCTGCGGCAGATCCACGCCGAGGATCGCGATCGGGTCGAGGAAACCTTCCGGCGCGCGATCGAGGAGGGCGGTGGACTCGAGATGGTGTTTCGCGTCGACTTCGGCGAGGGCACGCGCTGGGTGCGCAGCGCGGGGCGGCTCGAGCGCAACGAGCGCGGTCGACCGGTCCGGGTCGCGGGCGTCAACTGGGACATCACCGCCGACATCGAGGCGCGAGATCGCATCGCCAGGGCCAATGACCGGCTCGGGCTCGCGCTTGCCGCGGCCAACGCCTCGGTCTGGGAGTATGCCGGCGACAGTGATCGCATCACCTGGGACGAGCGCGGCGCCGATCTGTACGGGGTCGATCCGAATCGCGAGGGGCGTCGCCTGCCGCTGGTCGCGGACGAAGATCGTGGCGAGACCGCCGAGCGCCTGCGAGCGTTGAGCGTCGACCGCGACACCGAGGGCTTCGTGCTCGAATACCGCATCCGCCATCCGCGGCTGGGCCTTCGCTGGGTGCGCTGCATCGGGCGACGCGAGTTCGCCGCGACCGCCACCGGCACGGGCACCCGTTCGGTGGGCATCGACATCGACGTGACCGCCGAGCGCACCGCGACCGAGGCGATCGAGCAGGCGCGGCAGGCCGCCGAGGCCGCGAGCCGGACCAAGAGTGCCTTTCTCGCCAACATGAGCCACGAGATCCGCACGCCGATGAACGCGATCATCGGCATGACCGGCCTGGCGCACCGTGCCACGTCGCTGGCGCAGTCGAGCTCCTACGCGGCCCAGGCGCATGCCGCCGCGCGCAGCCTGCTCACCGTCCTCAACGACGTCCTCGACTTCTCCAAGATCGAGGCCGGGCGCCTCGATGTGGAACGCATCGGCTTCGACCTCGAGGCGATGCTCGGCCCGGTGCTCGATGTCGCGGGGTTCGCTGCCGGCGAGAAGAACCTGTCGGTGATGCTCGACGTCGGCGATGGCGTGCCCGCGCGCTGTATCGGCGACCCCGCACGCATCTCCCAGATCCTGCTCAATCTCACCGGCAATGCCGTCAAATTCACCGAGGCCGGCTTCGTGCGACTCAACCTGCGCCGGCTCGACGACGCCCGGCTGCGCTTCGAGGTCGTCGACTCGGGCATGGGGCTGACGGCCGAGCAGCAGCGCGAGATCTTCGAGCCCTTCACGCAGGGCGATCCCAGCACCAGCCGGCGCTTCGGCGGCACCGGCCTCGGTCTCACGATCTGCCGGCGGCTCGCCGGCCTGATGCAGGGGGCGCTGACCGTGGATTCCGCGCCCGGCCGTGGGGCGGTGTTCCGCCTCGATCTGCCGCTGGTACCGGCCGATGTCGCTGCGCCGATCTGGTCGGCGCTGCCCGCGCCGCCGCTGCTGGCGATCGCGCACGGCGATGCCCAGGCGCGCGGCTGCCTCGCGGGTCAGTTCGCCCGCCTTGGCGCCGACCCGCGGGAGTTCATCGATGCCGCCGATCTGGTGGCCTGGCTGGTCAGTCAGCCTGCGGCGTCGGCACCGCTGGTCTGCATCGATTCGCGCCTGCTGCCCGAGGATCCCTCCGGGTGGCTCGGCGAGCGGCGTGCGCTGCCCTGTGCGCCGCGTCTGGTGCTGCTCGGGCGGCGCGTGTCGAGCCTGCCGCCAGGCGAGTCAGCGCTGCTCGAACCGGTGCTGCCGTCGGCTCTGCGGCGCGTGCTCGACCCGGCGAGCGCCGCCGCCGACGCCTCCGGTAGTGCCGTACCCGGTGAAAGCGAACTCCGGCTCGCCGCCGAAGGACCCGGCTACCTCGCCGGCACCGACATCCTGCTGGTCGAGGACAACGACCTGAACCGCGCGCTGGTTATCGCGCTGCTGGCGGAGTCCGGCGCGTCGCTGCGGATCGCCCACAACGGAGTCCAGGCGGTCGACGCGGTTCGCCTGCGTGTCCCCGACGTGGTGCTGATGGACATCCACATGCCGCTGATGGACGGCTACGCCGCGACCGCCTCGATCCGGGCGCTCGGCCCGGCCGGGCGCGACCTGCCGATCATCGCCACCACCGCCGACGCACTCGAGGCCGACCGTGATCGCGCGCTGCGGGCCGGCATGAACGACCACCTGATCAAGCCGCTCGAAGCCGAGGCGCTGATCGCGGCCCTGATGCGCTGGAGCCGGCGCAGGCCGGCAGCGCGGGCCCCGGGGGCCGATGCGCCCGGAGCTGTCGGAGTACTTCCGGAGGCGCCTGCCGCGCCCGCCGGGTCGCCGGACGGCGAAGCCGCGCTCGAGGAGTCCCCCAGCCTGCTCGACCGAAGCGAAGGCCTGCGCGGCTGCCTCGGCAGACCGGCGCTGTTCACGCAGACGCTGAAGATGTTCGTCGACATCTACGAGCCGGTTCTCGGCCAGCTCGGCGGGGCCGATCAGGACGTCGATCCCGCGCTCGACCTCGGCCGTCTCGCGCATACGCTGAAGGGCAGCGTGCGTGCGCTCGGCATGCTGCGCCTGGCCGAGGTGGCGGTCGCGATCGACGCGGAGCGACGCGCCGGCCTTGCGCCGACCCCCGCGCGTGTCGACGAACTGCGCCTGGTGCTCGCGCTGACCCTCGAGCAGGCGCGGGCGGCGCTTGCCGAACTCAGCCCGGGAAGCTGATCACGACCCGACCGACCACTTCCCGGCGGGCGAGCAGCCGGAATCCCTCCAGGGCCTGGTCGAACGCGATCTCGTGACCCACGTGCGGCACCAGCACGCCCCGCTCGGCCAGCCGGTCGACCGCCGCCAGGTTCTCGGCGCCGAGCGCCGGCTGGCGCCGGCCGTATTCGCCGGCGCGCACGCCCACCACCGAGATGCCGCGGATCAGGATCTGGTTGGCCGCGATCGTCGGGATGCGGCCGTCGGCGAAGCCCACCACCAGCAGCCGGCCGCCCCAGGCAAGGCAGCGTACCGAGGCATCGAAGAGATCGCCGCCCACGGGGTCGTAGACCACGTCGACGCCGCGGCCCCCGGTGAGCGCGTGCACTGCGTCGCGCAGCCCGGCCGCACCGACCGCCGAAAGATCGATGGTCTCGTGCGCGCCGCTGGCGCGCGCCGCGGCCAGTCGCTCGGGATGCGAGGCGGTGGCGATCACGCGCGCGCCCAGGTGCACGCCGAGCCGCACCGCGGCGATGCCCAC
Source organism: Burkholderiaceae bacterium (assembly GCA_044235405.1). GTDB lineage: Bacteria > Pseudomonadota > Gammaproteobacteria > Burkholderiales > Burkholderiaceae_E > Quisquiliibacterium. The sequence continues at coordinate 16,573 of JBIIHU010000008.1, forward strand.
CCCGCCACCGGCGCCATGCACGAGCAGTGTTTCGCCAGCCTGCAGCGCGCCGCGCCGCACCAGCGACACATAGGCCGTGAGGCCCTGGGAGCCGAGGGCCGCGGCCTGCGGGATCGAGAGTCCGGCCGGCGGCCGGCGAAGCGCGGCCGCGGGCAGGATCCGTTCGGCGGCGAGCGCGCCTTCCTTGGCCGAGCCGATCACGCGGGTTCCCGGGGCGAGCCAGGGCTCGACGCCGGGACCCGCCTCGATCACCTCGGCACAGCACTCCATGCCCGGCACGAAGGGCAGCTCGGGCTTGTGCTGATAGCCGCCCCGGGTCATCAGCAGGTCGGGAAAGCCGATGGCCGCCGCGAGGGTGCGCAGCCGCACCTGCCCGGGCCCCGGGGCGCGGCGCTCGCGGGCCTCGAAGGCCAGCCCCGACAGATCGTCGCTCAGCGTGCGGCAGACAAGGGCCTGGTAGGTGGTGGCGCTCATGCGGCAGGACCGGCCGCCGCCGCCGCGGCATCGAGTTCGGCGAAAACCCGGCGGGCGATCCGGAAACTGTCGAGTGCGGCGGGAGCGCCGCAGTAGACCGCCGTCTGCAGCAGGATCTCCTTGATCTCGTCGCGGCTTACCCCGTTGCGGATGGCGCCGCGCACGTGGATCTCGAACTCGTGCGGCCGGTTCAGCGCGGTGATCATCGCGAGGTTCAGCATGCTGCGGGTCCGGAAGTCGAGCCCGGGACGGGTCCAGGACGCGCCCCACGCATGCTCGGTGAGGTAGTCCTGGAGGTCGCGTGTGAAGTCGTCGGCCTCGCGGAAGGCGCGCTCGACATAGGCCGGCCCGAGCACCTGACTGCGCGCCGCGTAGCCCTTCTTCCAGGTTTCCGATCGATCGTCGTTCATGGCTTGCTCCGTGGGTCGGTTGGCGCGATGGATGCGGCCGCGTTCATTCCTCTTCGGCTCGCGAGAAACCCGCCATGCGGCCACCGTCGATGACGATGGTCTGGCCGGTCATGAAGCGGCCCGCCGGGCTCGCGAGCAGCACGGCGGCGCCGGCGATCTCGTCGGGCTCGCCGATGCGGCGCAGCGGGGTATGGCGCACCGTGCGCTCGAGCAGCCAGGGCGTCTCCCAGAGCTGGCGGGCGAAGTCGGTGCGAACGAGGCCGGGCGCGATGCAGTTGGCGCGGACGTTGTTTCGGCCCCACTCGACCGCGATATTGCGGGCGAGCTGCATGTCGGCGGCCTTGGACAGCGCATAGACCCCGAGCCTGTCGGAGCCCTGGAAGCCGCCGATCGACGAGACGATGATGATCGAGCCGTCGCCGCGCGCGGCCATCTGCGGGGCCACCATGTTGCACAGCCAGAAGTTGCTGCGCACGTTGCTGTTCATGATGCGGTCGTAGGCTTCGTCGCTCATGCCGGCGGCCGGACCGTAGTAGGGATTGACCGCGGCATTGCACACCAGGATGTCGATACCGCCCCAGGTCTGGTTGGTGCGCTCCACCATGGCCGCGAGGTCTTCCTTGCGACCGATGTGGCATGCCATCGCGAAGGCTTCGCCGCCGCGCGCCCGGATGCCCTCGACGACGCTTTCGCAGGCATCGAGCTTTCGGCTCGAGACCACCACCCGGGCGCCATGCTCGGCCATGCGCTCGGCGATCGCGCGGCCGATGCCGCGGCTCGCCCCGGTGATGACGGCCACCTTGCCGGCGAGGTCGAAGAGGGACGAACGGGGCGTGGTGGCGGGCTGGGATGCGGGAGTCGTCATCGTCGTGGGCTCGAACGGGAAGGCATCGATGATAGCCGGGTGCGCCGCCCGCCGCGGGGCCGCGCGAGGCGTCGCGTTCCGTCCTGCCGCTATACTCGACGCCGAGCACGATCCCATTCCTGCCTCGATGACCGGCGTGGTTCGTGCGCCCCGTCCGCGCGGAGCCGCCTTGCTTCCATCGCCCGAAGCTGCCGCCTGCAGAGCCCACCCGACGATCCCCGCGGGCAGCGCCATCACCGACGTCGCCGGCATCCGGGTCGGTCACTTCACCGATCCGCGGCGCCCCACGGGCTGCACCGTGGTGCTCGCCCCGGCCGGCACGGTGGGCGGCGTCGACGTCCGCGGTGCGGCACCCGGCACCCGGGAAACCGACCTGTTGTCGCCGCTGAACCTCGTCGATCGGGTGCACGCGGTGCTGCTTTCGGGGGGCAGTGCCTTCGGACTGGCCGCGGCCGATGGTGTCGTCCGCTGGCTCGAGCAGCGTGGTATCGGTCATCCCGTGGGCAGCGTTCGCGTGCCGATCGTCCCCGCAGCCATCCTCTACGACCTCGGCGTCGGCGACGCCGCGATCAGACCCGACGCCGACGCGGGCTACGCCGCCTGCGAGGCGGCGAGCGCCATGGCACCCACCGAGGGCTCGGTGGGTGCGGGCGCGGGCGCCACCGTGGGCAAACTTTGCGGCCTGTCGCGGGCCATGCGGGGAGGCATCGGCAGCGCGGCGCTGCGCGTCGGTGGCATCACGGTCGGTGCGATCGTCGCGGTCAACGCGGTCGGCGACATCCTCGATCCGGCAACCGGCTGCCTCGAGGCCGGCCTGCGCGCGCCCGACGGCTCGCGCATCGTCGGCACTCTCGCGTCGCTGCTGTCGGGCGAGGCGCCCGCGGCGCTGCAGGCGGGCATGGCGACCACCATCGGCTGCGTGGCCACCGATGCGCGCCTCGACAAGGCACAGGCCTGCAAGGTCGCCCAGATGGCGCACGACGGTCTGGCCCGCAGCATCGACCCGGTGCACACGATGTTCGATGGCGACGCGATCTTCACGCTGGCCACGGGCGGCAGCGGTCTTGCGGGCAACCCGTCGACGCTCGGCGCGATGGCGGCGGTGGTGGTCGCCGCCTCGGTGCTGCGCGCCGTGCGCGAGGCCCGCGGACTGCCTGGCATCCCGGCGATCCGGGACATGGCCGCCCGCGCGCCCGCATCGCCGGGCTGAGCGCGGCACCGATCCCCACCGATCCCTTCACCGCGTGACCCAGGAGCACCCGATGTCCGAGCTTCCCGATCTCAGTGCCGCCGATCTCGCGACCGCCTTTGCCGCGGGCACGCTGTCACCGGTGGAGGTGACCGCCGCCGTGCTCGCGCGCATCGCGGCCTGCGAGCCGGTACTCAACGCGATGTACCTCGTGCATGCGGATACCGCGCTCGCCGATGCCGGCGCGTCGCTTGCGCGCTGGCGTGCCGGCACGCCGCACTCGCCGCTCGATGGCGTGCCGGTGACCGTCAAGGAGAACATCCATACCCGCGGCGACCCCGCGCCGGTGGGCACGGCCGCCGCCGACATCGTGCCGATGCCGCGCGACGCGCCGCCGGCGGCACGCCTGCGCGAGGCGGGCTGCGTCCTCGTGGGCAAGACCACGATGCCCGACTTCGGGATGCTGTCGGCCGGTGTCTCGTCGCTGCACGGCATCACCCGCAACCCCTGGAATCCGGCCTGCAACACCTCGGGTTCGTCTTCCGGCGCGGGTGCGGCCGGCGCCGCGGGCTACGGGCCCCTGCACGTGGGTACCGACATCGGCGGCTCGGTGCGCCTGCCCGCCGCACACTGCGGGCTGTTCGGGCTGAAGCCGAGCCTGGGTCGCATCCCGATCGATCCGCCGTACCTTGGTCGTGTCGCCGGCCCGATGACCCGGACCGTGCGCGATGCCGCGATGCTGCTCGCGGTGCTCGCCCGCCCGGATGCCCGCGACTGGATGAGCCTGCCCGCCCGGCCCTGCGACTATGCCGGGCTGCTCGAGGACCTCCCGCTTGCCGGTCTGCGCGTCGGCTGGCTCGCCGACATGGGCGTCGGCCTTGCGCTCGATCCGCGGGTGCGGCGGGCCTGCGCGGATGCGGCGGCGGCGCTCGCCGACGCCGGCGCGGTGGTCGAGCCGGTCGCACCGTGGCTCGATGCCGGGATGCTCGATGGCATCTGCGCCTTCTTCGAGGCGCGCTCGCATGGCGACATCGTGACGATGGACCCCGAGCGTCGCGCCCGCGTCCTGCCCTTCGTCGAGCGCTGGTGCACCTGGCGTGCCGGCGGTTTCAGCGGCCGCGACGTGATGAGCGCCTACGGCCGGATCATGGCGATGCGCGAGGCCGCCGTGCGCGCGGTCGGAGCCTTCGACTTCGTGATCTCGCCAGTATCGCCGGTGGTCGATTACCCGGCGACGCAGCCCAGTCCCGGCAACGATCCGACCGACGCGCTGTCGCACATCGCCTACACCGTGGCCTTCAACATGAGCGAGCAGCCGGCCGCCTCGGTGAACTGGACCCACAGCGCCGAGGGCATGCCGCTCGGGGTGCAGGTGATCGGGCAGCGCTTCGACGATCTCGGGGTGCTGCGTCTTGCCCGAGCGCTCGAGAGCCTGCGTCCTGCGCAGCGACCGTGGCCGGCGCCAGCCGGCCTGTCGAGCGGCGGCGCGAAGACCTAGAAGGCGTGGACCAGCGAGCGCCAGGCGATCTTGCCCGCCTGCGCGCTCGTCGCGCGTTCGATGACCGCGTCGGGCCGGCAGACCGATTCGACGGTCCAGGCGAAGACTCGGTCGGCCCGGCCACCCTGGCCGGGCTCGTCCGAGGTGTTATCGGGGCGCACGAGCCGGGTGGTGGCAGGGGGCGCGTTGCACTCGGATTCGGCAAGCGCTTCAACGATCAGGACGGGCATGACGGTCACCTCCTTGCGGCCGATCGTGCGAGCGGAGCCACGCGCGTGGGCAGCGCGCGCCGACGATTCGGCGGTGAAGCCCGACGGGCGGCGGGCTGTTGCGCTCGCACGTCGGAAGTCCGCGACGCGCGAACCGGGAGGTATACCGAGGGCTGCCGTGGGCGGCGATGAGCGCGCGCACCGCGCATCGAGGTGGCCCCGCTGCGCCGCAGCGTGTCGTCGAAACCGACGGTAGGCGCGCGGCCGGTCGATCCCGTACCATCGAAGGATCCCGATAACGCGATCGGCGACCGATCGCATCGCAGCCAAGGAGAAATGATGGCGCAAGCCTACATCGTGTCGGCCGTTCGCACCGCGGGCGGCAGGAAGGGCGGCCGGATGTCCGGCTGGCATCCCGCGGATCTCGCCGCGCAGGTTCTCGACGAACTCGTCGCGCGCACCGGCGCCGATCCGGCGCTGATCGAGGATGTCATCATGGGATGCGTCGGTCAGGTCGGCGAGCAGGCGACCAACATCGCGCGCGGTGCGGTGCTCGCCTCGAAGCTGCCCGAGAGCGTGCCCGGCACCTCGGTGGATCGCCAATGCGGCTCGTCGCAGCAGGCGCTGCACTTCGCGGCGCAGGCCGTGATGTCGGGCAGCATGGATGTCGTGATCGCCGCCGGCGTCGAGAGCATGACGCGCGTGCCGATGGGCCTGTCGGTCGCGCTGCCGGCCAAGAACGGCTTCGGCACCTACATGAGCCCGGCCCAGCAGGAACGCTATCCCGGGGTGCAGTTCAGCCAGTTCACCGGCGCCGAGATGCTCGCGAAAAAGTATGGCCTGAGCAAGGACGAACTCGACGAGTACGCCTTCCTGAGCCACCAGCGCGCCGCGGCCGCCACCCAGGCTGGCGCCTTCCGCGACGAGATCGTGCCGGTGCGCGTGCGCAAGGCCGACGGCACCCTCACCGACGAACTGCACACCGTCGACGAGGGCATCCGCTTCGACGCGTCGCTCGAGGGCATCCGCGGAGTCAAGCTGATCGCCGAGGGTGGTGTGCTCACCGCGGCCAGCGCCAGCCAGATCTGCGACGGCGCCTCCGGGGTGATGGTGGTCAACGAGCGTGGCCTGAAGGCGCTCGGTGTCGAGCCGCTCGCCCGGGTCCACCAGATGACCGTCATCGGCCATGATCCGGTGGTGATGCTCGAGGCGCCGCTGCCGGCCACGCAGCACGCGCTGAAGAAGGCCGGCATGAGCGTCGACGACATCGATCTCTTCGAGGTCAACGAGGCCTTCGCGTCGGTGCCGGTGGCCTGGCTGAAGACCACGGGCGCCGACCCGCAGCGGCTGAACGTGAACGGCGGCGCGATCGCGCTGGGTCATCCGCTTGGCGGTTCGGGCACCAAGCTGATGACCACGCTGGTGCATGCGCTGCGTCAGCGCGGCAAGCGTTGGGGACTGCAGACGATGTGCGAAGGCGGCGGGCTGGCCAACGTCACGATCGTCGAGCGTCTCTGAGCGAACGCAACCAGACCCGGATGTCGGTTGCCGGGACATCCGGGCGCGTCGCCTCGGCGAATGGCCCGATGAGCACGCTGCGCGCCGCCGCCATGGCGATCGGTGTGCTCTTGGCTTTCGGGGGAAGCGTCAGTCGCGCGCATGCGCAGGCGGCCGAGGCGGGTGCGCGCGAGGCGGGAACGCCCTCGCGCGCCGACAGCGAGGTCACGCGGCTCGATGCGGTCGAGATCCGTGCCGACCGATCGCTCGAGGAGCGTTTCTCGGCCGCCAGCCCGCGGGTGACGGTGAACCGCGCCGACATCGAGCAGATGGGCGCCGACACCGTGGCCGACGTCCTGCAGCGGCTGCCCGGCGTGCAGGTTGGCGGCGCGGCGCGTGGCGCGCTCGAGATCCGCATGCGCGGCATGGACCGGCAGGCCACGCAGATCCTGATCGACGGCCAGCGGATCGGCGGTGGTCGCGCGACCGCGCAACTGCCCTTCGACCAGCTGCCCGCCGACATGATCGAGCGCATCGAGGTGCTGCGCGCGCCTTCGGCCGAGTACGCCGGGGCCAGCGGCGGCACCATCAACATCGTGATGCGAGAAGGCAGCGTCCGTGCGCAGACGCAGCTGCGCGCGAGCGTCCAGCAGGCCTTCGGGGATGCCGCGCCGCGGGTCTTCTTCAGCCGTTCGGCCCCGCTGGACGGCCCGCCCGCGCGCTGGACGAGTTTCGTGTCGCTGTCGGCAAGCGAGCGGCTGTGGGGCAGCGATCTGCAGCGGGCGATCGACGGCGGCGATGGCGGCAGCAGCGGTGGCGCCGACCGGCTCCGTGGGCGTACCCGAGAGCTCGTGCTGATGCCACGCATCAACGGCAGGCTGTCGAGCACCGACAGCGTGGTGCTGCGGGCGACGCTGGTCGCGGCGGCCAACGACAACCGCCTCGACAGCGCGATTGCCGGGCTGCGGGCCGATGGTGTGCCGTTCGCGCAGCGCTCGCTCGAGGTGGGCGACAGCCATCGGCAGATGGCACAGCTGCGCGCCGACTGGACGCACCGTTTCGCGACCAGCCGCCTCGACGCCCGCCTGTCGGCCGAGCGCTCGGGCGAGCGGATCGGCCGCGATCGTGCCGTCGAACTGGCCAGCGGTGAGCCGCTGCCTGCGGCATCCGCGGTTTTCAGCGATCGGCGTGAGGAGCGCAGCCTGCAGGCCGCGCTGAAGCTCGGCGGGGCCGAGGGCGAGCGAACCTGGATGGGCGGCATCGAGTTCGAGAGCCGTCAGCTCGACGTCGAGACCGCCACCGGCAGCGGCGGTGCACCAGTCGAGACGCGCGGTCTTGCCTCGGGCTTCTCGCGGCGCGTGCTCTGGGGCCAGAACGCCTGGGCGCTGCCGGGGAGGATGATGCTGTCGGCGGGACTGCGCGCCGAATCGCTGAACCGCGAGGCCACCGATGGCGCATTGCGTCGCAGCGATGGCAGCACCCATCTGCAGCCGTCGCTGCATCTGCGCGCGCCGCTGCCCGCCATCGGGCCCGACTGGCAGTGGCGCGTCAATCTCGCCCGCACCCGTCGCCTGCCCCCGCTGACCGACACGATCGAGCGCGTGGTGCCGAGCTGGGGTGGCAACTCGCCGACCCGCCCCGACAGCATCGGCAACCCCGAGCTTCGCCCGGAGTCCACGCTGTCGCTCGATGCCGGTCTGGAGCGGCGCCTGCCGCGCGGCGGCCAGGGCGGCGTGAACCTGTTCGTGCGCGCGGTCGACGATCTGATCGTGCGTCGGGTTGCGGAGGTCGGGGGCCGCTGGCAGCAGCGCCCCGACAATCTCGGCCAGGCGCGGGTCTGGGGGGTCGAGGCCGACCTGAAATCACCGCTGCAGGCGGCGGGGCTCCGGGGTTGGAACCTCAGCGCCTCGGCGAGCCTGCTCGGCTCGCGGGTGGATGACGGCGCGGGCTGGTCGGGTCGCATCCCGGGCCAGGCGCACTATCTCGCCAATCTCGGCCTGGCGCGCCCGATGCCGCGCGGCGAGGGTCTCTTCGGGGGCGCCGCGCTGATCCTGCGTGGTGCCAGCGATCTCGGCACCGGAGCCGGCTCGGCCGGACGCGAGCATGCGCGAACCAGCCTCGAGTTCCATGTGGGGCAGACGATTGCCGGCTTCGGTTTCTGGCGCCTCGACGTGCACAACATCGGCAATGCAAGGGCCCGCCGCGAGCGGGTCGATGTCGATGCCTCCGGCGCGGCCCGCAGCGAGCGGGCGGTCGAGGTCTACGGGCCGAGGGCGGTGTTCACGGTGGGCAGCCGCTGGTGAGCCCGGTCGGCCTGCGGCGCGCCCGCTGCGCGCGAGGTAGTCAGCGCGACGGCGGCTGCCAGGCCTTCTTCAGCCGCTTGGCGATCGACCAGCGGTGCACCTCGGAGGGGCCGTCGTAGATCCGGAAGGCGCGGATGTCGCGAAAGATCTGCTGCACCGGCGTGTCCTCGGTCACGCCCATGCCGCCGAGGATCTGCACGCAGCGATCGGCGATCCGGTACAGGGCCTCCGAGACTGCCACCTTCGCGATGCTCGACTCGTGGGTACCCTGTTCGCCCTGGTCGAGCACCCAGGCGCACCAGTCGATCGTCAACTGCGCCTGCTTCAGGTCGATCTCGTTGTCGGCGAGCATGAAGCCCACGCCTTCGTGATCGATCAGGACCTTGCCGAAGGCCTTGCGGCGGCAGGCATAGTCGGTGGCGATGTCATGCGCGCGGCGCGCCGCGCCCCACCAGCGCATGCAGTGGGTGAGGCGCGCCGGCGCCAGGCGAATCTGCGCGTAGCGGAAACCCTGGTCGACTTCGCCGAGCACCTGGTCGGCCGGTACGCGGACATCGTCGAGCCGGACCACGCCGTGGCCTCCCGGCATCGACCGGTCGATCGTGCCGAGTGTGCGCTCGATCACGATGCCCGGGGTATCCATGTCGGCGAGGAACATCGTGGCACCGCCCTCGGTGCGGGCCATGATGATCGCCACGCCTGCGCCGTCGGCGCCGGTGATCAGCCACTTGCGGCCCCGGATCACCCAGGCATCGCCATCGCGGCGTGCCGTGGTCGTCATCATCGACGGATCCGAGCCGGCACCATCGTCGGGCTCGGTCATCATGAAGGCCGAGCGGATCTCGCCGGCGGCCAGCGGGCGCAACCAGCGCGTCTTCTGGGACGGGGTCATGACCTTCTGGAACAGGTGCATGTTGCCCTCGTCGGGCGCCATGCAGTTCATCGCGACCGGCCCGAGCATCGAGTAGCCGCAGGCTCGCAGCACCGTGGCGGTCTCGCGGTGAGTCAGCCCGTAGCCACCCCAGGCCTCGTCGACCTGCGGTGCGAGCAGCCCCGCCTCGCGGGCGCGGGCCTGCAGTTCGCGGCGCAGCTCGTCGGTAGGTCCGTGGTGGTCGATGCGCGGGTCGCGCTCGAAGGGGATCACGACCTCGCGAATGAAGCGCTCGGTGCGAGCTTCGAGTTCGCGCTCGCGTGCGCCGCGGTTCAGTTCGATCATCGGGTTGGCTCCAGAAGTCGGCGCGAGGCGCGCCGAGGGGCTGTGGGGTGGCTCGGGCGGGCCCGATCAGCGCCGGGCTACGGCGGCGCCGGTCTGCATCGGCAGATCCGGGCGGGTCGACCATTCGAGCAGCGAATTGTCGTAGAGGCCCCAGTCGGGATGCCCCAGCATCTCGAGCACGAAGGCCGTGACGCTTGCCGCGATGCCGCCGCCGCAGTAGGTGATCGCGCGCGACGCCTCGAGCGCGCCGGCGGCCCGCAGTTGCGCGCGCAGGCTTTCGTCGGGCAGGAAGCAGCCGTTGGCGGCATCGATCACGTCGCGAGCCGGCGCGCTCACGCTGTCCGGGATGCGGCCGGGGCGGCCGTAGTGGGTGCCGCCGCTGCCCGCGAACTGCTCGCGGCTCAGTGCGTTGATGCGGCACACGGCAGGACTGGCGAGACCGGCGAGGACCTCGTCGGCATTGACGATGCGCCGCGCCTGCCGGCGTACTGTGTAGACCTCGGGCACGATCGACGGTTCGGAGGCCGTGACCGGTCGGTCTTCGTGGCGCCAGCGCTCGAAACCGCCGTCGAGCAGCGACAGGCGCTCGTGGCCGGCGGTGTGCAGCACGTACCAGGCCCGTGTGACCGAACCGAGATAGCCGTGGCCGTACAGGACGACATGGTGCCGGTTCCCGACGCCAAGAGCACCCATCAGCGCGGCGATGCGCGCATCGGACGGGAAGGTGTAGGGGTAGCGGCCCTCGGGGTCGGACAGGTCGGTCGCCATGTTCAGGTAGCGCGCGCCCGGGATATGGGCCTCACGCCAGGCGGGCAGCCCGCTCTCGACCTTCGAGGCGCCCACCGGCTGAACGATCAGCTGCGCGCTGCAGTCGATGATGCGGACCTCGGGATCGTCGAGGTGCGCCTGCAGCCATGCCGAGGTCACGAGCATCGCATCGCGACGCGAGCGCGCGGGAAGATCGATCATGGGAAAGCTCCTGACCGGACGCGCCCGGCCCCTTCAGGCAGGCGTGAACAGCGGCACCGGCGGGCCGCCGTCGGTGGGTTTGAAGATCACGCGCACCCGCTGGCCGATGCGCAGCGTGTCGAGATCGCAGTCGGCGAAGTTGGTCAGCATCGTCACGCCCTCATCGAGCGTGACATAGCCGATCGCGAAGGCCACCGGCCCGGCCCGTCGCGTGACGCTGACGGTGTAGATCGTGCCGGTGCCCGCGGCCTGCGTCCACTCGGTGCGGTCGCTGCCGCAATGCGGGCAGATCGGGCGCGGATACCAGTGGAATTCGCCGCAGTCGGCGCATTTTCTGACGAGAAGGCGGCCCTCGGCGGCCGCAGCCCAGAAGGGCTCGGCATCCGGATAGACGGGCGGCGGGGTGAGCTTGCGGTCCTGGTACATCGTGGGCATGGGGTCACTCCCGTTCCATGATCAGCGTGGCGCTTCCGTGGCGGTTGCCGAGCAGCCCGCCGGTGCCGTGGGCGAGCGCGAGCCGGCAATCCCGGACCTGCACCGCCGGATGCGCCTCGCCGCGCAGCTGGCGCACCGCCTCGATCACCTTGGTGATGCCGCCACGGTTGGCGGGATGGTTGTTGCACAGTCCGCCGCCATCGGTGTTGAAGGGCAGCTTGCCGACCCCGGAGATCAGGTTGCCGTCGGCCACGAAGCGGCCGCCCTCGCCCTTGGCGCAGAAGCCCAGATCCTCGAGCTGCACGAGCACGGTGATCGTGAAGCTGTCGTAGATCGACGCGTACTGGATGTCGGTCGGCCTGACGCGCGCTTCCTCGAAGGCGATCGCGCCCGAGCGCACCGCGCCGGAATAGGTGAGGTCGACCTTGCCGCCATCCTGACCCTTGATCGATTCACCGGCGCCGATGATCCGGACAACCGGTCGCTTCAGGCGGCGCGCGATCTCGGGCCGGGTGATGACCAGCGCGCCGCCGCCATCGCTGACGACGCAGCAGTCGAGGCGGTGCAGCGGATCCGAGATGACGGGCGAATTGATGACGTCCTCGACCGTGACGACCTCGCGCAGCATCGCATGCGGGTTGTGCTGCGCGTGGTGCGAGGCGGCCACCTTGATCCAGGCCAGCTGTTCGCTGGTGGTGCCGTACTCGTGCATGTGGCGCGCGGCCACCATCGCGTAGCTGTTGACGGTGACCTGGTAGAACGGCACCTCGAACGGGGCGTCGGGCACGTTGGCCGCGACCACCCGCGGCAGGGTGCCGCTGTGCGCCTCGCTGCGCGGTCGACCCGCCAGCGTCACCAGCGCGACATCGCACTTGCCCAGCGCGATCGCCTGCGCGGCGTGCGAGACATGCAGCAGGTAGGAGGATCCGCCGACATCGGTGGAGTCGACATGCCGAACTTTCAGGCCGAGGTAGTCGACCATGCTCAGCCCGCCCATGCCGGGCGCGTCGCCCGCGCAGAAGTAGCCGTCGACGTCGCGCAGGCTCAGGCCGGCGTCCTGCAGGGCGCCGCGCGCGCACTCGGCGTGAAGCTGGGCGACGGTCTTGTTCTCGGCCTTGCGGGTCGGATGCTCGAAGGCGCCGACGATGCAGGCCTGTCCTCGGATGCTCATGCTGGCGGTTCTCCTCGGTGGGCGTCGCGGCAGCGTGTTGCATTACCCGAAACGGGCGCGCACGGCCGTGGATGCCCTGCTGGCGGGGGCTGAAGGGTGACGGCTGATGCTATCACCGGCGCCGAGAGCGCCGATTTCGAAGTGCGAAAGCTACGGCCCGCCTGTCGGCAGGCAGTCTCGAAAGCCGCGCTGCGTGCGATGCCGGCTGGGTCAGCCGGCCCGGCCGATGATCTGGGCTGTGCCCAGCAGTTCCTCGAGGAGCGCCATCGAGGCGCTACCGGGCACGGAGAAAGGGTCGAGCACAGGTCGCTCGGAGTATTTCAGCAGCAGCGAGGGGTTGATTCGATCGAGGCGCACGTGGCCCATGGTCCAGCCGGCAAAGCGCCGGTGCGAGACCTCCTGGTAGTGCAGCAGCAGCACCTGCTGGTGGCGGGCATCGCGCACGATGGTGTTGTAGAGCTCATTGACGGCGAGGCGTCCGCCTTCGAGCACCTGCATGAAGACATCGCCGCCCTGGCAGAGGATGCCGGTGATGCCGAGGCGCGGATTCTTCTCGCGCGACTGCTGCAGGATGCCTTCGGTGATCTCGCCGTTGATGCCTGCGGAGACGCGGCTGGCGTAGAGCAGGTTCACGAGCATGGCGTGGTCGCTCAGGCGTGGGGGCGGTGGAGCAGCGCGAGGAACTCGCGCCGCAGGTTGGGGTCCTTGAGGAAGGCGCCCCGCATCAGGCTGTTGGTCATCTTGGAGTCGCTGTCGCGAACGCCGCGCCAGTGCATGCAGAAGTGATCGGCCTCGACAACCAGCGCGAGACCGTCGGGCTGCACGCGCTCCTGGAGGAGGTCGGCCAGACGGGCGATCGCCTCTTCCTGGATCTGGGGTCGGCTCATGATCCATTCCGCGAGGCGGGCGTACTTGGACAGTCCGATGAGATTGGAATGCTCGTTGGGCAGCACGCCGATCCAGAGCCTGCCCATGATCGGGCAGAAATGGTGCGAGCAGGCGCTGCGCACGGCCAGCGGCCCGACGATCATCAGCTCGTTGAGGCGCTCGACATTCGGGAACTCGGTGACCCCGGGCATCGGCAGATAACGGCCGCTGAAGACCTCGCGGACATACATCTTGGCGACCCGCTGGGCCGTCTCGCGGGTGTTGTGATCGCTGTCGGTGTCGATCACCAGGCTCTCGAGCACCGCGAGCATGCGGTCTGCGACCTCGGCCTGCAGCGCTTCGAGCTCGCCGGGTTCGACGAATGCCGCGATGTTGTCGTTGGCGTGGAAACGCTCGCGTGCGGCGCGAAGGCGCTCGCGAATCCGCCGGGAGACCGGCACGCCCTCGTCGGGACAGGATGAGGAATCGGCCTGGGGGGATGAATCCATGACTGCTGTGCCCCCGTGACGGACCGCCTGAGGCCTGACGGCTGGCCGAGGCTATGAGGGCCTGCGGAAGTGGAAATGGCGCGCCCGGCAGGATTCGAACCCACGACCCCCTGGTTCGTAGCCAGGTACTCTATCCAACTGAGCTACGGGCGCGCTGAGACCGAAATCATAGCACGACTTCGGGGCGTGAGAGTGGGGCGCCCGTTGGGCCGGCACGCCCGTTCCCGCTCATCCACCGGCGGCGAGCAGGGCGATCTTCATCAGGTCGGCCATGCTGCGTGCATCGAGCTTGTCCATGATGTTGGCGCGGTGCGCCTCGACCGTCTTGATGCTGATCCCGAGGTCGTCGGCGATCTGCTTGTTGAGGCGCCCCGCAACGATCCGCTCGAGCACCTGCTGCTCGCGCTGAGTCAGCCGCGCGAGACGCTCGCGTGCAGGCTGCCCGGCGAGGGCGCGGCGACGCGAGGCTTCGCTGCGTTCGATGCATTGCCGCACGATCGCGCAGAGATGCTCGGCATTGAAGGGCTTCTCGAGGAAGTCCACCGCGCCTCGCTTCATGCTCGCAACCGCCATCGGCACATCGCCGTGGCCGGTGACGAAGAGCAGCGGCACGCCGAGGCCGCGCCGCAGCAGTTCCTCGTGCAGTTCCAGGCCGCTCATGCCGGGCATGCGAACGTCGACGATCAGGCAGGCCGCGTGGGCCTCGAGCTCCTCGGCGGACGCGAGCAGCTGCTCGGCGCTGGCGTGGGTCCGTACGGCGAATCCGTTGGCCTCGAGCAGCCAGCCGAGCGAGTCGCGCACCGCCTCGTCGTCGTCGACGACATGAACGATCGCCACGGGCACGGCTGCGGGCTCGATCGGCTGCGCACGGCCGCCACCGTTCACGCCGCGCTCCCCGCCCGCGGGAGGCCGACCAGCGGCAGCGTGAAGCGCAGGGCGCAGCCCTGGTCGGGCCCGTGTTCTGCCCACAGGCGACCCTGGTGCGATTCGATGATGGATCGGCAGATGTTCAGGCCCATGCCCATGCCCTCCCGCTTGGTGGTGAAGAATGGCTCGAACAGGCGCTCGACCGCTTCGGGCGTGAGCCCGGGCCCGTTGTCGATGACCGCGAACTCCAGCGTTTCGCCGCGCCGCACCACGCTGACCCGCAGTACTGGCCGGCGAGATCCGTGCATCGCCTCGAGCCCGTTGCGGATCAGGTTCAGCAGCACCTGCTCGATCAGGATCGGGTCGGCCATCAGCGGCGGCAACCCGTCAGGCATCTCGGTCTCGATGCGCAGCCCCTGGCGACGCGCCTCGATGCCGGCGAGCCCGACCGCCTCGGCGATCAGGTCGGCGGCTCGACAGGGCCGACGCTCCGGTTCGCTGCGCTTCACGAAGGCGCGGATGCGCCGGATCACCATGCCCGCCCGCTCCGCCTGCGTGGCGGTGCGCTCGATCACCGCGAGAATTTCGTCGGTGCCGGGTACCTCCCCGCGATCGAGCCGGGCGCGCATTCGTGCGGCGAGTCCGGTGGCGTAGTTGGCGATCGCGGTCAGCGGCTGGTTGAGCTCGTGGGCGAGCGAGGAAGCCATCTCGCCCATCGTCACCAGACGCGCGGTCTGGCCGAGCTTCTGGGTCTGCTCGCGCTGGCGGTCCTCGGCCTGTCGGCGGCGCGTCACGTCGGCCGCCATCAGCATCCGGGCGGCTCGGCCGTCCACCCAGCGCAGTTCGTGCGCATGGACCTCCAGCCAGCGCTCGGGCCCGGCAAGCCGGGTCTCGAAGGGCTGGCCCGTGGTCTGACCGATCGCTTCGGCTGCGATCGCGAGGGCCGCGGCCGGGTGCTCGGCGAACATCGCCCGGAAGGCTCGGTTGGCGAACAGGGGTTCCGCGGTCGCCGGCGCGGACACCATATCCGGGATCGCCGCGGCCTCGGCCTCGGGAACTGACGGCCCGTCGTCGGCGAGGACCCAGATCGCGGCGTCCAGCGCGTCGAGCACCGTCGTGAAGCGCTCATGAGCCGCGGCGAGTGCCTCGCGGCTGCGCTTGGGCTCGGTGATGTCGGTGATCGAGCTCATCCAGCCGCTCTGATGACCCTCCCGATCGATCAGCGGCGACACGTACATGCGTGCATCGAAGCTGCTGCCGTTGCGCCGACGGATGCGCACCTCGAAGCCGGAGGCCGGCGCCTCGCCGGCGAGCACCCGCTGCAGCTGCGCATGGTGGATCGCGATGTCCTCGGGATGCCAGTAGGTGTAGGGCGCACGCTGGCCGACGAGCTCGTCGCGGCTGTAGCCGGTCATCGCGCAGAAGGCCCGGTTGACGTAGAGGATCCGCCCTTCGAGATCGAAGGCCCGCATGCCGGTGAGCATCGAATCTTCCATCGCCTGGCGAAAGGAGGTCTCGGCGGCAAGCGCGGTCTCGGCCCGCTTGCGTTCGGTCACGTCATGGGCGACACCGTAGAGCGTGGTCGCACCGCCCTGCGCATCGCCGCGCAGCGACCACTGCAGCCAGCGCCAGCCGTTGGCATCCTCGAAGCGCGCCTCGACGCCGGCCGCGGCGCCCGGCTGGGCGGCCTGGCGCAGCGCCCCCGCGAGCCGGTCGCGATCCCAGGGGTGGCCGAGGTCTGTCAGGGTGCGCGGCGCCGCGAAGGTACCGAAGATCTGCGTGAAGGCGGGGTTGACCCGGATGAAGCGGCCGGTGTCGTCCAGGATGCACATCGGGTCGCCGGACAGCCGGAAAAGGCGGTCACGTGCGGCCTCGGCGCTCAGCCGGCGCCGCGCATGCCGCCACAGCAGCGCCAGGCTGGCCGCGCTCGCCACCCCCAGTCCGATCACCGCGAGCACCAGGCTGCGCTCGAGCAGACGGGGGCGCGCATCGAAAACGCTGGCCCGCAGTCGCACGCCGTTGCCCGGCGGGTCGAGGGGCAACTCGTAGCTCAGGTTGGCCTCGTGGATGTGGCGCGGTGACGTGCTCTCGAGCACGCTGCCGCCCTGGTCGACCAGCGCGACCTGGTAGCGCTCGCGCACCTCGGGTGCGAGATGGACGGTGAGCAGTCGCCGCAGCGAGTAACCGGCCACCAGCGTGCCACCGAAGCCGCCCTCGCCGGGCAACGGCACGTGCAGTTCCACGAGCAGCTCGTTGGCCTCGCCGAGAAAGGGCGCCGACCACACCGGGCGGCGGCTTTCGCGCGCCTCGTGGAAGCTGCCGAAGCCAGCCGAGTCCTCGACACGGGTGCCGGGGGCGCGAAGCGAGACGCCCGGCACGCCGCCGGCGACACGCAGCCAGCCGACGCGGCGTTCGCGATCGATCAGGGCGAGGTAGGCGACCTCGCCGTGCCGAGCAAGAAACTCGCGGCCGACGTCG
>JBIIHU010000372.1:0-3197 GCA_044235405.1 Burkholderiaceae bacterium
AAGCGCGCCGGCGTATCGATGCGCGACACCTTGGCCGACGCAGCCCGCCCTCGCCCTCGCGGCGCCAGTGGCCGCGGCGGATCGGCGGGATCAGTCGCCGGCACGGATGCCGTACTCGCGGACCACGCCCGCCCAGCGGGTCATCTGCGGGTCGAGGAATCGCGCGAGCTCTTCGGGCGCGGAAGCTAGCAGATTCATGCCCTGCCCGACCAGCCGGTCGCGGATGGCCGGGTCGCGCAGCGCCGCGGCGACCTCGGCGTTGATCCGCTGCACGATCGCGGGCGGCGTGCGGGCAGGCGCGAACATTCCCCACCACGCGAGCGCCTCGAAGCCGGGGATGCCCTGCTCTGCCACGGTCGGCACGCCGGGCAGCGCCGGGTCGCGCTGCAGGCTCGTGACCGCCAGCGGCACGAGCACACCGCTGCGGATGTGCGGGGAGAGCAGCGCGCTGGTGGCCATCGCGATCGGCACGTGGCCGGCGATCGCATCCTGCACCAGCGGGCCGCCACCCTTGTAGGGAACGTGGGTGGTGGAAAACTTGCCCTGCGCGTTCATCTGCGTCATGGCCAGATGCGCGAGGCTGCCCGAGCCGATCGTACCGTAGGAGATCGCCCCCGGCTTCTCCCGGGCTGCGGTCACGAGCGCGCCGAAGCTGCGATAGGGCTGGGAGGCATGCGCGGTGATCACCATGGCCCCGGTGGCGATCAGCATCACCGGCGCGAGATCGTTGCGGGTATCGAAGGGCAGGTTCGGGATCAGACTCGGATTGACCGCGTGGGTATCGAAGACGATCACGAAGGTGTAACCGTCGGGCGGCGCCTTGGCGACGAGACCGGTGCCGATCGAGCCGCCGCCACCCGAGCGGTTCTCGACGATCACCTGCTGGCCCAGGGCCTTCGACAGCGGCGGCGCGAGCAGCCGCGCGAGAAGGTCGGTGGTGCCCCCCGGGGGGAACGGCGAGATCAGGCGGATGGGCCGGCTTGGCCAGGCGTCGGTCTGCGCTGCCACCCCGAAGGAAGCGACCGACAGCACCACCGCCGCGACAAGGCGCGCGAACATCGGGAAACGGAACATTGGCAGTCTCCTGGCGCGGCCGGGGCGGTCGCCCGAACGGCTCATGTACCGATCTTACTTCAGCCCCACCCCATCCGGCGACTGCCGGCAGCTCGGCAAGGCCGCCGCGCCTACAGGGTTCGGCCGGTTCCGGTCCAGTAAGGCGCCCGCAGGTCTTTCTTGAGGACCTTGCCGAGCGCATTGCGCGGGAAGGCGTCGCGAAACTCCACCTGGTGCAGCCGCTGATGCCTGCCGAGGCGTTCGTTGGCCCACTCGAGGATGGCCCGAGCGTCGGTCTGGGCGCCCTCGCGCGCGATGACCAGCGCGAGCGGGGTCTCACCCCACTTGGCATGGGGCACGCCGATCACCGTGACATCGGCCACTGCGGGATGCCCCGCGACCACCTCCTCGATGTCGCGCGGAAAGACATTGAACCCGCCGGAGATGATCATGTCTTTCTTGCGGTCGACGATGCTGAGAAAACCGTCGGCATCGAGTCGGCCGATGTCGCCCGAGCGGATGAAGCTTCGGCCACGCGCATCGCGCCAGACGAGTGCCCGGGTTTCGTCCGGTCGGCCGTGGTAGCCGGCCATCATGCCGGCGCCGTAGCCGGCGATCTCGCCGATCTCGCCTCGTGGCAGCTCGCACCCGTCCTCGTCGACGATCGCGATCTCGAAACCGAGCACTGGCGTGCCCACGGTCTCGGCCTTCTCGGGCGGATGCGAGGGCTTGAGCATCGTGGCGAAGCCTTCGGAAAAGCCGTAGATCTCGTGCAGCACCGGCCCGAAGCGGGCGATCACCGCGCGCTGGGTGTCGCGACGCAGCGGAGACCCCGCGCACAGCATCATCCGCAGCGTGGCGGTGTCGGCGGTCGGAAGCCCCGGGTCGGCGAGCAGCATCTGGAACTGCGAAGGCACCATGAAGGTGTGCGTGATCCGCTCGGCCGCGACCAGCGACAGGAAGGCGCGGGTGTCGAAGGCGGGCATCACCACCAGCGTGCCCCCGGCGAACAGCACCGGCAGCATCACGAGCCAGGTGCCGTTCGAGTACAGCGAGGTGGTCGTGAGCGCGCGGGCGCGATCGGTGAAGCCCATCTCGATCGCGTTCGAGAACGCCCAGTGCAGCCGCGCACGATGCGTCTGCACGATGCCCTTGGGCAACCCGGTGGTGCCGGAACTGTAGATGATGTTGAACGGATCGTCGCTGCGCAGTGCCACGGGCGGCGCCTCGGCGGCATCGGCAAGAAAGTCCTCGAACGCGACCCAGCCGGGGGCCTCGCCATGCACCGCCACGAAACGCGCCTGCTCGATCGTCGCGAGCGCGACGCGCTCGGGCTCGAGGCGCGCTCGGAAGTCGCCGGTCGCGAACACCGCGCAGGCGCCACTGTCGCCGATCAGCGCGGCAAGTTGGGCTCCGGTCAGCAGTCCCGAAAGCGGCACCGCGCAGGCGCCAGCCCGCACGATGCCAAAAATCACTTCGAGGGTTTCGACGCCGTTGGCCATCAGAACGGCGACCTTGTCGCCACGGCCGATACCGCGGGCGGCCAGCGCACCGGCAACGCGGGCGATGTTCCGGTCGAAGTCACCCCAGCTGCGGCGAACGTCGCCGCAGATGACCGCCTCGCGCTGCGGGAAGAAGCGCGCATGGGAGGCGAAAAGCTCGGGGATGAAGACCTGTGGATCGTCGAGCAGGATCATCGCGGCGCCCCTTCGAGCTGCACCAAAGGAAACGCCGCGGCATCGACGGCTTGCCGCGGCGGGAAAAGGCAACGACTGCCGTGCAGCGTGCCCGCAGGAAAGGAGCCGGCAGCGAGCCGGCTCAGGCGACGATCAGGGTCCGTAGACCTTGCCGAAGCTCGCCCATTTCTTGCCGTCCCAGCGCACGAGCTGCTGGCGCTCGATCGGGAAGAAATCGTCGGGCCCCGTCTTGATGTTGATGCCCGGCAGCAGCATCGGCAGCGTCATGTCGAGGCTGGCGGCCTGGCGCATCACGTTCTCGCGCGTGAGGTTGTCGCCGCACTTCTTCAGGACCTCGACCATGGTCTGCGACACCGTGTAGCCGAACACGTTGTTCGCATCCTTCAGGTCGCCGCCGGCGTAGAACTTCTTCATGAAGTCGAGCCAGTCGAGGTAGGCCTTGTCCTT
>JBIIHU010000120.1:0-10467 GCA_044235405.1 Burkholderiaceae bacterium
GGCGGGGACAGCGGGCGCGGCGGTCGACGCCGGCGGGGTGGTCGTCGTGGTCGTGGATGGCGCAGCGGCAGCAGCGGGGGCAGCGGGGGCGACCGCCGCCGGCGGGACCTCCGCGGCAGCCGGGCCGGGAGCGGCCTTGCCGTCCGGGCTGGGGCCTGCAGCCGGTCGCCCGAAGAAAAGACCCACCACCACCAGCAGCGCCACCGCCAGCACGAGCCAGGCGAGCCGACTGCCCGAGCCTCCTGCACCGAAACCGAGCAGGCCGGTGCGCGGCAGCGGCGCGCGCAAGCTCGCGGCCTCGCGCAGCTCGGGGGCGGCAACGCCCTGCAGCAGCGAGGCGACCAGCGGCTCCACGGATACCCCGAGCAAGCGCCCGTAACTGCGCAGCGCGGCCCGGCTGAATGCGAGCCCCGGCAAGGCTGCCCAGTCGCCGGCTTCAAGGGCACTCACCTGGCGTGGCGACAGCTTGAGTACGGCGACGATGTCGGCCGACCCCAGACCGCGAGCCTCGCGGGCGGCGACGAGCGCACCGACCGAATCGATCACGGCGACCGGGGACGTGCCGGGATCAGCGGGCAGCGATCCGGACGGCGCCGCAGGCGCCGGCGAGTCGTCGGGCGTTCGGGGATCGGTCATCGGCAGCCTGCGGAGCGGGACTAGCCGCCGAAGCGCCCGGCGGCCAGCAGCGAAGCCTCGCGCGAGGCCGGGAAGCGCCGGCGCAGCTGAGCGCTGAGACTGTCGCGACTGTCGGCATTACCGGCACGGTGCTCGATGCGGATCGCCTGCCAGAGCACCTCGGCGCTCGGTTCGAAGGCGCCGAGCAGGCGCTGCGAGTGAAAGCGCGCCTTGGCGATGTCGCCGCGCTTCAGGTTGAGCTCGGCAAGATTGAACATCGCGACCGGGTTGCCCGGATCGATCTGGAACGAGCGCTGGAAGTAGTCTTCGGCGGCCTTCTCATCGCCCATTCGCAGCGAGCAGATGCCCGCGTTGTGCAGGGGCCGCGCAGGCGTGGCGTACAGCGGGTTGCGCAGCGCGATCTGGAAGTGCTCGATCGCCCTGGCCGGCTGGCCCGCCTGACAGAGGTACCAGCCGTAGTTGTTGTTGATGTCGGAATCGGCGGGCGCCAGCCGCAGGGCGCGCTGGAAACTTTCCTCGGCCCGCGCCCGATCGTTGAGATCCATGTAGACGAGGCCCAGCATGCCGTGGACCTGCGCGTATGCCGGGTCGATCGCGAGCGCCTGGCGCAGCTCGTCGAGCGCCACCTTGTAGTTGCCCTGCTGGTAGTAGCTGGCCGCGAGCTCGAGGCGGATGCGCGCACGCCGCCGGCTCTCGCTCTCGTCGGCCGAGCCCGCCAGCGGCGCGGCAGCCTCGGCACGGGCGGCAGAGGCCGTTGCGCTGCCGGGCTTGCCGGCGCCGTCGGCATCCGACCCGGGCACCGCGCAACCCGCGAGCGCGATCAGCAGGACGAGCGCGCCGACGAACGGGACGGCTCCGTTCATGATGCGCGCAGCTCCGTGATCGGGATGCGGCGCGCGCTGCGGTCGGCAAGCCGGGTGCGGTCCTGGACCTCGCCCGCGAGCTGGCCACAGGCTGCATCGATGTCGTCGCCACGGGTTCGTCGCACCGTGGTGACGATACCCGCGTCGAGCAGCACGGCACCGAAACGCCGCACCTGATCGTCGGGCGAGCGGCGCAGGCCCGCCCTGGGAAAGGGGTTGAACGGAATCAGGTTGAACTTGCAGGGCACGCGCCGTGCGAGGGCGACGAGGGCTCGCGCGTGGGCGAGGCTGTCGTTGACGCCGTCGAGCATCACGTACTCGAAGGTGATGAAGTCTCGCGGCGCGCGCGCCAGGTAGCGCTCGCAGGCGGCGAGCAGTTCGGCCAGCGGGTACTTGCGATTCAGCGGCACGAGCTCATCGCGCAGCGCATCGTCGGGCGCATGCAGCGAGACGGCGAGCGCAACCGGGCAATCTTCGCGCAGCCGGTCGATCATCGGCACCACGCCCGAGGTCGAGACCGTCACGCGCCTCCGCGACAGGCCGTAGGCATCGTCGTCGAGCATCACCCGCAGCGCGCTCAGCGTGGCCGCGTAGTTCTGCAGCGGTTCGCCCATCCCCATGAATACGACGTTGCTGATGCGCCGCTCGCCTCCCGGCACCGCACCGAGCTCCCGGTTGGCCCACCAGAGCTGCCCGACAATCTCGGCGGCGTCGAGGTTGCGCGAAAAACCCTGCTTCCCGGTGGAGCAGAACAGGCAGTTGACGGCGCAACCGGCCTGCGTCGACACGCACAGCGTGCCGCGTTGCGCCTCGGGAATGAAAACCGCCTCGACCGCGTCGCCGGCCCCGACATCGAGGAGCCACTTGCGGGTCCCGTCGGCCGACTGGTGATCCCGCAGCACAGCGGACGGCTCGATACGGGCCTGCGCCGCGAGCCGCTCGCGGAAACTGCGCGCCAGGTCGGTCATCGCGGCGAAGTCATGCTCGCCACGCTGGTGCACCCAGCGCATGAGCTGGCGCGCCCGGAAGGGCTTCTCACCCCAGCCCGCGCACAACTGGCCGAGGCCTTCGGCATCGAGCCCGAGGAGGTTGACGCGGTCGCTCATCGGAGGCCTTCGGCGCTTCGTGCCGCCCGTCGTCGCCGCGCGCGGCGACGCACGGATCAGCGGGAGTGGATGTTCATCGACGGGAAGAAGAAAGCCACCTCGGCGCGCGCGGTCTCGGCGGCGTCCGAGCCATGCACCGCGTTCGCGTCGATGCTGTCGGCGAAATCGGCGCGGATGGTGCCCGGGGCGGCCTTGCGCGGATCGGTGGCACCCATCAGGTCGCGGTTCTTCTGGATCGCATTCTCGCCTTCGAGGACCTGCACCATCACCGGGCCGGAGATCATGAAGTCGACGAGGTCCTTGAAGAACGGACGCTCGCGATGCACGGCGTAGAAGCCCTCGGCGTCGGCGCGCGACAGCTGCATCATGCGGGCGGCGATGACCCGGAGACCCGCTTCCTCGAAGCGGGCGTAGATCTTGCCGATGACGTTCTTGGCGACGGCGTCGGGCTTGATGATGGAAAGCGTGCGTTCGGTGGCCATGGTCGATCCTGCGCGCCATCCCTCCCGGCTGAGCGGGGAAAGACAGCAGGAAAACGGGAAAATCCCAGGAAAATGATGGTTTTGCGAGACAATCCGGATACTTCGCTCGAGGCGCGTTCCGGGATCTGCAGAACCCGGGATACTAGCACAGCGATCTGTCAGCTTTTGGTCTCGCTGCGCGACAGACCCTTGCAGCGGCGCGGTTGAAATCCGGCGCGCCACCCCCCACCATTGCAGCACATCCAACCAGGGAGCCTTGCCCCATGTCCTACGACCAGAACCGCCTCGATGCCGGCTTCGGCGCCAGCGCCGGGTCGATCGCCCCCGTCAACGCGGCCGCGCGCAACCGCGTGCTGCGCAACACCTACATCCTGCTCGCGCTCTCGATGGTGCCCACGGTGCTCGGCGCCTGGATCGGGATCGCCACCGGCTTCTCGTTCTTCGCGGGCAGCCCGTTCATCGGCGTGCTGGTGTTCCTCGGCGTCGCCTTCGGCTTCTTCTTCGCGATCGACAAGTTCAAGAACAGCCCGATCGGCATCGGCCTGCTGCTCGGCTTCACGTTTTTCATGGGCCTGATGCTGTCGCGGCTCGTCGGCCACGTGCTGGGCTTCAGCAATGGCGCGGCGCTCGTCATGACCGCCTTCGGCGGCACGGCCGGCATCCTCGCGGTGATGGCCACCATCGCGACGGTGTCCAAGCGCGACTTCTCCGGCCTCGGCAAGTGGCTCTTCGTGGGCTTCCTGGTGATCCTCGCCGCGGGCATCGCCAACATCTGGCTGCAGATGCCGGCCCTGACCCTCACCATCTCGGCGCTTGCCGTGCTGATCTTCTCGGCCTTCATCCTGGTCGACCTGCAGCGCGTGGTCAACGGCGGCGAAACGAACTACGTGACGGCCACGCTGTCGGTCTACCTCAGCGTGTACAACGTGTTCAGCAACCTGCTGGCGCTGCTCGGGATCTTCGGCGGCGACCGCGACTGAGCACCCTACGCGGGGGCGCCCTGGCGGCGCCCGCTCCGGCGAGGCCCCGCTCGCCACCAGCCGCAGGCCGCCCCCCGGGCGGCCTTTTTGCATCCCCTGCCCCTGCAGGCCCGCACGAAGCCCCCGACGATGCCCCCTCGCCTTCCCGACCCCGCCCCGATCCGCCTGGAAGCGCATTTCGACGACCGCGTGATGCGCTGCTTCCGCGAGCGCCCGTCCGACATCTGGGCGCTGTTCGAGCGCGCGGCGCAGGTTGCACCGCAGTCCGACGCGCTGGTCGCCGGCGACACGCGGCTGTCGTGGGCAGTGCTGCGTCAGCTCGCCGACGAGAGCGCGGCCGGCTTCGCCGCGGCGGGCGTGGGTCCGGGCGACCGGGTCGGGCTGCTGGTGGGTAACCGCCCTGCCTTCCTGGTCGCGCTCGCCGGTCTGCTGCGCCTCGGCGCGATCGCCGTCCCGATGGGCACGCGACTGCAGGGACCCGAGGTCGCCTACATCCTCGAGCATTGCGGCGCGGTCGCCGTGGTGCACGACCCGGAACTCGCCGACCGGCTGCCGACGGCGGCACAGGCGCCCGCACTTGCCCACCGCTGGACCGAAGCGCCGTTCGCGCAAGGCGCGGCGCTGGACGCGCTGCCGCCGCGCCCCGTGGTCGCCGAGGAGGACACCGCCTTCATCCTGTACACGTCGGGCACCACCGGCCGCCCGAAGGGGGCGATGCTCACGCACCTGAACGCGATCCATTCGGTGCTGCACTTTCGCCATGCGATGGATCTGCACGACGGCGAACGTTCGCTGCTCGCGGTGCCCGCGAGCCATGTCACCGGGCTGGTCGCCATCCTGCTGGTGATGGCCGACGCCGCCGGCTGCACGGTGATGATGAGCGAGTTCAAGGCACCTGCCTTCCTCGAACTCGCGCAGCGCGAACGCGTCACCCACACGATCCTCGTGCCCGCGATGTACACGCTGCTGCTGATGCAGCCCGCGTTCGAGCACGCCGATCTCTCGGCCTGGCGCATCGGCGGCTATGGTGGCGCGCCGATGCCGGAGGCCACCATCGCGACCCTCGCGCGCAAGCTGCCAGCGCTGTCGCTGATCAATGCCTATGGCGCCACCGAGACCACCTCGCCGGCCACGCTGCTGCCGGCGGCGCTCGCGGCAAGCCGTCCCGACAGCGTGGGCCTCGCGCTGCCCTGCGCGGAACTGCGCGTGATGGACCCGGAGGGCCGTGAACTCGACCCCGGCCAGACCGGCGAGCTCTGGATCCGTGGACCGATGGTCGTACCCGGCTACTGGCGCAACCCCGAGGCGACCCGAAGCGCCTTCTGCGCCGGCTTCTGGAAGTCGGGCGACATCGGCTCGATCGACGCCGAAGGCTTCGTGCGGGTCTTCGACCGCGTGAAGGACATGCTCAACCGCGGCGGCTACAAGGTGTTCTCCGTCGAGGTCGAGAACGTGCTGGCCGCCTGTCCGGGCGTCGTCGAAAGCGCGATCGTCGCGCGTCCGTGCCCGGTGCTCGGCGAGCGGGTGCACGCCTTCGTCTGCACGAGCGACCCGGCGCTCGACGCCGCGGCGCTGCGCGCGTTCTGCGCGCCGCGGCTGGCCGACTACAAGGTGCCCGAGAGCTTCACGATCGGTGCCGAACCGTTGCCGCGCAACGCCAACGGCAAGCTGCTCAAGCGAGTGATGCGCGAACGCCTGCTGGCCACCCTCGAGAGCGCGAGCGGCTGATCCGATGCGCCCTCAGGCGGGCTCGAACACCGCCATCGACTCGACGTGCGAGGTGTGCGGGAACATGTTCAGCACGCCCGCCGCCCGCAGCCGGTAGCCCCCGGTGTGCACGAGCACCGCCGCGTCGCGCGCGAGCGTGGCCGGGTTGCACGACACGTAGACGATGCGGGTGAGCTTGCGCGCGTCGGCCGCCAGCGCCTGGCACAGCGCGAGCGCGCCCTCGCGCGGCGGGTCGATAAGCGCCCGGTCGAAGGGACCGAGCGCCTGCCAGGACCCAAGCGTCGCCTCGAAGAGGTTGGCGGTCGCGAAGCGGGCGCGCCCGTCGAGCCCGTTGGCTGCGGCATTGGCAGCGGCCCGCGCGACCAGCGTCGCGCTGCCCTCGACACCGACCACCTGCGCGCAGCAGCGCGCCAGCGGCAGGCTGAAGTTGCCCAGGCCGCAGAAGAGATCGGCGACGCGCTCGTGGGCCTGCGGCCCGAGCAGGCGCAGCGCCCGGGACACGAGCACCTCGTTGATGCGGTGGTTGACCTGCGTGAAGTCGGTCGGCGCGAAGGGCATCGTGACCGCGAACGCCGGCAGCTCGTAGGCCAGGCGCGACACCGGCGCGGCGCCGTCATCGGCGCCGGGAGCCCACAGCAGCACGATGCTGTCGGGGCCCTTGGGCTGCAGCCACAGCTCGAGCGCGTGAGCGCGCGCGAACGCGATCAGGGCGTCCCGATCGCTCGGATCGACCGGATCGAGCACCCGAAACACCAGCGCGACCACGGTGCCTTGCGCACGCTCGGCCACCGCGACCTCGATCTGCGGCATGCGATCGCGCATCCGCAGGCCGCCCATCAGCTCGCGCAGCGGCACCAGCAGGGTCGCGACCTGCGGCGCGAGCACGTGGCACTCGCGCATGTCGGCGACGAAGCTCGAGCCGCGCTCATGGAAGCCGACCAGCACGCCGCCCTTGCGCGGCACGTGGCGCACCGAAAGCCGCGCCCGATGGCGGTAGCCCCAGTCGGGACCGGCGATCGCGCGCAGCATCGTCTCGGGTCGCAGCCCCCCGAGATGGGCGAGCTGGTCCTCGAGCGCGCGCTGCTTGATCGCGACCTGCGCACGGGTGTCGAGATGCTGCATCGAGCAGCCACCGCACACGCCGAAGTGCGGGCAGCGCGGCCGCACGCGCATCGACGACTCGGCGAGCACGCGCACGGTACGGGCGACGTCGAAGCGCGGCTTGCGGCGCACGATCTCGGCCTGCACCCGCTCGCCGGGCAGGGCATCGCGCACGAAGACCACCTTGCCCTCGGCGCGCGCCACACCGTTGGCCTCGAGGTCCAGGGACTCGATGCGCAGCTCGACCGGGTCGCTCATCGGGAATCCGCGTCGGGCCACGCGGCGAGGTAGGCCTGCCAGTGCGCGCCGGGCAGCGCCGACAGCGTCTCGCGCAGCAGGCCGACCTCGGCCTCGTAGCGCTCGCGCGTGAACACGCCACGCATCAGCTGGAAGCGGCAGTAGACCAGCCAGGTGTTGGCGACGTCGGTCTCGCAGTAGTCGCGGATTTCGGCGATGCGACCCTCGCGCCATGCCGGCCAGACCTGCGAACCATCCATGCCGAGCTTGCCCGGAAAGCCGCACAGCCTCGCCAGGTCGTCGAGCGGTGCGGCCGCGCGCCCGTTGTAGAGCGCGAGCAGATCCATCAGGTCGGTGTGGCGGCTGTGATAGCGGCTGATGTAGTTGTTGAAGCGGAAGTCGCGGTCGTCGTCGCCCATGTCCCAGTAGCGGGGGGCCTGCACCCCATGGACCATCGCGCGATAGTGCAGCACCGGCAGGTCGAAGCCGCTGCCGTTCCAGCTGACCAGCGTGGGGGTGTGCTTCTCGATCGTGCGGAAGAAGTCGCCGATCAGGCGCGCCTCGTCATCGCCCGGGGCGCCCAGGCAGCGCACGCGCACCGCGGTCTCGTCGCGAAACAGGCAGCCGATCGCGACCACCCGGTGCTGGTGCAGCGGCAGGAAATCGGAGCCGGTCTTCTCGCGGCGCCGCTCGAAGGCGGCCTGCGCGACATCGGCATCGCTCAGGCTGTCGGGCAGCGCACCGAGCCGCCGCAGGCCTGCCACGTCGGGGATGGTCTCGATGTCGAACACGAGCACGGGTGCCATGGGGCCTCGCTCGTCAGCGCGCGGGCAGCAGGCCTGCCGGATCGACCGGCTTGCCGCCGCGGCGGATCTCGAAGAGCAGTTTCGGGCGATCGGTGCCGCTATCGCCCGCCTCGGCGATCGGCTGGCCCTTGCGAACCGCCTGACCTTCCTTGACCAGCAGCGCACGACCGTGCCCGTAGACGGAAAGGAGGTCGCCTTCGTGCTTCAGGATGATCAGGTTGCCGTAACCGCGCGGCCCCGGGCCGCTGAAGATGACGCGTCCGTCACCCGCCGCGAGCACCGGCTCGCCCGACACCGCCGCGATCGACAGCCCGGTGCTGCGCCCCTCGCCGTAGCCCTGCAGGATGCGTCCCCGCAACGGCCAGTCGAAGACGGCAGCCTGCGGCGCGACATCGGGGTCGGGGCCCGGGGCGGACGGTGCCGCCACGGGAGCCGGCGGCGCCGCAGGTGCCGGCGCCGCCGGCATCGTGGTGGCGCCGGCATCGGGCGTCGGGGTCGCCGCGGCGTCGGCTGCCCGCATCTCGGCAAGCGCCGCCTCGCTGAAGGGCCGCTTGGTGGCCCGGGGTTCGCGCAGCGTTTTCGAGGACGACGGGGCCGCTGCTGCGGGAGGCGAAGACAGGGGCCGGGGCTCGACGCTGCCGGCGCGCACCGGGGCCGTCTGCACCGCGGGCTCACGCGGCCTGGCGGGTGCGGGCGTGGGCGCGCTCGACGGGGGTGCCGACGCCGCGGCGGGCGCCGGGGCAGGCGGCGGTGCCGGGCGGGTGGCCGCGGCGGGCGGCCGGGTACGCTGTTCGACCGGTGCGGGCGGTGGCGGCGGGCGGCTCGCGCAGGCCGCGAGCGCGAGCGCGAGCACGAGACCCGCGCCACCGCGGCACGCCCCAGCCGCCAGGCGCCCGACGCGAGGCGACGCGATCACGAGGTGCCCTCGCGCAAGGGCACGAAACGGGCGGCATCGAGCACGGTGAGCTCCCAGCTGTCGGGCCCGGTTCGCTCCACCAGGTGCAGCGCCTGTCGCTGCCCGTCGCCCACCGGCCCGATGAGCCGCGCGCCGATCCCGAGCTGCTCGAGCAGGGCATCGGGGATACGGTCGCCGGCGGCAGCCAGCACGATCGCATCGAAGGGCGCCGACGAGGGCATCCCGAGGCGCCCATCGCCGAAGGCGAGCCGCAGGTTGGCGAGCCGAAGCGCACGCAGGTTCTGGCGGGCGGCATCGTGCAGGCCGCGGACTCGCTCGATCGAGAGCACCTCGCCGAAGAGCGCCGCCATCAGCGCCGCCTGGTACCCGCAACCGGTACCGATCTCGAGCACCCGCGCCTCGGCCCGGCGAGCCGCCGGCATGTCGGCCAGGACGGTTTCGAGCATCCGCGCGACCGTGCTCGGCCGGGAGATGGTCTGCCCGTGACCGATCGGCAGCGCCACGTCCTCGTAGGCGCGACTGGCGAGGGCGGGCTCGACGAAGACATGCCGCGGCACGGCGCGCATCGCGGCGAGCACGTCGGCATCGCGCACCCCGCCCGCGGCGAGCGCCTCGACCATGCGCAGCCGGGCGCTGTCCGAGGCCAGACCGAGCCCGCCGGGCGGGGCGGGGCGGGGCGGCGGGCGCAGGCGCGAGGCGTGGGACTGCGGCACCCAGCCTGGTGGAGCCGCGGCTGCCGGCCTTGCCGGGGGCGCCGCGCGCGTCGATGAGGCCGCCACCGGACGTGCCGGCCGTGAGGCGCGCGGCGGGTTCACAGCGCGAGCCAGTCGCGCACCGGCTGCAGCGACTGCGTGCCGGTCAGGTCGACGTTGATGGGCGTGACGCTGACCCGACCCTGCTCGACCGCGTGGAAATCAGTGCCGGGACCGGCGTCGCGCGCCTGCCCCGCGGGCCCGATCCAGTAGACGGTTTCGCCGCGAGGGTTGGTCGCCGGCACGACCGGCTCCGACATGTGCCGCTTGCCCAGGCGCGTGACCTCGAGGCCCGCGAGTTCGCTAGCCGGCAGCGCGGGCAGGTTGATGTTGAGCAGCATCGGCTGGGCGATCAGGCGGGGCGCGAGCCGACGCACGAGATCGGCCGCGGTGGCCGCCGCGGCATCGAGGTGCGGCCAGCCTCGCCGCACGAGCGAGAAGGCGATCGCGGGCACGCCGAGCAGGAAGCCTTCCATCGCCGCGGCGACTGTGCCGGAGTAGATGGTGTCGTCGCCCATGTTGGCGCCGTCGTTGATGCCCGACACGACCAGGTCGGGGCGCTGCTCGAGCAGGCCGGTGATCGCGACGTGCACGCAGTCGGTGGGGGTGCCATCGACATAGCGGTAGCCGCTCGCGGCGCGCCGCACCGACAGCGGGCGGTCGAGGGTCAGCGAGTTCGACGCGCCGCTGCGGTCGCGTTCGGGAGCGACCACCGAGACCTCGGCGAAACCCGCCAGAGCACGTGCCAGGGCGTCGATGCCCGGGGCGAAATAACCGTCGTCGTTGCTGACCAGGATGCGCATCCGGGGATTCTAGCGAATCGCCCGGCGGTCCCTAGCCTTCGGCGGGCCAGTCGCGGA
>JBIIHU010000121.1:0-10461 GCA_044235405.1 Burkholderiaceae bacterium
GCGGCGGGATATCCGGCGGTGGTGCCTCCGGCGCGCTCGCGCTGCTCTCCGCCGAGGCGCCCGCCGGCCTGTGGCTGGCCTGGCCGGTGATCGCGATCATCATCGCCGGCATGTTCTTTCACCGCGCGGTTTCGGTCCGGCAGGCGGGCACAGCCGCGTCGACGCGCGCCGTGACGGCGCCGCGCCTTTGGTCGCTGTGCTTTCTGCTCGCGCCCTTCGCCGAATCGGTCACCGGTTTCGGCGTGGGCTATGTGATCGCGCTCGCCGCCCTGCGCGGCCTGGGTATCGTCGGTATGCCGGCGCTGCTGCTCGGCCTGTTCAGCCAGTCGCTGGTGCCCTGGGGCGCCCTCGCGGTGGGCACCACCGTGGGCGCCGCGCTCGCCGGCATGACCCCCGCCGAGCTGGGCTGGCGCACGGCCATCGTGCAGGCCCCGATCCACGCGCTGTACCTGCTGCTCTACTGGCGCTACGCGCGCGCCGCCGGCGTGACGGTATCGCGGGCCCAGCGCATCGACGACGCCGCCTGGACCGCAGCCCTGCTCGCGCTGATCGCGATCGCCAACCGCGTGGCCGACCCGGAAATCGCGGCCGCCGCGCCCTGCGCGCTGCTGCTCGCCCTGCGTCACTGGCGCGATGATCGCCCCAGCGCGGCGCAGTGGCGCGCCGTCGCGCAAAGCGCGGCCCCCTACGCGGCGCTGGTGCTGGCGCTGTGCCTCACGCGGCTGGTGGCGCCGCTGCGCGAGGCGCTGCTGCAGATCGCGCCCTGGGCGCCGCTGGCCGGCAAGCCGGCCTTCGCGCCGCTTTACGCACCCGGCTTCTGGGTGATCGCCATCGGCACGATCGTCGCACTGCGCTCGGCCACGCCGCTCGGCCGGCTGGCCGCCGAGACGGCGCGCGCCGCCTGGCGGCCCTGCGCGGTCACCGCCGTCTTCCTGCTGATGGCGCAGCTCTACCAGGCGGCCGGACTGGCCGAGGCGCTGGCCGGCGCCCTGCAGGCCCTCGCCCGCGACGCGGCGCTCTACGCCGTGCCGCCGATGGCCGCGGTGGGCGGCTTCCTGACCGGCAGCGCCGCGGCGGCCAGCGCCATGCTGATGCCGATGGAGATCGCGCTGGCGCGCGCCATGGGACTCGATCCGGGCTGGATGGCCGCCGTGCAGAACGCGGTGTCGGCCAACCTGTCGATGCTCTCGCCGATCCGGGTATCGATGGGGGTGGCGGTGGCGGGCCTGGCGATCGGCGAGGCCGCGCTGTACCGCAAGGCCTGGCCGCTGGCGCTGCCCCCGCTGCTGGGGGGCCTGGCCGCCATCGCGCTGATGGCGGCCTGAGGCACTTGCGTCGCGGCGGGCCCGCGACGGCCCGGCGCGACGCCTGGCGCCTTATTCCTTCTCGATGCCGACCTCGCGCATCGTGCGCCCCCAGATCGCGAGCTGCTGGCGCAGCGTGTCGGCCATCACCTGCGGCGTGGACGGCGTGGGGAACAGGCCGAGCTTCTCGTACTGCTCGATCACGTCGGGGCGGCGCATCACCACATTGAAGTCGCGCGAGATGCGCTCGACCAGCTCGGCCGGCATCTTCGCCGGACCGAAGAGGCCGCCCCACGGGGAGATGTTGACCAGCGGCTGGCCGGCCTCGGCCATCGTCGGCACATCCGGGAAGGAGGCCGTGCGCCGCGGCAGCAGCACGGCCACCAGGCGGAACTTCTTCTCGAGCAGCTGCGGCAGAACCGCCGGCGTGGCGAACATCATCTGCACGCGCCCGCCCATCAGGTCGACGGAGGCAAGCGCCTCGCCCTTGTAGGGCACGTGCGTCATGTCCAGGCCGTTCTGCTTCACCAGCTGGCCCATCGCGAGGATGCCGGTGCTGTTGCCGGTGGCGTAGGCGAGCTTGCCCGGGTTGGCCTTCACGTGCGCCACAACCTCCGCGAGCGTGCGGCCCGGCACGCTGGGCGCCACCGCGAGGTAGAACGTGAAGATGCAGAAGGCCGAGATCGGCGTGAAGTCGGCCACCGGGTCGTAGGGCGGGTCCTTCTTGAGGTTGGGCACGTAGGTCATCGACGTGGCGGTTCCGAAGTACAGCGCGTGACCGTCGGGCGCCGACTTGCGGGCTTCGAGGGCCGCGACCGCACCATCGGCGCCGGCCCGGTTCTCGACCACCACCGGCTTGCCGAAGGCCGCGCCGAGATGCACCGACACCGCGCGCGCGCCGAGGTCGGCGCCACCGCCCGCGGGGAACGGGACGATGAGGCGCACCGGGCGGTTGGGCCAGTCGGCCTGCGCGCGGGCCACGCCGGGCAGCGTCGCGCCGAGGGCGAGCGCGCCGGCGGCGCCAAGCACGCGGCGGCGGCCCGCGAGGGTGCCGGGCTCGCCGGCGACGGACTGGGTGGGCATGAGGTCGGCCATGGGATCTCCTGACGGCCCTTCGGGCTCGAATGGGTGCGGGTGCAAGGATGCGGAACGGCGCGGATTCTAGATCAGCGCGCATCCGACCCCGCACACGGGCGCGGGGCGATCAGGGGCAAGGCGCGGGCAAGTCGGAGGATTCGCCCGCAGATCCTCAAGCGTCGCGCCGCGCGTAGCCCCAGGCGATGTTCGAGCGGGAGGTACCGGCGGCTTCGTAGGCGGCGCGCGCGACGCTCAGCCGATCGGCGCCGAGGGCCGCGCGCTGGGCCAGCGTGTAGTCGTAGAGCCGGGCGTTGTTGGCGCCGAAGATCGCGTTCTTGACCGGACCGTTGGCCGCGCCCAGGGGCGCGAAGCCGAAACGTCGCTGCATGTCCTCGGGGATCTCGAGCCGGCGCAGCGCCTCGATCTGCCACTGCGGCGAGCCGGTCCATATCGCATCGGTGCCCCAGACAACCCGGTCGACACCGAGCCCGCGAATCAGTGTGCCGAGCATGAACGCGGCAAGCTGAGGGTCGGCCATCGTGCTCTGCGCGAAGATCTGCCCGAGGTCGGCATGGACGTTGCTCACGCCTTCGCGCGCCGGGATCTCGGCGAGATCGGTGACCCAGTCGACCCGGCCACTCGCCTGCACCTGCGCCCAGGCATCCTCGGTGCGCCCGCCGGCCGCGTAGCGGTAGCCGGCGTGGTAGATGATGAAGTTCAGCTGCGGCCAGTCTCGCGCGGCGCGACCGACGTCATCGACCCGGCTGTAGGCGAGCAGGTGCGGGTACTGCCGCTCGACATGCGGCGGGAACAGGCCCTTGTGCACGCACACGTTGCGGATGCCCGCCTTCAGCGCGCGCTCGTAGTAGGGGTAGGCCAGCGCCTCGTCGTCCATGCGCCACGGCCACTTCGCCATCGGCTTGTTGGTGTTGTCGCCGATGGTGTAGCCCTTGATCGAGTCGGGCCGCAGCTCGGCGAGCTCGCGCTCGAAACGCTCCAGCGCCCCCGGCACGCCCGGGGTGAAGATCAGGTGCGACAGCGCACGCCGCGTGCCGCCGGCGGTCGCGTTGATGCGTGCGCGCGCATCACGCTTCTCCTCGTTGCTGAGGAACCAGTCGAGCGGGTCGTGCGAGGCCGAACCGCTGACCAGCGCGACCTTGGTGTCGGAGTCGAGGAACACCTCCTTGACGTAGTTCGCGTACTTCAGGTCCTCGAGCGTCTGGGGCTTGCCGGCGAGCGCCGGGTTCCAGCCGGCGCGTCCGACCGCCTCGCGCGAGCGCACGAAGCCCGCGAGCCGGGTGCGGTCGTGCAGGAAATGGGTGTGCATGTCCATGATGAACTGGCCCGACAGGGCAGCCGCGCGCTCGGCCGCCCGCTCGGGCTCGGCAGCCTCGGCGCGACTCACGCCGAACAGCGGCCCGAAGGTGTCGTTCATGGCGAGGAAGGCGGCCGCCATGCCGGCGGCGCTCTGGAAAAAGCGCCGTCGCGACAGGCCCTGGTACGCGGCGAGCGCATCGCCATAGGCGAGTGCCCGAGCCTCGAATTCACGCTGACGGGCACTGCGCGGCGCGGGCATGAACTCGTCGCTCGAGACAGGCCGTGCCGGAATCGGCAGTTCGCCAGTGAGTTCATCGGCAGGCACCAGGGCCGCGAGTTCCCGGGGGTCGAGCTGGATGGGCATGGCTTTTCTATCCTGCGAGCCGCACGGCGTCGCGGCCGGCCCGCTTGGCTTCGTAGAGCGCGGCATCGGCGCGCGCGAGGACCTGGCTTGCCGCGGTGTCGGCCGCGCTGATCGCGCTGACCCCGATGCTGATGGTCACCGGAATCAGCGTGTCGCCCACCGGCGTCGGGGTGGCGCGCAGCCGCAGCCTCAGCCGCTCGGCCATGGCCACTGCCGCCTCGCGCGCGGTGTCGGGCAGCAGCAGCAGGAACTCCTCGCCGCCACTGCGCGAGAGCAGGTCGGGACGGCGCACGGCCCGGCGCATCAGCAAGGCCACGTGGCGAAGCACCGCATCGCCCGCGGCGTGGCCCCAGGTGTCGTTGACCCGCTTGAAGTGGTCGAGGTCGAAGGCCAGCACGCAGCTCGAGTGCGCGGGATGGCGCCGGATCCGCTGGAACTCGATCTCGAGGCGCTCCATGAAGCTGCGGCGGTTGGCGAGCCCGGTGAGAAAGTCGGTGCTCGCCTGCTGCCGCAGTTCGCGCGCCAGGCGAACCTGCTCGGTGATGTCCTCGAGGCTCGCATAGGCCTCGACGATGCGCCCGTCGACCCGCAGCGGCTGCGCGCTCACCCGGATCCAGACATCGCCGCGCCGGGGCATCGTGATGCCGATGACCACGTCGCGCACCGGCTCCCCGGTGCGCAGCGCGACCCGCGCCGGGTAACGCTCGGGCGGAAAGTCGGAGCCGTCCTCGGCGATCGTGCGCCGGCGCCCTTCGATGGGCTGCAGACCCTGCAGCTGGGCCAGGCTCAGCCCGAGGATGCGCAGTGCCGCCGGGTTGGCGCTGCGAACCCGGCCCTGCGCATCGAGCCACACCAGACCCAGCGGAATGGTGTCGACGAGCGCGCGATGCCTTCGCGCGGTCTCGCGCAGGGCGCCCGGCTCCTCGCCTGCGTCGGTGCCCTCGGCATCCTGCCCGGGGAGCGCGTCGTTCATGGCGAGATCGTAGCCCGGTCACGCCGGGCCGGATCCACGGCAGCGGTGAGATCGGCGCGCCAGCGCAGCAGACCGAGCGTCGCGAGCCCGAGGAAGATCGCGTAGAGCAGTGCGCTCAGCCACAACTGCTTGTGCGCGAAGAGCGCGATGCTGGCGACGTCGACCCCGATCCAGACCCACCAGTTCTCGAGGACCTTGCGCGCAAGCAGCATCTGACCGAGCAGGCTGCCCGCGGTGGGCAGCGCATCGAGCCAGGGCACGTCGCTGTCGGTGAACGCATCGAGCAGCCCGCCCAGGATCAGCCACAGCAGCGCCCAGGTACCGAGCAGGATCAGGCGGCCGCGCGCATCGAGGGTAGTGACGCGCAGGCCCTCGTCGGCCCCCTGCCCGGGGCGCCGACCGAAGCGCCACTGCCACCATCCCCACAGCGAGGCGAGCACGAAGAAGCCCTGCAGCGCGGCGTCGCCATAGATGCGGTGGGCAGCAAAGAGCCACCCGTAGAGGAGGCAGCTCGCGATGGCCAGCGGCCACGCCCACAGCCGCTGCGCGACATTGCCTGCGACGCAGGCAAGTGCGAGCACGAACGCGACGATCTCGAGCCACGTGACCGCCGCCCCCCACACCGTGAACGCGGCAGCGAGCATCGCGGAAGTGTACGGCCGACGTGGCGCCCCTGCAGCGGATGCCGACTTCGCGCGGCGTCGCAGCGGCTCAGCGCGGCGCCGCGTGCTCGCCGGCCGGCCCGGCCGCGAGGCGAACCGGCGCCGGGCCGCAGCCCGCACCGGCACAGGCCGGCTGCACGGCAGCCTGGTCCGGCGCCGCGGGCAGCGGGGCCGGGTGACGCCGGCCGATGGTTGTACCGCCGCCCGGGGGCGGCCGGGTCTCGCCGGGCGCGCGGCGTCCGAGCGCCTCCGATACCGTGCGCAGCACGCTGCGCATCAGTACCAGCAGGCCGCGCGGCGCTTCGGCCTCGATGCGCCTGGCATCGATCGGGAAGTCGGTTTGGGGATGCAGGGCGATCACCGTGCCATCGTCCAGCCGCATCGTCACACGCCCATCGGCACGCGTGATGATGCGCTCGCCACCCGCCAGCGTCATGCCGGCGCGCAGCGGCACCGGCGCCATCGCCGGCCGGATCACCACGGCTTCGCCGCTCGCGCCGACCACGGTGGCCACAGACTCGCCCGCAGCGCGGGCCGTCGAGCCGGTCGACAGCACCCATGCGAGTGCCGCCGCCACGCCCACCCGCACCAGCGGCGCAACCCCGGACGCCGGCTCGCGCGCCTCGACCGCCGGCGATGCGGCAGCCGAGGAGCAGGTCGGGGGAAACGCGGAGCGAGCCATACGCCGGTTTTCGACGCCGGCCGCAGGAACTGTAGACCGTTCAGCGGTACGAAACCGCCCCCGACGCGCGGCTGCGCAGTCCCGGGGCCTCGCCACCGGTGGTAATGTCCGGCATCCCGTCGTGAGCATCCCCGGAGACAGGCTGCGATGTATCCCTTCACCTACCAGCGGGCTGCCGGCGTGGCCGAGGCCAGCGCCGCGCTGCGGTCCGATCCCCAGGCCAGGCTGCTGGCGGGCGGCATGACGCTGCTGCCCTCGATGAAGCACCGGCTTGCCGCGCCTTCGACCCTGATCGACATCGCCCGGCTGCCCGACCTGCGCGGCATCGCGCGCGACCGCGACGCGCTCGCCGTGGGCGCCGCGACCCGCCACGCGGAAGTCGCGGCCGATGCCACCGTGCGCGCCGCGATCCCCGCCCTGGCCGCGCTCGCCGGTGCCATCGGCGACCCGCAGGTGCGCGCCCGCGGCACGCTGGGCGGCTCGGTGGCCAACAACGATCCGGCGGCCGACTACCCTGCCGCGGTGCTCGGCTGCCGCGCGGTGGTCGTGACCGACCGGCGCGGCATCCCGGCCGACGATTTCTTCCAGGGCATGTTCGCCACCGCGCTCGAACCCGACGAACTGATCGTGGCCATCCGCTTCGCCTGCCCCCGCCGCGCCGCCTACGCGAAGTTCGCGCATCCGGCCTCGGGCTACGCGATGACCGGGGTCTTCGTCGCCGAATTCGACGACGAGATGCGGGTCGCCGTCACCGGCGCCGGACCGGGCGTGTTCCGCTGGCGCGAGGCCGAGAACGCGCTGCGCGCCCGCCCCGAGGCCGCGACGCTCGATGGCCTCACGATGCCCGCCGATGGCCTCAACGCCGACCTGCACGCGCCGGCCGCCTACCGCGCCAGCCTCGTCAGGCTCATGACCCAGCAAGCGGTCGCCGGCCTCGCCGGCCCCGTCTGATCCGGAGATCCGCCATGAAGATCGAACTCGTCGTCAATGGCGAGCCGCGCAGCGCCGAGTGCGAGGAGCGCACGCTGCTTGCCGACCTGCTTCGCGACACCTTCGGCCTGACCGGTACGCACGTGGGATGCGACACCAGCCAGTGCGGCTGCTGCACCGTTCATGTGGACGGCCAGGCGGTCAAGTCGTGCACGATGCTCGCCGCGCAGGCCGACGGCTGCGAGGTGGTCACCATCGAGGGACTCGCCCGTGGCGAGCGCCTGCATCCGGTGCAGGAGGCCTTCTCGGCCTGCCACGGCCTGCAGTGCGGCTTCTGCACCCCGGGCATGATCATGGCGAGCGTCGACCTGCTGCGGCGTAACCCGGCGCCGACCGAGGCGCAGATCCTCGAAGGCCTGGCCGGCAACCTGTGCCGCTGCACCGGCTACGTCAACATCGTCGAGGCCGTGCGCACCGCCGCCGCCCTCACCGCGCAGGGAGAACGGCCGTGAGCGTCGCCACCGATCCCCGCACCGGCAAGCTGCTGCCGGCGCGCGATGAGGACCGCCGGCTGGTCAGCGGGCAGGGCCGCTACACCGCCGACTGGAACCTGCCGGGGCAGCTGCACGCCGCGGTAGTGCGCTCCGACCGCGCCCATGCCCGCCTGCTGCGGGTGGACGGCTCGGCGGCGGCGCAGGCGGCCGGCGTGGTCGCCGTGCTCACCGCCTTCGATGTCGCCGAGGCGGGCTTCCAGCCGATCCCCGGCGGCCCGCCGGTCACCGGCACCGATGGCAAGCCGCAGATCAAGTGCCAGCTTCCCATCCTCGCCACCGACCGCGTGCGCTTTGTCGGCCAGCCGGTGGCGATGGTGATCGCCGACACCGCGCGCGCGGCCCAGGACGCCGCGGAACTCGTCGCGATCGACTACGACGACCTGCCGGCGGTGGCCGGAATGGACGCCGCGCTCGCGCACGACGCCCCCCAACTGCACGACGCGGCCGCCGGCAACCTCAGCGTGGCCTTCGAATCGGGCGATCGCGCGGCGGTCGACGCGGCCTTCGCGCGCGCCGCGCATGTCACGCGGCTGCGGGTCGAGAGCCAGCGGCTGGCCGGCGTGCCGCTGGAGCCCCGTGCCTGCCTCGCGTCCTACGATGCGCAGCGCGACCGCTACACGATCTACACCCCTACCCAGGGCATGCTCGGCATGCGCCAGTCGCTGACCGCGATCACCGGCTACGACGCCAGCCGCATCGAGGTCATCGCGCAGGATGTCGGCGGCTCCTTCGGCCTGCGTGGCGGCCCCTTCCCCGAGCATGCGCTGGTGATGCTCGCGGCCCGTCGCCTGGGCCGACCGGTGAAATGGGTGGGCTCGCGCAGCGAGGTCTTCCTCAGCGACTGGCACGGCCGCGCGCTGGTTCTCGACGCGTCGATCGCCCTCGACACCGATGGCAACATCCTCGCGCTTCGCTACGAGAACCAGGCCGATCTCGGTGCCTACAGCTGCTATTTCCAGTCGATGATCGGCACCCGCAACCTCACCGTCACGATGGGCGGACCCTACCGCGTGCCGGCGCTGCACGCGCGCTGCACGCTGGTCTACACCAACACCGTGCCGGTGTCGGCCTATCGGGGAGCCGGCCGACCCGACATCGCCTACGCCATCGAGCGCCTGGTCGACCAGGCAGCCGCCGAGCATGGCTTCGACCGGGTGGCGCTGCGCCGGCGCAACTTCATTCCGCCGTCGGCCTTCCCGTACACCACCGCCAACGGCACCGTCTACGACAGCGGCGAGTTCGCGGCGGTCATGGACAAGGCGCTCGACATGGCCGACTACGGCGGCTTCGAGGCACGTCGCCGTGAGGCGCAGGCGCGCGGACGGCTGCGTGGCATCGGCTTCGGCTGCTACCTCGAGGCCTCCGGCGGCGGGGTCGCGCCGAAGGATCAGGTGTCGGCGCATTTCCGCACCGACGGCCTGATTCATCTCTACGGCGTCACCGGCCCATCGGGCCAGGGGCACGAGACCTCGTTCACCCGCATCGTCGCCGACGAACTCGGCGTGCCGCGCGAGATGCTGCGCTACCACGCGAGCGATCCAGGCACCGAGCTGGTGGGCAATGGCACCGGCGGTTCGCGTTCGCTCTATGGCGCGGGCAGCGCCTTCAAGATCCTGGCGCGCAACCTGATCGAGCGCGCGCGGCCGCATGCGGCCCGGGCACTCGCGTTGCCCGAAGGCACGCTCGAGTACCGCGATGGTGCCTTCCATGGCGGCGAGCACCGCATCGGGCTGCTCGAACTCGCTCGCCAGCTGGGCGGGCCGACGCCGCATCCCCTGGACAGCGAAGGCGAGTTCAGTTCGGGTACCACCTTCCCGAACGGCTGCCATGTCGCCGAGATCGAGATCGACCCGGCCACCGGCACCACCGAGATCGTCGCCTACATGGCGGTCGACGATCTCGGCCACCTGGTGTCGCCGCAGCTCGCGCAGGGTCAGGTCCACGGCGGCGTGGTGCAGGGTGCGGGCCAGGTCTTCGGCGAGCAGCTCGTCTACGACCCCGATACCGCGCAACTGCTCACCGGCAGTTTCATGGACTACGTGATGCCGCGCGCCGGCTGGGTGGGCAACATCCGCACCGACTATCACCTGGTGCCTACCACCCTCAACGCGCTCGGCGCCAAGGGCGTGGGCGAATCCGGGTGCTCGGGCTCGCTGCCGGCGCTGGTCAATGCGATGAGCGACGCCCTGCGACGCGCCGGCGTGCCACCGATGGACATGCCCTTCACGCCGCCCCGGGTGTGGGCGGCGCTTCGCGACCGCGTCTGAGCGACCCCGGGCTCGCCAACGGCTGACGGGCTCGGGTTACCGAGACTCGGTCGGGCAGCGGCCGAGCGATGCTTGCCGACGCTCAGCCGGGCCGTGGGCGAGCGAAGGCTGCCGCCAGCAGCACGAGGCTGGTGGCCGCCAGCAGGCCCAGGCCGAGCGGCAGGGCGTGGCTGTCGGCCCAGCCGTCCAGTGCCGGCGCGGTCTGACGCAGGGCGCCGAGCGCGGCGGTCAGCAGCGCGCCCAGCCCCACCACCCAGCCCACCAGGCGACGACCGCGCTCACGCTGCAGCGCACCGGCGCCAGACAGCCGGTTCACCCACCAGCCCGAGAC
>JBIIHU010000373.1:0-3188 GCA_044235405.1 Burkholderiaceae bacterium
GCCGATCGGGCACCGGCTCGATCACCTGCTTTCGGGCGTGCGTGCGCAGCTCGTGCTGAAAGTCTTCGGCGACGACATCGACACGCTGCGTGGGCTGGCAGAACAGTTGCGAACGCAGCTTTCCGGGGTTTCTGGCCTGGTCGACCTCAGCGTCGAGAAGCAGGTGCTGATTCCACAGATCGTCGTGAGGCTGGATCACCGCAAGGTCGCCCAGGTCGGGCTCGCGCCTGGAGAGGCCATCCGTCTGCTGCAGACGCTGACCGACGGCGCGCACGGCGCCCAGATCGTCGAGGGATCACGGCGCTACGACCTGGTCCTGCGACTGCCCGATGAGCGCCGCACCCCGCAGGATCTGGCCCGCATGCTGATCGACACGCCGGCGGGCCGCATCCCGCTGTCGACGATCGCGAGCATCGAGGAAGCCGACGGCCCGAACCAGATCGGCCGGGAGAACAGCCGTCGTCGCATCGTCGTCTACGCGAACATCGACGGGCGCGACATGGGCGCGGTCGTCGAGCGTGTGCGCGGCGTCGTCGCCGGGCAGCGGCTGCCATCCGGCTACTTCGTTCATCTCGAGGGTCAGTTCCAGGCCCAGGAACAGGCGACCCGCCTGATCGCCCTGCTGTCGGGGGTATCGCTCGCGTTGATCTTCGTGGTGCTGTACTCGCGCTATCGTTCCGCGGTACTGGCCGGCATCGTGATGGCCAACATCCCGCTGGCGCTGATCGGCGCGGTCGTCGCGATGTGGATCGCCGACGTGCAGCTGTCGGTGGCCTCGATGGTGGGATTCATCACGCTTACCGGCATCGCCGCGCGCAACGGCATCCTGAAGATCAGTCACTACATCCATCTGTGCCGCTTCGAGGGCGAGCGCTTCGGCAAGGCGATGATCGTGCGCGGTTCGCTCGAGCGACTCGTGCCGGTGCTGATGACGGCGCTGGTGGCCGCCTTCGCGCTGGTACCCCTGCTGCTGGCGGCTGACGCTCCCGGCAAGGAGATCCTGCACCCGGTGGCGGTGGTGATCTTCGGAGGCCTGATCAGCGCCACCCTGCTCGATACCCTGCTCACGCCGGTGCTCTACTGGCGCTTCGGGCAAGCCCCGACCCAACGCCTGCTGACGGAAGGCGATTCCACGTACCCGAAGGAGTGAACGATGCCGAGTCGATACGCAACCATGCTGGTGCTGGCCTTGGCGGTGATGACAGGCGAGCAGGCGCTGGCCCACGGTGAAGCCAGGGCCCGGCACGGCGGCACCGCCGTGATGGCCAGCGACCTCGGCTTCGAGCTGGTGGGCATTCCGGGTGGCGTCGCGCTCTACATCGAGGACCACGGCAAGCCGCTCCCGGCAACGGGTTTCCGCGGCAAGATGGTGTTGCTCTCGGGCAACGAGAAGTCCGAGGCCGAACTGGTCGCCACCGCCGACCGCCTCGAAGCCCGGGGACTACGCCTGGGGCCTGGCGTGAAGGCCGTCGCCACGCTCACCACGGCAGATCGCAAGGTGATCACCGTGCGCTTTTCGCTACGCTGAGGCGGCGCGATCGATGGACTGGCCCATGGCGCCAACCCGCGCTCAGAGCGCGCTGCTCGCCTTCAGCAGCCGGCGCGAGCCCGTCGTGGTGATGTAGAGGTCGCGCCCGATCGGCCAGACGTCCACCGGCGACGCCAGGCGCGCCGGCAGCGCCCCCAGGTCCTGGCCGGCCTGGTCGAGTTGACCCACGAGCGTCAGCACCCGGCCGTCGTCGCTCGCCAGCCGAACCGCGTGGGCGCCCTGGTCGACCACGAGCAGCCGGTTGTCGGGCAGCACGCGGATGCTGGCGATCGATCCGAAGCTGGCCGCCGACCCGCTGCCGTCAACCCCGCCGCCGGAGGTGGCCAGTCCGGCGATCCGCCGCAGCTGTCCCTGGCTGTCGAGCAACCAGAGTTCCTTGCCGTTGCTCAGCCAGTACCCGCCGTCGGAGCGTCGCTGGACCAGCGCGGGGCCGCCGCCGGCCTCGGGAATCACAACCGACAGGCCCACCCGCCGGCCCGCGAAGGCCGTGGAGTCGATGGTTGCGCCCGCAACTACTGACGCCGAGCCGCTGCCGAGGTCGAGGCGATAGAGCCTGAGCTCGTGATACACGGATGTGGGCACCACCGGCGGGTCGGTCCGTACCCAGCCGAAGACGTGAAGCGCGTTGCCCTCCAGGTGCACTCCCGAGGGGCCGCTTGGCGCATCGCCGGCGAGCACGCCCGGCCAGGTCAGCGTCGAGCCGACGACCGAGCCCGCGCCGGTGTCGAGCCCGGTGCGGAACTCGGCGCCGCGACGGGCCAGCACGCCGGCCGGCGTCGGACCGAGCCAGTAGCCCGCGACCGCGCCGGCCTCCGGAGGACGGCCCGTGCATGCGGTCGGCTGCGCCCGGTAGTCGGTGGTCGCGATGCATGACGGCGCGCCGACCGCGACAGCCAGCGAGCGGATCGGCGCAGGCACGAAGGCGGGGTCGTCGAGCCGGGCCCGGGCCAGCCCGGATTGCATGGCGTACCGACCGGTCGGGGCCGGGCCTGAAGCATCGCCCCAGGCGACCAGGAGCTCGCCCGCGGCATTCAGCCCGAGCAGGCCCGCGCCGGCAAACCCGGGGTCGACCACCCTGGGCCCCGAGACGGTCGTGAGCCGGTCGCCCTCCAGGCGACGGACCTGGCAGGTCTCGCCATCGTAGAAGACCACGCCCGCGGCATCCGGAACCAGCTGCGCGGCGCCCGCGAAACCCGCCTGCGCCGCGGCGCCCTCGCGGCCGATGGCATCGACCGGCAGGCCGGCCGGCGTCGCGATCGGAGTCCAG
Organism: Burkholderiaceae bacterium; assembly: GCA_044235405.1. Classification (GTDB taxonomy): domain Bacteria; phylum Pseudomonadota; class Gammaproteobacteria; order Burkholderiales; family Burkholderiaceae_E; genus Quisquiliibacterium. The sequence goes on from JBIIHU010000373.1 coordinate 2,817, forward strand.
CCCCGGGCGGCGTCGACCTGATGGATACCGCCCGCCCCGCCGACCACCACCGCGCCCGAGGGCGATACGCCGAGGTCGCGCGCATCGAGGGCCCAGGCGGTCGTCCAGCCCCGCGTCGACGGCGTGCGCGTCAGCGTGTAGGACCGGCTGGCCAGCGTGGCCCAGACGCCGGCCGGGTCGCGAACCCGGACCGACGCCTCGGCGAGATACACGGACTCGAGGGCTCCGAACGGGGTCTCCTTCTGCGACACCAGCTGCCGGAAGGGCTGGTTGAGCAGCAGGAGCAGTTCGTCGGCCGGACCGACGCGCATCGCGGACACCACATCGAGCGCGGTGATGTCGCCGGGCAGCGCCACGGTGCGCAGCGTCCAG
>JBIIHU010000122.1:0-10396 GCA_044235405.1 Burkholderiaceae bacterium
GGTCCCTTGTCGCGGGTATCGAAGTCCTCGGTCGTGCTCTCGATCTGCGTGAAGTCGAGCACCAGGTTGACCTGGGTCCGCACGTTCTGCTCGCCGACGATCGGCGCGAGGATCTGCTGGATGCGGGTCCGGTAGAGCTCCTCGAGCTGCTGCTTGTGCTGGGTCTGGGCCGCCGTCAGGCCAAGTCGGAGTTCGGCCGCGCTCTCGGTCATCAGCTGGCCGACGCTGTCGACCACCGTCACGTGCTCGGGCGCGAGGTAGGGCACGCTCGAGGACACCAGGTGGACGATCGCCTGCACCTGCGAGGGCGAGACCACGCGACCGGGGTGCGGCGCCACCACCACGGAAGCCTTCGGGGGCGTGCGGTCGCGCACGAACACGCTCTGCCGGGGCGTGGCCAGGTGCACCCGTGCGCTCTGCACCGTGGCGATCTGCATGATGCTGCGCGCGAGCTCCTGCTCCATCGCGGCATTCACCCGAACCTGCTCCATGAACTGGCTGGTCGTCATCGACGACTGGTCCTTCAGCGCGTCCAGGCCCACCGGACCGCCCTTGGGCAGGCCCTGCGAGGCCAGGAAGATGCGCGCCTCGTGGTAGCGGTTGCCCGGCACGGTCAGCTGGCCGGTGGCGGTGTCGATGCGCGGATCGAAGTCGGCGTTACGCAGCGCCTCGAAGGCAGCCTGCCGGTCGGCCTCGGCCAGGCCCGGCATCACCGGGCGATGCGGGCTCGCCTGCATCCAGAGCCACGCGATCGCGAAGAGCGCGACCACCAGCCCCGTCACGACCACCGGCAGCGCGCGGCGCACCTCGGGGCGCGCCAGGAAGCTGCCGGCGCGGGTGCGCAGCATCGCGACCGGGCCACCGGCCACCGGGATGGCGGCAGGGGTCGTGGTGGTGCCAGCCGCCGGCACGACGCTGCGCGCGCCGTTGCCCGCGGCCTGCGCGGTGCCCGGGGCGGTGGTGGCGGTTGCGGTGGCCATCGATTACACCGGCATGTTGATGATGTCTTCGTAGGCCTTCATCACCTTGTTGCGCACCTGCAGCGTGGCTTCGAAGGCGAGCGAGGACTTCTGCATGCCGAGCACGACCTCGGTCAGCGGCGCCTCGCCGCGCTCGTAGGCGGCCTGCGCCTCGCGCGCGCGCAACTGCGTCGCGTTGACGTCGGTGACCGCATCCCGCACGTAGTCGGTGAAGCTCGGCCGCGCGGCGCCCGGCATGGCCTGCGGCACGGCGGGTTCGGGGGCGCCTGCGCTTGCCTGGGCCTGTGCGGCCTTCAGCGTCTGCAGCATCGCGGCGATGTTCGCGTGGGAGGTGACCTTGTCGACCATGTCGCTGGGCTCCGTCGGTTGCGCGATGCCGGGTACCTGGGCCCCGGGTCGCGGCCGTGTTCAGGCGTTGCGGGTGTCCGGCACGCGCTCGGCGACCGTGCGCCCGAGTTCGCGCCAGCGCGCGAGCTTGTAGCGCAGGGTTCGCGGGCTGATGCCAAGGCGCTGCGCGGCCTCGCTGCGGCTTTCGCAGGCGGCCAGCGCGGCCTGGATCAGGTGAAATTCGCTGTGACGCACCGCCTCGGGCAGCTTGCCCGCGGGGGCGCGGGGTGTCGGAGCCATCGGTGGCTCCGCGTCGGCGCCGGAGGCTGCGCTCGACGCGGCTGCTTCGACCGGGGCCTGCGCCGGCATCGGCGGCATGCGGCCGGGCGCACCCGGCGAGATGCTGGCGCCGTCGGCGAAGGCATCGTCGAAGAGCAGCTCGCGCGGCGTGATCCGGGGGTCGTTGGCGAGCACCGCGGCGCGCTGCATCACGTTGTCGAGTTCACGCACGTTGCCAGGCCACGGGTGGCGCAGCAGCAGCGCCTGGGCCTCGGTGTCGATCTCCCAGCGGCCCCCAGCGGGCGCCGCGTGCCGCGCGAGGCACTCGTGAGCCAGCGGCAGGATGTCGCCGGGCCGCTCGGCCAGCGGCGCGATACGCAGCTGGAAGGTGGCGATGCGGTAGAACAGATCCTCGCGGAATTCCCGTCGGGCGATCGCCGCGCGCAGGTCGCGAGCCGTGGCCGCGATCACCCGTACGTCGAGTTCGATGGGCGCGCTCGCCCCGAGTCGCGTCACCTGACGCTCCTGCAGCACCCGCAGCAGCTTGGCCTGCAGGTGCAGCGGCATGTCGCCGATCTCGTCGAGAAAGAGGGTGCCGCGGTGCGCCTGCTCGAGCACCCCACGGTGCTCGCGGTGCGCGCCGGTGAAGGCGCCTCGTTCGTGGCCGAAGAGAAGGTCCTCGATCAGCGCCTCGGGCATCGCGGCGCAGTTCAGCGCGACGAAGGGACCGGAGGCGCGGCGCGAGCACTCGTGCAGCACCCGGGCGAGAACCTCCTTGCCGGCGCCGGTCGGGCCGCTCAGCAGCGTGGTCACCTCGGCCTGGGCGACGCGGCGGGCGAGGGCCAGCAGGTGCTGGCTGACCGGATCGACGAAAACCGCTGCCCGTGTCCGGCGCGCCGCAGCCGGCAGAGGACGCAGGCAGTCGCGCCATCGCGAGGGATCGAAGTCGTCGGCGGCAACGACCGCGGCCGCGCCCGAGCGGGTCGCTGCCGCGGCCACGGCCACATCGCTACCGTCGATCCGGGCGATGATCGGCCAGCGCGAGGCTAGCGCCGACAGGCTCGTCGGTGGCAGGGCGGCGTCGCCCGCACCGATGCGCATCGCGATGGCCTCCGGCGCGGCGGGCAGGGCGTGGGCCGCCTCGGGGTCCGCGATTTCGAGGACGCGCCACCCGGCCTGGGCAAGCAGCGCCCGCTGCCCCGCATCGAGCGGTGCGTGCGGGTCATGCCAGGCCAGCAGGCGGCGCGCGGGGAGGCCTTCGTCATTCATGACCCCATCGGAAGCAAGCCGCGTGCCATCGGCTTGCTGCCGGTTTGCCGACACCCGGTCGACACCGGTCGTTGGAAGGACGGACCTGTGCGGTCCCCAGACGTGCCTGCCGAGGTGGCTTGCCGGTGCGCCCCGGCACGCCCGGGCGCGGGATCGTCCGGCTAGTTGGCGACCGCCAGCGCGCGTGCCGGCTCGACCGTCATCGCCGGCAGCGTCTGCCAGGCGTCGCGGATGTCGCGCATCAGACCGAAGACCTCGTCGAGGGCCTCGAGGTCGTTGTAGGCGTTCACGCGGACCAGCCGCCGCGAGACATAGCCGTACAGTTCGTCGAGATTGCGCGCGAGTTCGCCGCCCCGCTCGAAGTCGAGCGCGCTCTGCAGGCCGATGATGATCCGGCAGGCGCGCGAGATCTGGGCACCCTTTTCGCGGGTCGCGCCGTGCTGGATGTGACCGCGCGCTGCCGACAGGCTGTCGAGCAGTCCGTCGAAGAGCATCTGGATCAGCATGGCGCCGTTGGCGCCGGCCACGCCGGTGCTGGCCTGGATGGAACCGTAGCTGTCGCGCGCGCGCAGGGTGGATCGCATGTCGTCTCCCGAAAGCCGGGCTTGCGCCCGTCCCCAGGGAATCGGAGCCAGCCGGCGGAACTTTAACGGCTGGCGTATCCGCGATTCAGCGCGGCGTGCCGGGCGCGGCCGCAGGCGGGGGCGGAGGCGGGGGCGGGGGCGGGGGCGGGGGCGGGGCCGGCGCGGGTGAGGGCGGCGAGCCGGCAGCCACGGCTGCAGCCGCGACCGACGGCTGAGGCTGCTCGGGGTCCGGGCCCATCAAAAGGTCGGAGAAGCGGCGCAGCAGCGGAATCTGCGTGCGGGCGAAGAGCTCGCTGGCGATCTCGTCGATCGTTCGCCGGGTCTCGGGCCAGCGCTGCCGGTTGCCCCGGCCATAGGCCTGCCCGGCCTGGTAGAGCGCGTTGACCGGCTCGTCGGGCAGCCAGGAGTCGACCGGGCCGCGCAACGTGTTGATGCGGCGCACGTTCACCGGGACCTGCGGGCTGCCGGTCTGCGCGTCGCGAACGCCCTGGTCGAAGGTGAGCTCGATATGCCAGGTGAGCACCTGCTCGTAGCGCTGGCGCATCATCGGCAGCTCGCCGGAGTCGACCTCGAGCTGCACGGCGCCGGTCATCGCATCCCACAGCGGCCGCCCGCTGAGGCCGCCGAACGGACCGCGGGGATGACTCGCTGGCGCCGAGCCGGCATGGGGCACGAGGTTGTGCATGGCCGCTCGGGTATCGCGCTCGAGCGCGTTGACCCGGTCGACCAGGTAGATGATCAGCAGCAGCACCGTCAGCAGGCCGATGGCGATGACCGCCAGCAGGGTCTGGTCCATGGGTCAGCCTCCCTGGGGGCCAGGCGTCGCGGGCGGGTCGAACGGGGGTTCGATGCCGTCGGCGGCCGCGTCGGCGGCCGCGAGTTCCTCGCGCAGGAATCGCAGCACCTCGAGTGACTCGGTCTGGTGCAGCTCGACGCGAAGCAGGTGGTCGGCCAGCGTCTGCATCTCGAGGATCGCCTGCTGCGCGGTGAGTTCGGTGCGCTGGTAGCGCGCGCCGATCAGGAAGGCCTCCTCGGCATACTCGGGCGGCAGGTAGGTGTAGACCGTGCGCGAACCGGTTTCGATGCGCTGGTACAACGAGGGCTTGGGCAGCTCGGGGCGTTCGCCGCCGCGCGCGACTGTCGCGGCGATCGCGTCCTGGTAGAGCGCCATCTGCTCGGCGCCCTGAACAAAGGTCTTGTCGAGATGCGCGCGGCACAGCAGCGCCATGCGCTTGCGTGCGCTCTCCACCGCAGGGTCCCGGGTGCGCGTGGCCACCACCTTCTCGTAGGCGGCCTTCGCCTGCTTCATCAGCGTCCTGGGGTCGCCATCGCGGAAGATCGAGAACATCGCGGCGCTTCGGTGGGGGCGTGCGCGTGGGTTGTCAGCTCATGCCGAGCTGTCGTCGCAGCAGCTTCACGTTGCCTGACAGGATCTGGCTCACGCGCGACTCGGTGACGCCGATCGTGGCGCCGATCTCCTTCAGGTTGAGTTCCTCGACGTAGTACAACTGCATCACGAGGCGCTCGCGCTCGCCCAGGCCATCGATGGCGGCCTGCAGCGCGCGCATGAACTGCGCGTGCTCGACGATCGCCTCGGGCTGGCGCTCGGCATCGTCGGCGATGCTCATCGCCTCGTCGTTGACGGTGTCGATCGGCAGTGTCTCGAAGCGGTGCGCGGAGTCGCGTTCGCGGTGGAACTGGTCGATTTCCTTGCCGAGGTAGTCGGCGAGCTCGCCCGCGCTGGGCTTGCGCCCGAGTTCGGTGGCAAGCGCGCTGGCCGCCCCGCCCTGGCTCTGGTTGAACGCGACCGCCGACCGCGGCAGCGCCGACAGGCGCCGCACCTCGTCGAGCATCGCCCCGCGGATCCGGCTGAGCGCGAAGTTCTCGAAGTCGATGCCGCGCGCGGGGTCGTAGGCGCGGGCGGCTTCGATCAGCCCGACCATCCCGACCTGGACCAGTTCCTCGAGCTCCATGAACGGGGGAATGCGCCCGCGCAGATGCACCGCCACCCGCTTGACCATCGGCATGTGGTCGAGCACCAGCCGTTCGTTGCGGTTGTCGACCTGCTCGTAGAGGGCCACGCGCGAAGCCATCGGCGGCGCCTAGGTCTGTCCGGCCTGCAGCAGGCGCGGCAGCAGGAACTGGATGCGGCCGCTCGGCTGACGCGGCGGAAGATCCTCGACCCGCTGCGCGAGCCGTCGGAAATCGCGGGTGCTGCTGCCGCCGGGAGCGAATTCCATCACCGGCTGGTAGCGACGATGCGCCTCGACGACGAACTCGTCGGCCTCGATCGCGTTGAGGTAGCCCACCCGGATGCCGAGGAAGCGTCGAGTCACGTCGTCTAGCCCGGCGTGCAGGCGGCGCCCGTGCGCTTCCGAGGCGACCTGGTTCGGAATCAGGTAGATCTCGTTGAGCCCCTCCTGGTGCAGCACCTTGACCAGCGCGTAGGCGTCGGCGATGGAGGCCGGCTCGTCGCAGAGCACGACGAAACGACGCTGGCAGGCGGCCAGCAGCGATACCACCGAGGGCGAGATGCCCGCCGCGACATCGACCAGCAGGTAGTCGATCGTGTCGTCGAGCTCGTCGAAGGCGCGCACCAGCGCGATCACCTCGTCGGGGCTCAGCGCCGACAGTTCGCGGATACCCGAGGCGCCCGGCACCAGACGCACGCCCTGGGTGGCGGTGACGATGATCTGGCGCAGGCTCTTCTCGCCGCGCAACACATGGCCGACATTGAAGGGCGCCTGCACGCCGAGCGCGAGCTGTGCGTTGGCCAGGCCCATGTCGCCGTCGAGCAGCATGACCCGCGCGCCACGCATCGCGAGCGCCACCGCGAGGTTGACGCTCACTGTCGTCTTTCCGACACCGCCCTTGCCGCTGGCGATGCCGATGACCTGGGGAGGACGCGAGTCTCTAGGCGTGGAGGGCACGGTGGGGGGTCCAGGCCGGGGTGGGAGGCGGCTGGGGCGACGCGACCGGCGACGTCGCGCTGGCGGCGTCGGCGAGCGGCGCGAGCACCACCGCCAGCAGCTCCTCGGGGGAGAAGGCATGCAGGCTGCCGGCGAGACGATCGCCATCGGAAGTGGCGCTGATCTGCCAGTCGGGCCGGTCGAGCAGCGTCTGGATCAGCGGCCAGGGCTGCACCGCCTCGTCGGTCTTGGCGATCAGCAGGCTGTGCCAGCGAACCCCGGGCGCCCCGGTGAGCCGCTGCAGGCTGCCGGCGGAGGCATCGGCACTGATAAGCGCGTGCAGCGCCACCTGCGGGAAGTCGGTGGCCATCGTGGCGGCCAGCCGGACGAAATCGGTGCCCGGGGTGTCGACGAGGATGGTGGTGCGCCCGGCGAGCTCCTCGAGCAGCAGGCTCAGCGTGGCGGCGTCACGGGCGCGGAAGGCGTCGACACCCGCCTGCGCCGCCAGTACCTGGACCTCGCTCCAGGCCGCGGCGCGGGTTTCGCCGTAACTGATCCAGGCGACCGCATCGGCGCCATGACGACGGGCGAGGTCGAGCGCCAGCCGCGCGGCCATCAGGGTCTTGCCGGCGCCGGAGGGGCCCAGCAGCGCATGCACGCCCTGCCACGAGGGCAGGCGCGGTGCCGGCATCGCCTCGAGCAGGCTCAGGTGCATGGCTTCGAGCGCCTCGGCGGCGCTGCCGCATTCGGCGATCGCGCCGATCAGGCGCTCGCGCAGCGGCCCGGGCACCCCGTCATCGAGCAGGGCCTGGGCGATGGCCTCCACCTCGGGGGCCAGCGACGGGGCGCGGGCGCGCGCGACTCGCTGGGCCGCGAGGAACTCGGCGCGCAGCTGCGCGATCTCGCGTCGCACGAACTCGACGATCTCGCGCCCGCGCAGCGCCTCGGCTGCCGCGTCGCTTGCGGCGGCCTGCGGCGTGAAGGCCGGTGCTGGCGCGAGCGGCGTGAAGGTCGACGCCGATGCCGATGCCTGGACAGATGCCGATGCATGGGCCGGGGCGTCCGCCTGCGCAGCCGCGGCCTGCCGCAGGTGCATCACCGCTTCCATGGCCGCCTGGAAGTGCGAGCCTGCCGGCGAGCCCGCGGCCGGTGCGTCGCTTGCGGCCGCGCCTGCGGGCGCCGGCTGCGCGGCGGGCTCGACCGCCACCACCAGCTCGGTCTGGCCATCGATCTGGGCGGTGGCGATGACCAGAGCGTCGCGGCCGTAGAGCGACAGGGCGCGCTCGTGGGCGGTGCGGGCGTCTCGGGCGACGATGCGTTTGAGTTCCATGGTCGGTCGATCTCGTCAGCGCAGGGATGGGCCGGATTCGGTGCTCACGGTCTGGATGACCTTCACCGCCTGTTCGTCGGGGATCTCGCTGTAGGCTAGCACGGTCAGGTCGGCAATCCGGTGCCTGACCGCGCGCGCCAGCCACGCGCGAATCCCCGGCGAGACCACGAGAACCGCCGGCAAACCCTGCTCCTCGACGGCGCGTGCGCCGTCGCGCAGCGCGGCGAACAGGCGCTCCGCGAGCCCGGGCTCGAGCACCACGCCCGCCTGGGCGCTGCCTTGCTGCAGGGTATTGTGCAGCAATTGCTCGAGCCCCGGTTCGAGGGTCATGACCGACAGCATCTCGCGGTTCTCGAGCAGGCCCTGGACGATCATCCGCCCCAGGCGCGGACGTACCAGCGCCGTGAGCTGCTCGGGGTCCTGGGTGCGCCCGCTGGCGTCGGCCAGCGCCTCCACCACCGAGCGCATGTCGCGGATCGGCACGCCCTCGGCCAGCAGGTTCTGCAGCGTCCGCGTGACCGCGCCCAGCGAAAGCTTGCCGGGCACCAGGTCCTCGATCAGCTTGGGCGAGCGGGTGGCGAGCTTGTCGAGAAGCTTCTGGGTCTCGTCGTGGCTGAGCAGTTCGGCCGCGCTGTCGCGCAGCAGCTTGTTCAGGTGGGTGGCGATCGCCGTGCTCGGGTCGACCACCGTGTAGCCGAGCGTGCGCGCGTAGTCGCGCTGCGCGGGATCGATCCACACCGCCTCCAGGCCGAAGGCCGGCTCGCGGGTGCGCGCACCTTCCAGGGGGCCATAGACCCTGCCGGGGTTGATCGCGAGCTCGCGCCCCACCTTGACCTCGCCTCGGCTGCGCACCACGCCATTGATCACGATGTGATAAGCGTCGGGGTCGAGATTGAGCGCATCGCGCACCCGCACCGGCTGGATCAGGAAGCCGAGCTCGGCCGACAGCTTCTTGCGCACCCCCTTGATGCGGGTGAGCAGCTGCCCGCCGGTCTCCGGATTGACCAGCGGGATCAAACCGTAGCCGATCTCCATGCCGATCAGGTCGACCTGCTCGACATCGTCCCAGTCGAGCTCGCGCTGCGCCTCGGGTGCCGGGGGAGCGCCTGGCTCGCCTGGGGTCGACGCGACGCCCGAGCTGCCGGCCGCCGCCGTCGAGCCGGTCGCGTTGCGGCGCAGCAGCATCACGCCGACGCCGGCGGCGGCGGCGGCCATCGTGATGAACACCGCGTGCGGCATACCCGGCACGATGCCGATCAGCGTGAGGATGCCGGCGGCCACGAACAGCGCGGCGGGGTTGCCGAGCTGGCCGAGCGTCTGCTCGGTCATCGATTCCGAAGTCGTGACGCGGGTGACGATGATCGCGGTGGCCAGCGACAGGAAGAGCGCCGGGATCTGCGCGACCAGCCCGTCGCCGATCGTCAGCAGCACATAGACCCGCGTGGCCTCGGAGGCCGGCATGTCGTGCTGGCCCATGCCGATCGCGAGCCCCGCGACGATGTTGATGATCAGGATCAGCAGCCCGGCGATCGCGTCGCCGCTGACGAACTTCGAGGCGCCATCCATCGAGCCGAAGAAGTCGGACTCCTGCGCGAGCTCCTCGCGGCGCCGCTTGGCGCTGTCCTGGTCGATGATGCCGGCGTTCAGGTCGGCGTCGATCGCCATCTGCTTGCCGGGCATCGCATCGAGGGTGAAACGGGCGTTGACCTCGGAGACCCGGCCGGCGCCCTTCGTGACCACGATGAAGTTGATGATCATCAGGATCACGAAGATGATGAAGCCGATCAGGTAGTTACCGGCGATCACGAACTCGCCGAAGGCGGCGATCACATGACCTGCCGCTTCCGGTCCCTTGTGGCCCTCGACCAGGATCACGCGCGTGGAGGCGACGTTCAGCGCGAGCCGCAGCATCGTCGCGAACAGCAGCACCGCCGGGAACGACGAGAACTCCAGCGGCTTGCGCGTGCCGATCGCCACCATGATCACGACCAGGCTCACCGCGATATTGAAGGTGAACAGCACGTCGAGCAGCAGCGGTGGCAGCGGCAGCACCAGCATCGCCACGATCAACAGCACCAGCGCCGGTATGCCGAGTCCGGAAGGCTCGACGCGGGCGAGGTTCTGCCGCAGCAGCGTCAGGGTGGGGTTGCTCATGCGTGCGGGTGCGATGACGCGTGCGGGGGCGGTGTCGGATTCACGGCTATCCCGGCAGCCGGAAGCAAACGCCGTGCCATTGGCGTGGCTTGCGCACCGCGGCGTGCCGCCGGATGCTTGCCCCAGCGGCAAGCTCTTTCCGGTCACGATTCTTGCTTGAGAGGCTTGTCGTCCTCTCGATCGCCGGGCAACCCGGCGCCTTGCCGACCATGGATCTGCGCAACGACCTCATCGCCCCCGTGTCGCCTGCCGGGCGCCTTCCCCCCGAGGAAGCCGCTGCGCCCGGACAGGGTGACGGTGCCGACGCCGCGGCCTTCGAAGCGGCACTCGCGCGCGCCGTCGACGGTCTTGCGGGCAGGCAAGCGCTTGCCGCTGCGCGCGCCTTGCCGCCGGCGGCCGACCCCGCGCCCGTGCCGACGGCCGACGAGTCGCCGGATGCGCAGGGTGGGGGTGGGCGCGAGGCGACCGAGGCGGCTGCGGCAGGCACGCGTGGCACGGTAGACACCGAAGGCTCGGGCGACACCGCGTCTGCCGCCGACGGCAGCGCGGCGCAGGCTGCGGTGC
>JBIIHU010000123.1:0-10367 GCA_044235405.1 Burkholderiaceae bacterium
CTCCTCAGCGGCCTTCATGTCGGCGCCTTCGTGAACCTTGATCGTGATCGTGCTGACGCGCCGCAGCCGCCCCTGGGTCTGGCCGATCAGGCGGTTGCGCGCTGTGCTGAGCGGCACGAACAGCACGTCGTCCTGGTCCTGGCCGAGGGCGCTCTGTCCCTTGCGCTCGAGCACGCCGACGATGGTCATCGGCACCTTGCGCACGCGGATCTGCTGGTCGACGATCGCCTCGAGCGGCGTGTTCTCGCCAAAGAGCTGGCGCGCCGCTGACTGGCCGATGATCGCGACCTTGGCCGAGCCGGCGAGCTCGGGCGCCTCGAAATGGCGGCCCGCGGCGAGCTTCCACTCGCGCGCCTCGAAGAAGTCCGGGGTCACGCCCTGGACCTGGGTCGACCAGTTCGCGCCGCCGGCCACCAGCTGGCCCGAGCTGTTGAGCCTGGGGGCGGCCACCGCCACCTGCTCGACCTCGAGTGCGATCGCCCGGGCATCGTCCTCGGTGAGGGTCTGCGCGGCGCCCACCCCCAGCCGCAGGCCGGCGGCGTTCGAGGAGCCGGGCAGGATGATCATCACGTTGGAGCCGAGGCTGCGGATCTGCTCCTCGACCCGGGCCTGCGCGCCGCCACCGACGGCGATCATCGTGATCACCGCGGCCACGCCGATCACGATGCCCAGCATCGTCAGCATCGATCGCAGCTTGTTGACGCGCAGCGCGTTGAGCGCGACGCGAAGCGTCGAGGTCCAGTTCATGGCCGGCCGGCTGCGCGCGCGGGGCGAGGCATCACGGGCAGGCTCCTGGCAGCGCCGCTCAGGCCGACTGCGGCACGGGCAGCGCCTCGAGGGCTGCCGCGGCGTCGCGCGCGGTGTGCCGACGATCGTCGACGATGCGTCCGTCGCGAAAACCGACGATGCGGCTGGCGAACTCGGCGATGTCGTTCTCGTGGGTCACCAGCACCACGGTGATGCCGTCGTCCCGATTGAGCTTCTGCAGCAGCGCCATCACCTCGAGGCTGGTGCGCGAATCGAGCGCGCCGGTGGGCTCGTCGGCGAGGATCAGCACCGGGTCGTTGACCAGCGCGCGCGCGATCGCCACCCGCTGCTGCTGCCCGCCCGAGAGCTGCCGCGGATGGTGGTCCACGCGCTCGCCGAGACCCACCTGCTGCAGCCGCCGGATCGCGCGGGCGCTGCGCTCGGCGCGAGAGGTCGCGGTGTACAGCAGGGGCAGCTCGACATTCTCGAGGGCGGAGGTTCGCGGCAGCAGGTTGAACTGCTGGAACACGAAGCCGATGCGCCGGTTGCGCACCGACGCGAGTTCGTCGCCGTTCATGCCGGCCACCGGCTCGCCGGCGAGCGTGTAGGAGCCCGAGTCCGGGCGGTCGAGGCAGCCGAGCACGTTCATGAAGGTGGACTTGCCCGAGCCGGAAGGGCCCATCACCGCAACCATCTCGCCGGCCTCGATGGCGAGGCTCACATGGTCGAGCGCGCGCACGACGGTGTCGCCCATACGGTAGGTCTTGCTCAGCTCGCGCACCACCACCATCGGTTCGGCCACGACCTGCTCCTCGTCAGAAGGGCAGGCGCGGCGGGCCGCCTGCCGCGGGTCGTGCCGGGGTTGGCGTGCCGGTGGCGCCCTGCACGCCAAGCAGCACGGTGTCGCCCTCCTTGAGCCCCTCGGCGCTGACCTCGGTGAAGGCGCCGTCGGTGAGCCCGGTGCGCACGCCGAGCGCACGCGGCTTGCCATCGTCGCCGAGCACGAACACGCGACCGCGCCCGGACTGCCGTCCGGCGATCTCGGCGATGATCGCCGCGTACTTCGGCTTCTGGTCAGCGTTGAGGATGTCGGCGATGCGCTCGCGCAGCTCGCCCCGATAGCGCTCGAGCAGCCGTCCGCGATCGGCCTCGGGCGCGTCGCGCAGCGTGGCGAACTTCTCGCGCATCGTGGCGAAGATCGCGTCGACCTGTACGCGCTGATCGTCGGTGAACGCGAGCTCGCGCTCGAGCCGTGCGCGGAACTGCTGCAGCGGGCTGCCGCCGACGGCCGGCGCACCGGCGGCACCCGGCGCCGCAGCAGTTGCCGCCGCCGCCGCGGTTGCCGCCGCTTTCGATGCGCCCGTGCCGGTGGATGCATCTTTGGCTGATGCATCTTTGGTCGATGCATCTTTTGCCGGTGCAGTGGCCGCTCGGGCAGGGGATCCCGCGGCGGCCGGCGCGCCGGCTGCAACTCCCGGGACGGATGCGGCGGCCGCGCCCGCGGCGCGCCGCGCATCGATCTCGGCGAGCATCGCCTGGTAGGTTCTGCGCTGCTCGGCGCTCAGGATCTTCGCGATGCGCTCGCGCAGTTCGGCGCGGGCCTTCTCGGCGAGCGCGGGCCGCTCGTCATCGGGAGCCTCGCGCAGCGCGGCGAAACGCTCGCGCATCGCGGCGAAGATCGCGTCGAGCTTCGCCTTCTGGTCGTCGCTGAGCGCGAGCTCGCGCTCGAGCCGCTCGCGAAACTGCGCGAGCGCGCCGCCCGCGCCAGGCGCGCCGCCGGGGGCCTGCGCCTGCGCCGACGCGATCCAGCCGAGCCATGGCGGCAGCGCCGACGAGCGAGGCGCCTCGGGCTCCTTCCAGTCGGGAGGCCGGAAGCGCAACGCGGCATTGGGCACCTTCAGGACATCGTCCCGGGTATCGACGACGATCCGCACGTTCGCGGTCATCCCCGGGATCAGTGTCAGGTCGGGGTTCGAGGTGGCCACGACGACGGTGTAGGTGACGACGTTCTGCACGGTCTGCGCGGCCTTGCGGACCTGGGCCACCGTGCCCGAGAAGCTGCGCCCGGGGTAGGAATCGACGGTGAAGGTGGCGCGCTGGCCGACGCGGATCCGGCCGATCTCGGCTTCGTCGATCGAGGCGTCGACCTGCAGATCGCGCAGGTCGCGCGCGATCACGAACAGTTCGGGCGCCTGCAGGCTTGCGGCGACCGTCTGGCCGGCATCGATCGATCGCTTGATCACGATGCCGTCGACCGGCGCACGGATCGCGGTGCGCTCGAGGTCGACCTTCGCCGACGCGAGCTGCGCCTCGCGCTGCGCGACCACCGCCTGCGCGCTGCGGGTCTGGGCCTGCGTGACTTCGACCTGCGCGCGCGCGCTGCGCTGCTCCTCGGTGGCGGCGTCCATCAGCGCCCGCGCGCGGTCGAGCTCGGCGCCGGCGATGAAGCCGCGCTCGACCAGCAGCCGCTTGCGCTCGACATCGCGCACCGCCTCGGCGAGATTGACGCCGATGCGCGAGACCGCCGCGGCGGCGGCGTTCACGTTGGCCTGGGCGGTGAGCACCTGCGCGCGCGCGGCCTCGAGGTCGGCCTGCGCCTGCCGCACGCGGTATTCGAAGGTCTCGGGATCGATCCGCGCGATCAGCTGGCCCTTGCGGACCTCGGCGTTGAAGTCGGCGTGCAGCTCGCGGACCTGGCCCGAGACCTGCGAGCCGACCGGCACCGTCACGCGGGCGTTGATCGTGCCGGTGGCCGAGACGCTCGCCGTGATCGGGCCGCGCGAGACCTTCGCGGTACGCCACTGGGGCGCCGTGTCGCGCTGCTGGCGCTCGTACCAGGCGAAACCGCCCGCGCCGACTGCCGCGAGCACGAGAGCTCCCGCCAGCCATCGCCAGCGGCCGGCGGAAAGGAAGGAAAGGCGGGCCAATGAAGCCTCCGGGACAGTCGCCGCGAGACTATCACGGGGGTGCGGTGCGTCCGGTTGCTTCGGTCATGCCGGATGAACCCGGCGGTGTCACCAGGTGTCGATGAAGGCCGCGGGATCGAGGAGCAGAGGCAGCCCGGTGAACGCCACCATGCTGTTGAGCCCCTCGGTGGTGGCCACCGCATGGAAGAAGGCGTCGTCGGTCGGGAAGGCTGCGTTCGGACCGATCAGCGCGGCCAGCGAAGCGAGCATGTCGGGCGGTGGCGTGAACCCGAGCAGCGTCTGGCAGAGGTGAGCGATCAGATTCTCCGGCGTGACGCCGGGCAGGAAGCTGTCGAGGATCTGTCCGGCCAGCGCGACGGGATTCGCGGCGTTGTCGGCGGCCAGGACCCAGGGCGACAGCGTCGCGGGGGCGGGCGCGGTCCCGAGCACGGCCTTCAGCAGCGCGAGCGCGTTCCAGGCTGGCGCGCCGACCTCGGTATCCAGCGCGACCATCAGATCGTCGAAGGCGATCCGCTCGACGTCGTTGAGCACCTTGATGCCGTCGGGCAGCGTGAGCTTGAAGCCGTCCGGCAGCAGCTCGAGCCCCTGGAGCGCCGCGAGCGGGCTGTCGAACTTGACGGTGACGAAGGCCTCGGAGCCGTCGACGACATCGTTGCCCCCGGGCGTCGTGCTTCCCGGATTGCCGCTGCTGGAGCCGAAGGACAGCACCCCCTCGAATCCGGACAGGAAGGTGTAGATCTGGTTGCCGATCTGATCCTGGGTCTTCGGGGCGGGGCCCTGGACGGGCGGCGCCACCTGGATGATCGGCGCGAGGCCGAAGCCGGAGAAATCCACCGCCTGGATGCGTGCGACGAACAGCGCCGAATCGTAGATTTCGTCGCCGGTGTCGGCCACGCCGATCTTGATGGTGTTCAGGCCCGGGTTCAGCGGCGCCACGACGCTGAGGGTTCGCGAGATACCGTCGTATTCGAGGGGGATCGTGGTGTTGCGGTTGTCGCGGAAGTTACCCGACGCGATGTTGCGCTCGACGACGCTCAGCGGTTGGGTCGCCTGCTGATTGAACAGCGCGTAGTTGGCGCCGTTGACGATCACCGCCGCGATGTCGACATAGGCGCTGTTGGCGAACTCGGGGTACTCGTCGGAGGCGAACACCAGATCGAAGCGCAGGCCCCGGATCGTGGGGTCGGTCACGTTCAGCGTGAACGACAGCGAGGTCGTGTCGAAGAGATCGCCGGCGCCGTCGAAGGCCGCGCGTGCCACCGCCTGCAGCTCGGGATCGACCTGCGGAGGGGTCGTGTTCTCGAAGACCCCCGAGTAGCCTTCCTCGGCGTTGATCGAGGGCGGCACGGCGCCGCCCGTGGACAGCAGCAGCCCCGCGCCAATCCCCAGAGACGGCAGCGAGCCGTCGTAGAAGCTGATCGAACGCACCATCGAGAGACCGGGCAGGCCGGGGAAATCCGGGAATCCCGGGATGTCGGGATACCCGTCGCCATTGCCGCCGATCCCGCCATAGGTCATGGCCGATGCGAGCCCGGAGCGGATCTGCGTGCTTCCCGGCACGACGCTCATGCCGGCGGGCAGGCCCAGCACGGCTCCCAGCACGGTACCGGCATCGTGCGTGGCGGGGTCGTATTCGATGAAGGTCGGCATGGAGTAACCTCGGCGGATTAGGACGGCATTCGAAACCGCTGGCTTCGGCTGAAGGTTATCCTAGCCTCGGTCCGGTCATCTGTGATTTCGGCCACGCGCGGTGCAGGTGTTTCGGGTCCGACCGGGACACTTGCGGATCGTGCCCATCTACTCTGGAAACCCATGATCCCGGATATCGCGTCGGCGCGGCAGGCCCTCGAACGCGGCACGAGCAAGGCCGTGCTCCTTCGACTGGCGGCAACCCTCGGTTTCGCGCTGCTCGCCGGCTGCGGTCGCGAGGCGGCTGCGCCCGCCGCGGCGCCACCGGCGCCGCCGCCTCCCGAGGTCGGGGTGGTCACGGTCGCGCAGTCGCCGGTCAACCTCGTCACCGAACTGCCCGGACGCGCCGAAGCCTTCCGTGTCGCGCAGGTACGCGCTCGGGTCGCCGGCATCGTGCAGCAGCGCCTGTTCGTCGAAGGCAGCGACGTTCGCGCCGACCAGCCGCTCTTCCGGCTCGACGACGCGCCCCTGCAGGCGGCGCTGGCCAGCGCGCAGGCGGCGCTCGCCCGTGCCGAGGCGAACGCGTTCCAGGCGAAGGCCCAGGCCGATCGGGCCGGACCGCTGTTCGAGGCGAAGGCGATCAGCGAGCAGGAGCTCGTCAACGCGCAGGCCGGCGCGCAGCAGACCCGGGCCGAGGTGGCGGCAGCCCAGGCCGCCCTTCAGAGCGCGCGCATCAACCTCGGCTATGCCGCGGTCAACGCGCCGATCGCCGGGCGCATCGGCCGGGCGCTGGTCACCGAAGGCGCCCTTGTGGGGCAGGGCGAAGCCACGCCGATGGCGCTCGTGCAGCAGATCGATCCGATCTACGTCAATTTCACCCAGCCCGCCGCCGACGTGCTGCGGCTGCGGGCCGCGATCCAGTCCGGCGCGCTGCGCGGCGCTGCCGGCAAGGATGCCGCGCAGGTGCGGCTTACCCTCGAGGATGGCAGCGTCTATCCGCTGCCGGGGCGGCTGCTCTTTTCTGACCTGAGTGTCGATCCGTCCACCGGGCAGATCACGCTGCGCGCCGAGGTTCCCAATCCGCGCGGCCAGCTGCTGCCAGGGCTGTACGTGCGCGTGCGGCTCGAGCAGGCGCAGGCGCCAGCAGCGGTCCTGCTGCCGCAGCAGGCGGTCAGCCGTGGCGCCCAGGGCGACAGTGTCCGGGTAGTCGGCGCTGACGGCATCGTCGGCGTGCGGCCGGTGAAGGTCGGCTCGGCGCGCGACGGCCAGTGGGTCATCCTGGGCGGGCTCGAGCCGGGCGAGCAGGTGATGGTCGACGGCTTCCAGAAGCTGCGTGGCGGCAAGGGGCCGGTGAAGCCGGTGCCCTGGCAGCCGGGTGCGCCGGGATCGGGCGGTCCGGGGCAGGGTGGTCCCGGGCAGGGTGGTCCCGCTGCGGCGGGCCCAGGTGGCGGGCCTGCTGCGACTGCGGGGGTCTCGGGCGGCGCCCCCGCTCCGGCCGCGGGGGCTTCGAGCGGCGCGGCCAAGGCGCCGTCGACGCCGGCCGCCCGCTGACGGAGGCCGAACGTGGCCCGTTTCTTCATCGATCGCCCGGTCTTCGCGTGGGTGATCGCGCTGTTCATCATGGTCGGTGGCGCGGTGGCGGTCACGCAGCTGCCGATCGCCCAGTACCCGCCGGTGGCGCCGCCCGCAGTGCAGATGTCCGTCACCTATCCCGGTGCGACCGCCCGCGTGCTCGAGGACAGCGTGATCTCGCTGATCGAGCGCGAGATGAACGGGTCGCCGGGCCTGATCTACATGGAGTCGGTGGCGCAGGCCGACGGCACCGGCACCATCACGCTCAGCTTCGAGCCCGGCACCGATCCCTCGCTCGCCGCGGTCGACGTGCAGAACCGCCTGAGCCGCGCCGCGCCGCGACTGCCGGCGGCCGTGAACCAGCTCGGCGTGCGCATCGATCGGGCCAACCCCAACTTCCTGCTCTTCACCATCCTCTCGTCGAGCGACCCGGCCTGGGACCCGGTGGCGCTCGGCGATTACGCCGCCCGCAGCGTGCTGCCCGAGATCCAGCGGGTGCCTGGCGTGGGCCAGGCCCAGATCTTCGGCACCGAGCGGGCGATGCGCATCTGGGTCGACCCCGCGAAACTGCAGGGCCTGCGGCTGTCGATGAGCGACGTCAATGCCGCGATCGCCGCGCAGAATGCCCAGGTCTCCTCGGGTTTCGTCGGCGAGCAGCCCGCCACCGCCGACCAGCGGATCTTCGCCGCGGTGGTGGTCCGGGGTCAGCTCGTCGATCCCGCGGAGTTCGGCAACATCGTGCTGCGCGCCAACCCCGACGGCTCCACGGTCCGCCTGCGCGACGTCGCGCGCATCGAACTCGGCGCGCAGGGTTACGGCCTTCGCACGCGGCTCGACGGCCAGCCTTCCACCGGCATCGGCGTGCAGCTCGCTCCCAACGCCAATGCGCTCGACACCGCCGAGCGCATCCGCGGCAAGCTCGATGAACTCGCGCGCTTCTTCCCGCCCGGCGTGAAGGCGAGCATCCCCTACGACAGCTCGAAGTTCATCCGGATCTCGATCCGGCAGGTGGCCCAGACGCTGGTCGAGGCGGTGCTGCTGGTGTTTGTCGTGATGTACCTGTTCCTGCAGAACCTTCGCTGCACGCTGATCCCGACGCTGGTCGTGCCGGTAGCCCTGCTCGGCACCTTCGGCGCGCTGCTCGCGATGGGTTTCTCGATCAACGTGCTCACGATGTTCGGCATGGTGCTGGTGATCGGCATCGTGGTCGACGACGCGATCGTCGTGGTCGAGAACGTCGAGCGCATCATGAGCGAGGAGGGGCTGCCCCCGCGCGAGGCCACCCGCAAGGCTCTGGGGCAGATCTCCGGGGCGATCGTCGGGGTCACCGTGGTGCTGGTGTCGGTGTTCGTGCCCCTGGCCTTCTTCAGCGGCTCGATCGGCAACATCTACCGGCAGTTCGCGGCGGTGATGGTCGTGGCCATCCTGTTCTCGGCCTTTCTTGCGCTGTCATTCTCGCCGGCGCTTTGCGCCACCCTGCTGAAGCCCGTCGCCGCGGGTCACCACCAGGCCCGACGCGGCTTCTTCGGCTGGTTCAACCGCGGCTACGCGCGCACCGCGCAGGCCTACCAGGGGCTGGTGGCGCGGATCCTGCGGCGTGCCTGGCGCTACCTCGTCATCTACGCGGCGATCATCGGCGCGGCGGTCGTGATGTTCCAGCGCCTGCCGACGTCCTTCGTGCCCAACGAGGACCAGGGCAACCTGCTGGTCAACGTGCTGCTGCCGCCGGGCGCCACCCAGCAGCGCACGCAGGCGGTCATGCAGCAGGTCGAGGGCTACATGCTGAAGCAGCCCGACGTCCAGAGCGTCGTCAGCGTGCTCGGCTTCAACTTCTCCGGCACCGGCCAGAATGCGGCGCTCGCCTTCGTCACGCTGAAGGACTGGGCCGAGCGGCCCGGCGAGGAGCGCTCGGCGCAGGCGGTGGTCAAGCGCGCCTTCGGGGCGCTGTCGCGCATCCGCGATGCCTTCATCTTCCCGCTCAGCCCCCCGCCGATCCGCGATCTCGGGCGCGCCAACGGCTTCGCATTCCGTCTTCAGGACCGCGGTGGCGTGGGTCGTGAGGCGCTGCTCGCGGCGCGTAACCAGATCCTCGCCGAGGCCGGCCGCAGCCCGCTGCTGGCGGCGTTGCGCCCCGACGGCCTCGAGGACGCCGCGCAGCTCGAGCTGCGCATCGATCGCGACCGGGCGGCGGCGCTCGGCGTGAGCTTCGCCGCCATCAACGCCACGCTCTCGAGCGCGCTGGGTTCGGCCTACGTCAACGACTTCCCCAACCAGGGGCGGGTGCAGCGCGTGATCGTGCAGGCCGATGCGCCGGCGCGCATGCAGCCCGACGCGTTGCTGAAGCTGCCGGTGCCCAATGCCCAGGCCCAGCCGGTGCCGCTGTCGGCCTTTGCCTCGGTGCAGTGGATCAGTGGTGCGATGCAGGCGATCCGCTACAACGGCTATCCGGCGATGCGCATCGCCGGCGAACCCGCCCCCGGTGTGAGTTCGGGCGCCGCGATCGCCGAGATGGAGCGCATCGCCGCCGGGCTGCCGCCCGGGCTGGGCTACGAATGGACCGGGCTGGCGCGCGAGGAGAAGCTCTCCGGCGCCACCGCCACGCTGCTGTTCGGCTTCGCGCTGCTGTCGGTGTTCCTGTGCCTTGCCGCGCTCTACGAGAGCTGGACGATCCCGCTGGCGGTGATCCTCGTGGTGCCGCTCGGGGTCTTCGGCGTCGTGGCCGCCGCATCGCTGCGCGGGCTCGAGAACGACGTGTTCTTCAAGGTCGGCCTGATCACGATCATCGGCCTGTCGGCCAAGAACGCGGTGCTGATCATCGAGTTCGCGCGCGAGCTGCAGGCGCGCGGCCGCAGCGCGGTCGAGGCGGTGCTGGAGGCCGCCCATCTGCGCCTGCGACCCATCCTGATGACCTCGCTCGCCTTCATCCTCGGCGTGATGCCGCTGGTGCTCGCCACGGGCGCGGGCTCGGCCAGCCAGCGCTCGATCGGCACCGGCGTGCTTGGCGGCATGATCAGCGCCACGGTACTCGCGATCTTCCTGGTGCCGGTGTTCTTCGTGGTGGTTCGCCGCCTGTTCGGAGGCGGCCGCTCGCGTGGTGCCGCCGACGGCGAGGGGGGCACATGAAGCGGCGCCACCTGCTGACCGCGCTCGGCGTGCCGCTGCTTTCGGCCTGCGCGGGCCTGCCACCCGCCGTGCCGCCGCGGTCGCCATCCCCCGACCTGCCGGCGAGCTATCCGTCGTCGGCTGCCGTCGCGGCCGCAGGGGCGGCCCCGGTCGATACGATCGGCTGGCGGGCCTTCTTCCAGGACGAGGCGCTGCATCGCCTGATCGACACCGCGCTCGCCCGCAACCGCGATCTGCGGCTCGCGGCGCTGGCCATCGAGCAGGCGCGCGCGCAGATGCAGCTGCGCGAGGCCGACCTGCTGCCCGCCGTGGGCGCCGGCCTGTCGGGATCGCGCAACCCCAACGGGGCGGGCGGCTTCAACAGCCTCT
>JBIIHU010000009.1:0-33056 GCA_044235405.1 Burkholderiaceae bacterium
GCTGCCTGTCTGGCCGGTGGCGATGCGCAGCAGCGTGCCGTCGTCGGCGAGCGAGGCCAGGCCGAGCGCGGCGAGGGTCGAGGTGGCATTGATCACGCCGAGCACGAGCAGCGAGCGCCATTGCCGACGGGCGGGTTCGCGCAGGCCGGCGAACAGCATCTGCGGCGTGGGGTGCTCCCGGTTGCCCGCCGCACGGACCGCGTGCATCAGGCCCACCGACAGCAGCGGCGTGGCCAGCATCGGGGCGAAGGGCCCGATCAGCGGAACCACCGTGGTCAGCATCAGGATCAGCAGGTAGAGGAACGACAGCGCGAGCAGCGCCATCGGCGCCCGGCGCAGCAGCCGGAATCCGTCGATGACCCAGACGCGGCCTCGGGCCGCCGGCAGGCGCGCGATCTGCATCAGGATTCCGGGCCGGGGGCAAGCGCGGGCGCGGCGCGGCGACGCGCGAGCAGCACCCGCTCGAAGTGCGCGGGATCCTTGGGCGTGACCATCTGCGCCGGCCGCGGCAGGTGAAGGTCGAACAGGCGCGACAGCCAGAAGCGCAGCGCCGCGGCGCGCAGCATCAGCGGCCAGGCGGCGCGTTCGGCCGCGTCGGGCTCGCGCACTTCCCGGTAGGCACGCAGCATCGCCGCGAGCCTGGGCTCGTCGAACTCGCCGGTGGCATCGTCGATGCACCAGTCGTTACAGGTGACGGCGAGATCGAAGAGCCAGGTGTCGACGCCAGCGAAGTAGAAGTCGATGACGCCGCCCAGCGCATCGCCGTCGAAGAGCACGTTGTCGCGGAAGAGATCGGCGTGCACCGCGCTGCGCGGCAGCGACCGATACTGCGCCGATTCGGCGAAGCGCTGCTGGGCGGCGAGCTCGTCGGCGAGCACGTCGCGCAGGGCAGGCGCGAGGAAAGGCGCCACCTTCGGCGCGGTCTCGGCCCACCAGGGCAGGCCGCGCAGGTTGGGCAGGGTACCGGGGTAGTCGGCCGCCGCCAGATGCATGCGCGCGAGCAGTTCGCCGAGCCGCGCGCAGTGCGTGCCTGCCGGCGCCGTCAGGGCCGTGCCGCGCAGCCGGCTGACCAGCGCGGCGGGCTTGCCGGCGAGTTCGCCGAGCAGGGTGCCGGCACGATCCGGCACCGGGTCGGGGCAGGGTACCCCGCGCCCAGCCAGATGGCGCATCAGGCCGAGGTAGAAGGGAAGCTGGCTTGCCTCGAGACGCTCGAAGAGCGTCAGCACGAAGCGGCCGCGCTCGGTATCGACGAAGAAATTGCTGTTCTCGATGCCCGAGGCGATGCCCTCATGGGCGATGAGCGCGCCGAGGTCGTAGCCGGCGAGCCAGCGTTCAAGCTCCGGGCGGGTCACCGGCGTGAAGACGGCCATGAGGCGGGCGCTGAAGGGGTCGTGTCGGGGCGGGGCGCGTCGGGAGCCGGGCGCGGAACACCGGAGCGGTCCCGCAAGCGACGCGGCGCCGACCGGCGCGCGCAGGATAGCAGGAAAGGCCGCTACAGCGAGAACAGCCGCTCGTTCTCGCGGGCGGTGGGCCCGAAGCCGCGCGACTGATAGAAGTCGAAGATCGCCTCGACGACCTGCGCCGGTTCGTCGACCACCGTCATCAGGTCGAGGTCCTCGGGCGCGATCAGACCGTTGTCGAGCAGGCTCTCGCGCATCCAGTCGAGCAGGCCGCGCCAGAAAGCCGAGTCCACGAGGATGATGGGAATGTGGCGGCCGACCCGCGTCTGCACCAGCGTGAGCACCTCGGCGAGTTCGTCGAGGGTGCCGAAACCGCCAGGCACCGCCACGAAGGCCGAGGCGTACTTCGCGAAGGCCACCTTGCGGGCGAAGAAGTGGCGGAAACGCAGCGAGATGTTCTGGTAGGGGTTGCCGGTCTGTTCGTGCGGCAGTTCGATGTTCAGTCCCACCGAAGGCGAGGGGCCGTCGAAGGCGCCCCGATTGGCGGCCTCCATGATGCCGGGCCCGCCGCCGGAGATCACGGTGAAGCCCGCATCCGACAGCCGCCGCGCGATGTCGACGGTGCTCTCGTACCACCGATGGCCCGGGCGGATCCGCGCGCTGCCGAAGATCGAGACCGCCGGCCGGATCTCGGCGAGCCTTTCGGTCGCCTCGACGAACTCTGAGATAATCCCGAGGATATGCCATGACTCTCGCGCCTTCAGCGAGGTCGAGCGCTCCGGGCTCGGGATCGAACGCAACTGCGGGACGTGCTTGCCGCTGGACATGACTGAACAGACGCTCCTGCTGGTCGACGGGTCGAGCTTCCTCTACCGGGCCTTTCACGCCCTGCCCGACATGCGCAGTCCCAGCGGCGAGCCTGCCGGGGCGGTCTACGGCATCGTCGGGATGCTAAGGCGTCTGCGATCCGACGGCAAACTGCACGAGGGCGCCACGCTCGGCGCCGTCGTCTTCGATGCCCCCGGCCCCACGTTTCGCGACGCGTGGTACCCCGAGTACAAGGCCAACCGCAAATCGATGCCCGAGGATCTCGCCAGGCAGATTCCGGTCATCCACGAGCTCGTGCGCGCGCTGGGCTGGCCGCTGCTGATGCCGGCCGGTATCGAGGCCGATGACGTCATCGCGACGCTCGCGCGCCGCGCCGGCGAGCACGCGATGCGCACGGTGGTGGCCACCGGCGACAAGGACCTCGCCCAGATCGTCGATGCGCGCACGGTGCTCGTGAACACGATGAGCACGCAGGGCGGCCCGCCCGAGCGCCTCGATCCTGCCGGCGTGATCGCACGCTTCGGCGTGCCGCCCGAGCGCATCGTCGACTGGCTGACGCTGGTGGGTGATGCGGTCGACAACGTTCCCGGCGTCGAGAAGGTCGGCCCCAAGACCGCGGTCAAGTGGCTGCAGCAGTACGGCTCGCTCGACGGCGTGGTCGCGCATGCCGAGTCGATCACCGGCGTGGCCGGCCAGAACCTGCGCAAGGCCCTCGACTGGCTGCCGGTGGCGCGCCGTCTCGTCACCGTGAAGACCGACTGCGACCTCACCGGTCACCTCGAGGGGTTTGCCGACTCGCTGCAGCTGCGCGACGAGGACCCGGTGGCGCTGCGCGAACTCTTCACGCGCTGCGGCTTTCGCAGCTGGTTGCGCGAGCTCGACGACGCCGGCGGTGCGCGCGGCTCACTCGTGCCGGTGCGCGACGGCCGGACTGCAGCAGCCTTCGCGCAGTCGGCCGGCGCCGCGGTTGCGGCCGATTCGGGCTCCGAGGCGCGCCCCGACGCACCGCCCCGTGAGCCGGTCTACGAGATGCTGACCGACGAGACCGGGCTCGCGCGCTGGCTGGCGCGCGTTCAGGCTGCGCCGCTGGTGGCGGTCGATACCGAGACCACGTCGCTCGACCCGATGGCCGCGCGGCTGGTGGGCATCTCGCTGTCGGTCGAGCCCTGGGAGGGCTGCTACATCCCGCTTGCGCACGACTACGCGGGCGCTCCCGCGCAGCTCGACACCGACACCGTGCTGGCGCGGCTGCGGCCCTGGCTCGAGGATCCGGCTGCCGCGAAGGTCGGCCAGAACCTGAAGTACGACGCGCACGTGCTCGAGAACCACGGCATCCGCCTTGCCGGCATCGCCCACGACACCCTGCTGCAGTCCTACGTGCTCGAAGCCCATCGCAGTCACGACATGGACTCCCTCGCCGCGCGGCACCTCGGTCGGCGAACGACCACCTACGACGAGATCACCGGCAAGGGCGCTGCCCGCATCCCCTTCGGCCAGGTGTCGGTCGAGCAGGCCACCCGCTACGCCGCCGAGGATGCCGAGGTCACCCTGCAGCTGCATCGCACGCTGCACCCGCGGGTGCAGGCCGATGCGGGGCTTGCCTTCGTCTACGAGCGCATCGAGATGCCGGCGCTGCGCGTGCTGCAGCGCATGGAGCGCGCCGGCGTGCTGATCGACGCCGCGCTGCTCGCCGCGCAGTCCGACGAGCTCGGACGACGGTTGCTCGAGCTCGAGGGCAAGGTCCACGAGGCGGCGGGCCAGCCCTTCAATCTCGGTTCGCCCAAACAGCTCGGCGAGATCCTGTTCGAGCGCCAGGGCCTGCCGGTGTTGAAGAAGACCGCGAGCGGCGCGCCCTCCACCGACGAGGAGGTGCTCGCGAAGCTCGCCGAGGACTATCCGCTGCCGCGCCTGATCCTCGACTGGCGCGGCCTGGCCAAGCTCAAGAGCACCTACACCGACAAGCTGCCGCGGATGATCAACCCGGCCACCGGGCGCGTGCATACGCAGTTCTCGCAGGCGGTCGCGGTCACCGGCAGGCTCGCCTCCAGCGAACCCAACCTGCAGAACATCCCGGTACGCACCGCCGAGGGCCGTCGCATCCGCGAAGCCTTCATCGCGCCGCCCGGCCACCTGCTGGTGTCGGCCGACTACTCCCAGATCGAACTTCGGATCATGGCGCACCTGTCGGGCGACGAGGGGCTGCTGGCGGCCTTCGGCCAGGGGCTCGATGTGCACCGCGCCACCGCCGCCGAGATCTTCGCGGTGCCTGCGACCGAGGTCAGCGCCGAGCAGCGGCGCTACGCGAAGGTGATCAACTTCGGGCTGATCTACGGCATGAGCGCCTTCGGCCTGGCGAGCAATCTCGGCATCGAGCGCGACGCCGCGCGCCACTACATCGAGCGCTATTTCGCGCGTTATCCCGGCGTGCGCCGCTACATGGACGACACCCGCGAGCGTGCCCGCGCGCAGGGCTACGTCGAGACGGTGTTCGGCCGGCGCCTGTGGCTGCCCGAGATCGGCAGCCCCAACGGCCCGCGCCGGCAGGCCGCCGAACGGGCTGCGATCAACGCGCCGATGCAGGGCACGGCGGCCGATCTCATCAAGCTGGCGATGATCGCGGTCCAGGACTGGATCGACGCCGAGACCGCGCCCGCCCGCCTGGTACTGCAGGTTCACGACGAACTCGTCCTCGAGGTGCCCGAGACGGCGCTGCCCGCGGTGCGCGAGCGGCTCGCGGCGCTGATGACCGGCGTGGCGAAGCTCGCTGTGCCGCTCGAGGTCGAGGTGGGTGCCGGCCCCAACTGGGAGCGCGCCCACTAGCGCGGTTCCTGCTCATCGCCCTGGAGATCCCCATGGAAGAAGCCGCCCGCTGCCGGGCCGACGATCTCGCCAGCCTGCTCGGCGGCACGCCGCTGCCGCGGCGCACGCTGCTGGCAGGTGGCTTCGCCGCGGCGGTCGCGCCGGTCGGTGCGCTGCGGGCGCAGGTCGTCGTCACCGACGACACCGGCCTGGTCAGCGACGAGGTGCTGATCACCACCGCCGACGGCCGGCGCATGCCGGCCTGGCGTGCCCAGCCCGCGGGCCGGCAGGCCCTGCCCACCATCCTGGTGGTGCACGAGGCCTTCGGCGTGCACGAGCACATCCGCGATATCTGCCGGCGCCTCGCGAAGGTGGGCTACCAGGCGGTCGCGCCCGAACTCTTCTTCCGGCAGGGCGATCCCCGCCGCCACGAGAGCATCGCCGAGGTCTTCGCGCAGGTCATCTCGCGGGTGCCGGACGCGCAGGTGCTCGGCGATCTCGACGCCGCCGCGCAGTGGGCGGCGGGCAACGGCGGCGATCGCGCCCGGCTGGGAGTCACCGGCTTCTGCTGGGGCGGGCGCATCGTCTGGCTCTATGCGGCGCATCGGCCCGGGCTGAAGGCCGGCGTGGCCTGGTACGGGCGCCTCGGCGGCAGCGCGAACGCGCTCAATCCCGAGCAGCCGCTCGATGTCGCCGAGCGCCTGCGCGCGCCGGTGCTCGGCCTGTACGGCGGGCGCGACGAAGGCATCCCGCTGTCGCTCGTCGAGGAGATGAAGCTGCGCCTGTCCTTCGGCCGCGGCGCATCGCAGCGCTCCGAGTTCGTCGTCTACCCCGACGCGCCCCACGCCTTCCATGCCGACTACCGGCCCAGCTACCGACCCCAGGAAGCTGCCGATGCCTGGGCGCGCGCACTCGCCTGGTTCCAGCGTTTCGGCCTCGCGCCATGACCCTCGTTCACATCCTGCTGGCCACGGGTGTTGCCGGCCTGCTCAGCGTGATGGCTGCGGCCCTGATCGCCGTGCCGCGGCTCACCACGGTGGTGCAGCGCCTGGTCAGCCTGTCGGCCGGCCTGCTGCTCGCCACCGCGGTGCTGCACCTGCTGCCGGAGGCGGTCGAGTCGGGGGCCGACCTCCATCTGCTGTTCGCGGTGCTGCTGGCGGGATTCGTCGGCTTCTTCCTGCTCGAGAAGCTCGAGATCGTGCGTCACAGCCACCACTACGAGGGCGACGGCCACCACCACGAGCACGGGCACGACCGCGCGCAGGCCGGCCCCGGCGGCAGCCTGATCCTGGTGGGTGATGCGATCCACAACTTCGCCGATGGCGTCATGATCGCGGCGGCCTTCGCCACTGACGTCTCGCTTGGCTGGCTCACCGCGCTCGCGATCGCCACCCACGAGATCCCGCAGGAGATAGGCGACTTCATCCTGCTGCTCAATGCCGGCTACAGCCGGCGGCGCGCGCTCGCCTTCAACGTGCTGTCGAGCCTGGCGGCGGTGGCCGGCGGCCTGCTCGGCTACTTCGCGCTCGACACCGCCGACGGACTGCAGCCCTACGTGCTGATGCTGTCGGCGGCGAGCTTCATTTACATCGCGCTCGCCGACCTCGTGCCCGACCTGCATCGCGAGAGTCGCCGCTCGCGCGCCGGCTGGCTTCGCCAGTTCATGCTGATGGCGCTCGGCATCGCGATCATCGCGCTGATGACCCGCTCGCTGCACGCGCATTAGCCGTTTGCCGCCGCCTGCGAGCGGAGAGCGGCGCGGCGGGTCAGCCGGATCGGGTGCTCGCGAGTTCGCGCACGAGCCGCGACAGGTCCGCCTCGCCCGGCGCGCCGTTGTCGAAGCGCACCAGTTCCGGATAGTCGGCGGCGTCGGGCACGAAGCGCCGCCGCCGGTAGTCGTCCCAGTGGGCGAGTTTCCAGGCGTCGCGCGGATCGGCCCTGCGCTCGATGCGCGCGCGCGCAACCGCCTCGTCGAGGTCGACCCACACCACCCGGATGGTGGTGCCGGCAGGTACCGGGAAGCGGCTGCCGTCATGCAGCCGGTGTTCGCGTACTTCGCGCGAGAAGGGTCCCACCACCAGCACGTTGACGCCGAGCGCGAGATTCTCGGCCGCCACCTCCACCAGCCCCGCGTACTCGAGGTCGCGCAGGTGCTCGAGGTAGGTCGGACTGTCGCGGTCGTTGGCGTTGCCGGTGAGCAGGTGCATCACCCGTGCGGAGTAGCCACCGTAGAGCGTGTCCTTGTCGAGCAGGCAGAAGTTCTCGCCGGTGAGTCCGTGGAGACGGCCGAGCGCCTGCCGCGCGATCGTGGTCTTGCCGGTGCCGGCGTGACCGCAGAAGAAGATCAGGCGGGCCATCGCAGCCCGCGCGCGACGCGCGGACCCCGACACGCGCGCAGCCCGGCCCGCATGCGCATGGCGTTCAGGCGCCGCGCGCCACCGGCCGCGCAGGGTCGGCGCACCACTCGCTCCAGGAGCCCGGGTAGAGCTGGCCTTCCGGCAGTCCGGCGAGCGCCGCCGCCAGCAGGTTGTGACATGCGGTGACCCCGGAGCCGCACTGGTGAACCAGCCCCTCGGGACCGACGCCCGCCTGCGCGGCGAGCGCCAGCAGCTCGGCGCGCAGCACCGGGCCCGGTTTGAAGCGGCCGTCGGGCCGAAGGTTCTGGGCGAAGGGCCGGTTCAGCGCGCCGGGGATATGGCCTGCGACCGGATCCATCGGCTCGACCTCGCCGCGAAAGCGCTCGGGCGCCCGGGCATCGATCACCCGCAGGCTCGGGCTGCCGAGCGCGCCGAGCAGCGTGTCGGCATCGATCTGGCGGGTCAGCGGCTCGGCAGGGCTGAAATCGCCGGGCACCGGCCGAGCGTGTCCGGTGACCAGCGGCAGCCCTTCGCGTTGCCACGCCGGCAGGCCGCCGTCGAGCACCGCCACCGCATCGTGGCCGAGCCAGCGCGCAAGCCACCACAGCCGCGCCGCGTACATGCCGCCATGCGCATCGCAGGCAACCAGCTGCTGGCCGCGGTGCAGGCCGCAGGCGCGCAGCCTGGCGGCGAGCGCTTCGCGATCGGGAAGCGGATGACGGCCGTTACGGCCGTCGCGCGGCCCGGCGAGGTCGTCGTCCTGGTGCAGGAAGCTCGCGCCCGGGATGTGGCCCTGAGCCCAGGCTTCGGGGCCTGCGGACGGTCGGGTCAGGTCGTGGCGGCAATCGATGACGACGCAACGATCGAGCACCGCCGCGAGCTCGCCCGCCTCGATCAGCGTGGTCCAGGTCCTCATCGTGTCGGCAGCGCCATTTCGCGCCGGTAGAACTCGTGGAA
Source organism: Burkholderiaceae bacterium (assembly GCA_044235405.1). GTDB lineage: Bacteria > Pseudomonadota > Gammaproteobacteria > Burkholderiales > Burkholderiaceae_E > Quisquiliibacterium. The sequence goes on from JBIIHU010000009.1 coordinate 8,342, forward strand.
ATGCTGCATGCCGTCCTCCATCGGGCTCTGGTAGGGGCCGGCGTCGTCGTCGCCCCGCTCGAGCAGCGCCCGCCGTCCGGCATCCATGCGCAGCGCGATCTCATCGTCCTCGGCGCAGGTCTCGAGGTAGGCGGCCCGTTCGGCCTCGACGAACTCGCGCTCGAAGAGCACGATCTCCTCGGGGTAGTAGAACTCCACGATGTTGGTGGTGTGCTGCGGGCCGCGAGGCACCAGCGTGGACACCACCAGCACGAACGGGTACCACTCGACCATCACGTTGGGGTAATAGGTGAGCCATATCGCGCCATGCGGGGGCACCTGGCCCCGGCCGAAGCGCAGCACCTGATCATGCCAGCGCCGGTACACCGGCGAGCCGGGCCGGCGCAGCGAGTCGTGGATACCCACCGTCTGGACCGAGAAGCGCTCGCTGAAGCGCCAGTCGAGGTCCTCGCAGCTGACGAAGCGCCCCAGGCCCGGGTGGAAGGGCGCCACGTGATAGTCCTCGAGGTAGACCTCGATGAAGGTCTTCCAGTTGTAGGCGCACTCGTGCACCTCGACATGGTCGAGCAGGTAGCCTTCGAAGTTCAGCGTGTCGGTCATGCCGAGGCCGGCCAGGTCGGCGGCGATGTCGCGCGGACCCTCGAAGAGCAGTCCTCGCCACTCCGACAGCGGCGTGCGCCCGAGATTCAGGCAGGGCTGCTCGTCGAAATGCGGGGCGCCCAGAAGCCGACCGCCGAGGTCGTAGGTCCAGCGGTGCAGCGGGCACACGATGTTGTCGGCGCTGCCGCGACCCTTCAGCATGATGGCCTGGCGATGACGGCACACGTTGGACAGCAGCTCGATGCCCTGCGGTCCGTGCACCAGCGCGCGGCCCTCGCGCTCGGCGGCAAGCGTGTGGTAGTTGCCGGGCTCGGGCACCATCAGACGATGACCGACGTAGCCGGGACCGCGGCGAAACAGCGCCTCGATCTCGCGCTGGTGCAGCGCTTCGTCGAAGTAGGCCGAAACCGGCAGTTGCGTGCGCGCGGGCGCGAGAAAACCGCGGCGCCCAAGATCCGACATGGGGAAACCTCCCGGGCAAGCAGACGCAGGGGGACGACCGGCACCGCGCCGACCGGACTCCGGAACCGACGGCGAGGCCCGCCGAGGGGCCTTCCTGGCTCGAAGAAAGGGGGGGAGGATACCCCAAACGGAATGGGGGGTCACGCAGCAGGGCGAAGCACCCGGGTTCCCGGTCGGGCGGGTACCGCCGCTCGGCGACGACCCGCAGTAGAATCGAAGTAACCGCCGCGCTCTCGCGGCTTTTCTTTCCCGGGATGGTTCCGATGGACGATCGCCTTCCGGCAGCCGGGCCGGCCGTCCGGACGTCGGCCGACGAGGACCCCTTGCCGCCGAACTTCGAGCAGGCGATGGCCGAGCTCGAGGACATCGTGCGCCGCATGGAAGGCGGCGAGCTGGGTCTCGAGGCCGCGCTCGTCGCCTACCGCCGTGGTGCCGCGCTCGTTGGTTTCTGCCGCGACGCACTCGCGACCGTCCAGGACCAGGTTCGTGTCCTCGAGGGTGATCTGCTGCGGCCCTTCGAGCCCGACGGGGCGGGCCCCGCCTGATGCCGATGCCGTCGATGGCCACGACCCCCGACACCGCCGAGCCCTTCGATGCCTGGATCGCCCGGCGTGGCGCGCAGGTCGAGCAGGCGCTCGATCGCCTGCTGCCGCCGGCCGACACCGCGCCGGTTCGTCTGCACGAGGCGATGCGCTACGCCGTGCTCGGCGGCGGCAAGCGCGTGCGGCCGCTGCTGGTCTATGCCGCCGGCGAGTTCGCCGGGGCGCCGCAGGCGGCGCTCGATGCCGCGGCCTGCGCGCTCGAGTGCGTGCATGCCTACTCGCTGGTCCACGACGATCTGCCCTGCATGGACGACGACGTCCTGCGGCGCGGCAAGCCGACGGTGCACGTGGCCTTCGGCGAGGCCACCGCGATGCTGGTCGGCGATGCGCTGCAGGCTCTGGCCTTCGCGTCGACCGCGGCCGCCGCAGACCATGGTGTCGCCGCCTCCGCGGTCGTCGCCATGGTCGCACGGCTGGGTCACGCCGCCGGCTCCCTCGGCATGGCCGGCGGCCAGGCGATCGACCTCGACGCGGTCGGCACCACGCTCGAGCCTGCCGCGCTGCGCGACATGCACCAGCGCAAGACCGGCGCGCTGCTCGGCGCCTCGGTCGCGCTGGGGGCCGCGTGCGGGCGCAGTACCGAGGCCGAGCGGGTTCTGCTCGAGCGCTACGCCGAGGCGATCGGCCTGGCCTTCCAGGTGGTCGATGACATCCTCGACGTCGTCGGTGATGCCGCAGCGCTCGGCAAGACCGCCGGCAAGGACGCCGACCACGGCAAGCCCACCTATGTTTCGGTGCTCGGCCTCGAGGCTTCGCGGGCCCTGGCCGACTCGCTGCTGCGCCAGGCCCGCGAGGCGGTCACCGCGCTCGGCCCGCGCGCCGTCCGTCTGGGCGACATCGCCGAACTCATCGTGACGAGGCACTCGTGACTCAAGGCAATCATCCCCTGCTCGAGCGCATCGGCAGCCCGGCCGATCTGCGCGCGCTCGATCGCGGCCAGCTGCGCGTGCTCGCCGATGAACTGCGTGACTTCCTGCTCGCGTCGGTCGCACGCACCGGCGGCCACCTGTCGTCGAATCTCGGCACCGTCGAGCTCGCGATCGCGCTGCACTACGTGTTCGACACCCCGCGCGACCGCCTGGTCTGGGACGTCGGTCACCAGAGCTACCCGCACAAGGTGCTTACCGGGCGCCGCGACCGGCTCGCCACGATTCGCCAGTTCGGCGGCATCTCCGGCTTCCCGCGGCGCAGCGAGTCCGAGTACGACACCTTCGGCACCGCCCATTCCTCCACGTCGATCTCGGCGGCCCTCGGCATGGCGGTCGCCTCGCGCAACCGCGGCGAGAACCAGGGCCCGGGCCGTCGCCGGCATGTCGCCGTCATCGGCGACGGTGCGATGTCCGCCGGCATGGCCTTCGAGGCCATGAACAATGCCGGGGTCACCCCCGACATCGACATGCTGGTGGTGCTCAACGACAACGACATGTCGATCTCGCCGCCGGTCGGCGCGCTGAACCGCTATCTCGCGCGGCTGATGTCGGGGCGCTTCTACGCGAAGGCGCGCGACGTCGGCCGCGCGGTGCTGGCGAAGGTCCCCACGATGTTCGAGCTCGCGCGCCGCTTCGAGGAGCACGCCAAGGGCATGGTGGTGCCTGGCACGATGTTCGAGGAATTCGGCTTCAACTATGTCGGCCCGATCGACGGTCACGACCTCGATTCGCTGATCCCGACGCTGTCCAATCTGCGCGAGTTGCGCGGACCGCAGTTCCTGCACATCGTCACCCGCAAGGGCCAGGGGTACAAGCTCGCGGAGGCCGACCCGGTGCTCTACCACGGGCCGGGGCGCTTCGATCCGGCGCAGGGCATCCAGAAGGCGACCACGCCCCCGCGGCCCACCTATACGCAGATCTTCTCCGACTGGATCTGCGACATGGCGGCACACGATGACCGCCTGATGGCGATCACGCCGGCGATGCGCGAAGGCTCGGGGCTGGTCGAGTTCGAGAAGCGCTTTCCGTCGCGCTACTTCGACGTCGGCATTGCCGAGCAGCACGCGGTGACCTTCGGCGCCGGTCTCGCCTGCGAGGGCTTCAAGCCGGTGGTCGCCATCTACAGCACCTTCCTGCAGCGGGGCTACGACCAGCTGATCCATGATGTTGCGCTGCAGAACCTGCCGGTGATGTTCGCGCTCGATCGTGCCGGGCTGGTGGGTGCCGACGGCGCGACGCACGCTGGCGCCTTCGATCTCAGCTACCTGCGCTGCATCCCGAACATCGTCGTCGCCGCGCCGGCCGACGAGAATGAGTGCCGCCAGGCCCTCACCGCCGCCTTCCTGCACGACGGACCGGCCGCGGTCCGCTACCCGCGTGGCAGCGGCCCCGGCGTGCCGGTCGAACCCGGTCTTGCGCCGATGCCGCTGGGCAAGGCGCAGCTGCGTCGCGCGGGCCGGCGCATCGCGGTGCTCGCCTTCGGCACGATGCTCGCGCCGGCGCTCGCCGCCGGCGAGGCGCTCGACGCGACCGTCGTCAACATGCGCTGGGTCAAGCCGATCGATGGCGCCCTGCTTGCCGAGCTTGCCGCCACGCACGAGGTCTTCGTGACCGTCGAGGAAAATGTCGTCGGTGGCGGTGCCGGCAGCGCGGTCGCCGAGACGCTCGCCGCCGCCGGCATCGTCCGGCCGCTGCTGCAGCTCGGCCTGCCCGACCGCTTCGTCGATCACGGCGAGCAGGCGCAGCTGCTTCGCCTCGAGGGGCTCGACGCCGCCGGCATCGAGGCTTCGATCCGCGCGCGCTTTCCCGCCGATGCCGCAAGCGCGGCGCCGGCCGGCCCATCCCTTTCGCAACCGGAGTCCTCATGAACACCAGAGAATCGGGCGCACCGCTCGGCGCGGCGATGCCCGACGTGCAGGGCAGCCATGATGCCCGCCGTCTCGCGATCCAGCGCGTGGGCATCCGGCGCGTGCGTTACCCGCTGCGCTGGCGCCGGGCCGACGGCGGGGTGCAGCCCGCCACCGGCGAGTTCGCCCTGTATGTCGCGCTGCCCGAAGATCAGAAGGGCACCCACATGTCGCGCTTCGTCGCGCTGCTCGAGGCCAGTGCTCGCGACGATGCCGAGCCGCTGGACGTCGCCGCGGTCACCGCGCTCCACGCGCGCATGCTCGGGCTGCTCGAGGCCGAGCGCGGTCGTTTCGAGATGCGCTTCACGCTCTTCGTGCGCAAGACCGCGCCGGTCTCCGGCGTGCAGAGCCTCCTCGACTATGAAGTCGGCGTGGTCGTCGACGGCGATGCCCAGGCGCCTCAGGTCACGCTCACGGTGCTCGCGCCGGTCAAGAGCCTTTGCCCCTGCTCCAAGACCATCTCCGACTACGGTGCCCACAATCAGCGCTCGCACATCACGCTGTCGGTACGTACCCGGCAGCCGGTGGCGCCCGAGACGCTGATCCGTATTGCCGAGGAAGAGGCTTCCAGCGAGATCTACGGCCTGCTCAAGCGCGTCGACGAGAAGTTCATCACCGAGCGCGCCTACGACAACCCGAAGTTCGTCGAGGACCTCGTGCGCGACGTTGCCGGTCGACTGCGCGATCATCCCGACGTCATCGACTACCTCGCCGAGGCCGAGAACTTCGAGTCGATTCACAACCATTCGGCCTACGCCTGCATCGCATCGGCCGGATTCTGAGCGCCCGCCGGACCGCCCGTCGGTCGGCAGGCGCCGCTCAAGCACGGAAAAGACGGGGCCGGACACGCATCCTCGGCGCAATGCGACGGCGCCGGTTCGCCGATCATCCGGATTCCTCGCTCCCAGGGATCCCCAGATGCATTCCATTGGTACCCCGCTGGCAGTCGCTTCGCGTCCTGCATCCGACGCCCGGTCCTGTCTGGATGGCGCTCGAGGCGAGCCCGGGCGTCTTGTCTTTCGCGATCAGGTGAAGCAGGCCCTGCGGCGCGCCGCGCGCGACCGCTCGCTGCTTGCCGTGATGGCCGTCGAGGTGACCGTCGAAGCGCCGGACGCCGCACCGCTGTCCGAACCGCTGCGTCGCGCGTTCGCCCGGGTCGCGGCCGCGCGCATCGGCCGCGCGCTGCGGGCCGAGGATCTCGCCGCGACCGGCAGCGCGGGTACCGCCCCGGAGGCCATTCCGCAGGCTGGTTCGCAGGCCGGCTCGGAGGCTGGTTCGGCCTCCGCCGCCGCCGCGTCGCAGATCGCCGATGCTCGCCCCGCCGCGCCGGCCCCGATCGAGGCCTTCGCGGTGCTGCTGGGCTCCATCGGCGAGCCGCACGATGCGGCCCGAGTCTGTGCCCGCATCGACGAGCTGCTGCGCGAGCCGCTACGCGTCGAGGGGCATGAAGTGCGTGCGGCAGCGCGCAGCGGGATCGCGATCTACCCCTGGGATGACCAGGAAGCCGATGGATTGCTGCGCTGCGCCGACGAGGCGCTTGCCCGGGTCGTCACCGATGCGTCGCCGGCGCTGCGTTTTCACAGCCGACCACTCGATACGCTTGCGGCCGACCGCCTCGCCCTCGAGCGCGGTCTTCGCGAGGCGCTCGATCGCGGCGGCCTCGTGCTGCAGTGGCAGCCGCGCGTCGACGGCCGCTCGCGTCGCATCATCGGTGCCGAAGCGCTGCTGCGCTGGCGGCCTCCCGGTGGCGAACTCGTGCCGCCGGGGGCCTTCCTCGATCTCGCCGAGCAGTCGCGGCTGATCCTGCCGATCGGGGACTGGGTGCTGCGCGAAGCCTGCCTGCAGGCCCGCGCCTGGCAGGATGCCGGGCTCGGCGAGCTGCCGGTATCGGTCAACGTGTCGCCCCGGCAGTTTCGCAGCCCCGGCTTCGTGGCTGCGGTGGCGCACGCCCTTGCCGTGGCCGATCTTGCCGCGGATCGTCTGGAGCTCGAACTCGCCGAGCCGGCGCTCGCTGGCGATCCCGGCGAGACCCTGGGGCTGCTGCGCGCGCTCGCCGAACTCGGTGTCCGGCTGGTGGTCGATGCCTATGGTGCCGGCTTCAGCTGCCTCGCGCGCCTGCGCGAGTGGCCGCTGCACGCGCTGCGCATCGACCGCAGCCTCGTGGCTGACCTGGGCCGGGCGCCGAGCGCTGCCGCCGCAGTCGGTGCGATCATCGACATCGGCCGACGCTTCGGCATCGCCGTGACCGCGGTTGGCGTCGAGACCGACGCGCAGCGCGACTTCCTGCTCGGCGAGGGCTGCACCGGCATGCAGGGCTTCCTGTTCGGCAGGCCGCAGTCGGCCGAGGCGCTCGAGCAGGCGCTGCGGGCGCCCGCGGGGACCCGACCCCGTCGCGCGCCGGTCGCACTGCCGGTCGAGGGTCCGGATACCGTCCAGTAGATCGGGTCGCCGGTGGGGCGAGCCGACGGCGCGCCCCGGCGCTCGGCCGCCCCGCGACCTTCAGCCAGCAGGCGCCCGCGGCAACGCATCGATGCGTGCATCGATGCGCACCTGGAGTTCGCGGATCCGATCGACCAGTGCCTGCGCCTCGTCGAGGTTGCCATGCTCGCGCTGCAGTTCGAGCGCCCGGCACAGCCGCGACATGCCGACTGCACCCACGGCCGCGGCCGCCGACTTGGCACGGTGCCCGAGGGCACCTATCGCGGCAAGATCGCCGCGGCCCAGCGCCTCGTCGAGTTCGGCAAGGGTCTGGGCCATCGACTCGACGAACATCCGGGAGGCGCGATAGACGATGTCGCTTCGACCGCTCAGCGTGCGCGACAGAATCGAGAGGTCGATGATCTCGGGATCGCCGGCGAAGGGATCGGCGGGCGCGGCCTGCGGGGGCGACGCCTTGGTACCGGACGGGGCGCTCGATGCCGCCGGGGCGGCCGACGCCGACGTGCCAGGAGCGGCCGATGTGGTGGCGACGCTGGTCGGCATCCAGCGGGCGACGGTCGCGTACAGTTGCTGCGCCATCACCGGCTTGGTCAGGAAGTCGTTCATGCCGGCCTCGATGCATCGCGCCCGATCCTCGTGGCGCGCGTTGGCCGTCATCGCGATCACCGGCAGCCGCGCGGTCGCGGGTCGGCGACGGATCTCGCGCGCCGCCTGCAGGCCATCCATCACCGGCATCTGCATGTCCATCAGCACGAGATCGATCCCGGGTTCGTCGAGCCGCCGAAGGGCTTCCGTGCCATCGCCGGCGACCGATACGCGGGCGCCGATCTGCATCAGCAGTTCGGTGGCCACCTGCTGGTTGAAGAGGTTGTCGTCGACCACGAGGATCTGACGACCCTCGATGCGCGCGCGCTCGGTCTCGGTGGGCTGCGCGGCCCAGGGGCCGAGGGCGCTGCCGCGCTCGCCGTTGGCACCGGTGCGCACGACATTCGCGGGCTCGCCCCAGCCCAGACGGAGCGACAGCCAGAACCGGCTGCCCTCGCCCAGCCTGCTCTCGACGCCGACGGTGCCTCCCATCAGGTCGGCGAGCTGGCGGCTGATCGCCAGCCCGAGGCCCGTGCCACCGAAGCGCCGGGTGGTGGTCGCATCGACCTGCTGGAAGGGCTGGAAAAGCGAGCGCTGCTGCGCTTCGCTGATGCCGATGCCGGCATCGATGACCTCGATAAGCACCTGGGCGCCATCGGCGTCGCGCTGCTCGCAGCGCGCGCGAACCAGAACCCGCCCCTGCGTCGAGAACTTGATCGCGTTGCCGACGTAGTTCAGCAGCACCTGGCCGATGCGCAGCGAGTCGCCGCGCAGCGCGGGCGCGAGCGCCGGGTCGATTTCGGTGGACAGCGCCAGGCCCTTGCGCTCGGCGCCGTGGGCGAGCTGGCTCGTGACGGAATCGATGAGGCTGCCGAGATCGAAATCGGTGATCTCGAGATCGACCTTCCCGGCCTCGAGCTTGGAGAAGTCGAGGATGTCGCTGACGATGCCCATCAGGTGCTGGCCCGACTGCCCGATCTTCTCGAGGTAGTCGCGCAGCCGCGGCTCCGGGTTGGTGCGCTGGGCGAGATAGCTGAGCCCGATGATGCTGTTCATCGGGGTGCGGATCTCGTGGCTCATGTTGGACAGGAACTCGCTCTTGGCGCGATTCGCCGCGTCGGCCTGATGGCGCGCGAGCTCCAGTTCGTGGGTGCGCTCGAGAATCCGGTTCTCGAGGCTCGCGTTGAGGTCGGCGAGCTGTCGTTCGGCAAGCCGCCGCGCGGTCACGTCCCTGAATCCGTAGACCCAGCCCGCGCCGCGCCCCGCCGCACGCAGCACCGAGCGGTGGCTCTCGAAGATGCGGCCGTCGGCGAGCTCGAGCACCGCGGGTTCGCCGACCGGTTCGGCGTCGGCCTCGGGTGGTGCGCCCTCATCGACCGTGCCCGCGCGCAGCTGGGCGCGCATGCTCGCGAGCACCGGGCTGGCGTCATCCCCGGTCTCGAGCGCCGGCAGGCGCCACATCGCGACGAGGTGCTGATTGATCGCGAGCACCCGGTTGCCGGGGTCGGTGACCAGGATGCCGTCGGCGGTCGCCTCCAGCGTGGCGGCGAGCACGGCGTTCGAGCGCGCGAGCGCAAGGTGGGTACGTACACGGCTGCGCACGACCGCCGGGCTGATCGGCTTGGCGATGAAGTCGACCGCGCCGGCGTCGAGGCCGCGGGTTTCATCGGCCGGATCGTGGTGCGCGGTGACGAAGATGACCGGAATCGCCCGGGTCTGCGGATCGGCCTTCAGGCGTCGGCAAACCTCGAGCCCGTCGATGCCGGGCATCACGACGTCGAGCAGGACGAGGTCGGGCGGATCGTCGTGGCAGATCGCGAGCGCCCGCTCGCCGGAGGTCGCCTGCAGCACGCGGTAGTCGGCCGCGAGCGTCTGGTAGAGCATCCGGATGTTGATCGGCTGGTCGTCGACCACCAGGACGCACGCGCGCCGGCGGTCGGACTCCACCGGCGCGGTGGCGGGCGTCGGGGGCGTCGCGGCAGGGGCTGGGCCGGAAGACGGATCGGTCATGGAGCTTCAAGGGCCTCGAGAAGTACGCCGACGAGGCGGTGGGAGCGCTCGAAGTCGAGCATCGCCATCGCGTCGTCGATCGCCGTGAGGGACTCGGGTGCGAAGGCTGTTGCGAGATCTTCGCGCAGCGCCTCGAAGCTGTCGACCGCCTGCATGTCGGAGTGCAGCAGCAGCGCTGCGAGCGAGGCGAGCGCGCTTCGAAGCGGCACGTGGTTGGTCGGGGTCGCCGTCCGGGCCGGGAGGGGCGCCGGGCGGGTGGCGCTCAGGGTTGCATCGATGAGGCTGAGGCCGGCGCGGGTGTCCTGGATGGTGCCGGCGAGGCTGCTGCGCAGCGGCGGGTCGGGCGGGCGCGGGTCGGCGCGCAGCCGCGACTCGAGCGCTGCCGCCAGCGAGTGCAGGCGCGCCGCGCCGAGCATGCCGGCCAGACCCTTGACGGTGTGCATCAGCCGTTGCGCCTCGTCGAGGCGGGACTCGGCCAGCATCCGCTCGAAGCGGTCGGCAAGGCCGTCGAGATCGGCGTTGAAGGTGCGAAGCAGCCGCAGGAAGATCTCGGTTTCGCCTTCGACGCGCTGCAGGGCCGCCCGCAGGTCGATGCCATGCCGCGCCGCCCGCTCGGCCAGGCCCTCGGGCAGATCGATGCGCGTGCGAGGCGTCGCGTTGGCGGCGGCAGACCGGATGGCGCCGCCGGCGTGACGCTGCAGCGTCGCGACCAGCGACGACAGGTCGAAGGGCTTGCCGACGTGGTCGTTCATGCCCGCCGCGAGGCAGGCATCGCGATCGGCCGCCATCGCGTTGGCGGTCATCGCGATGATCGGCAGCGTGCCCATGCCCAGCCGGTTGCGGATCTCGGCAGTGGCGCTCAGGCCGTCCATCACCGGCATCTGCAGGTCCATCAGGACCACGTCATAGGGTGGGGAGGCCTGCGCGACCGCATCGACGCCGAGGCGGCCGTTGGCGGCGATGTCGACGTCGGCGCCTTCCAGGCCGAGGAGTTCCTGCGCGACCTGCTGGTTGTTCGGATTGTCCTCGACCAGCAGCACCCGCAGGCCCTCGAGGCGCCGCACGCGCGGGCGGGCCGTCGCTGCCGCACCGCGGTGCTGCAGGCGGCCACGGGCGTCGGCGACCGCGTCGAAGAGCATCGATGTGGTCACCGGCTTGACCAGGAAGCCCCCGAGCAGCGCCTGCTGGGCCGGATCGCGGCTGCCGAGCAGTTCGCGGCCATGGGCGGTGACCATCATGACCAGACTCGGTTCCCGCGTGCCCATCGCGCGGCGCAGCCGCTGGCTGGTTTCCCAGCCGTCCATGCCTGGCATCTGCCAGTCGACGAAGATCGCGTCGTAGGCCCGAGCCTCGCGCGCGGCCTCGTCGGCCATCGCGATTGCCGCCTCACCCGAGTCGGCCAGATCGGCGTGCCAGCCCAGCGTTCGGGCCATGGCGGCCAGCACCTCCCGGGCCGCGGCATTGTCGTCGACAACCAGGACCCGCAGGCCGGCGAGCGTGGCCTCGGGGTCCACCGGCCGCGGCTCGGGCAGATCGGCGGCGAGCGGCAGGCGCAGGCGGAAGCGGAAGGTGCTGCCCGCGCCGGGGCGGCTGTCGAGCTCGATGCGGCTGCCCATCAGCGCGAGCAGCCGCTGGCTGATCGCGAGCCCGAGCCCCGTGCCGCCGAATCGCCGCGTGGTCGAGGCCTCGGCCTGGCTGAAGCCGCTGAAGATGCGGGCCCGGTGCTCGGCCGCGATGCCGATGCCGGTGTCGGCGACCGCGAACTCGAGCAGTGCGTCGTCGGCGCCGCGCTCGATCACCCGCACCGACAGGCGCACCTCGCCGCGTTCGGTGAACTTGACCGCGTTGCCGCTCAGGTTGATCAGCACCTGCTGCAGGCGCAGGTCGTCGCCGATCAGCCCCTCGGGCAGCGACGGATCGACGTCGAAGAGCAGCTCGATGTCCTTGTCGCCTGCGCTTGCCGACAGGATCACGGAAAGGTCGCGCAGCAGCCGGTCGAGCCGGAAGGGGCGGGGATCGAGGCGCATCATGCCCGCCTCGGCCTTAGAGAAGTCGAGGATGTCGTTGAGCAGCGCAAGCAGCGATCTCGCCGAACGGTCGGCCTTGTCGGCGTAGTCGAGCTGGCGCCTGCTGAGCGGCGTGTTGCGCAGCAGCGTCAGCATGCCGAGCACGGCATTGAGCGGCGTGCGGATCTCGTGGCTGATGTTGGCGACGAACTCGCCCTTGGCGTGATCGCTTCGTTCGGCGAGCTCCTTGGCCGCCCGCAGCGATTCCTCGATCCGCTTGCGGTCGGTGATGTCGGTGCGGATCGCGATGTACTGCTCCGGGCGCCCCTGGTCGTCGAGCAGCGGCACGATCGTCGAGCTGACCCAGTAGAGTCGGCCCTCCCTCGAACGGTTGCAGATCTCGCCGCGCCAGACCTTGCCGGCGCCGATGGTCGCCCACAGGTCCGTGAAGAAGGCCGGCGGATGCTCGTCGGAGCGGATCAGGCGGTGGGTCTGGCCGATCAGGCTTTCGCGCGGCCACCCGCTGATCGTGCAGAACTGGTCGTTCGCGTAGGTGATCCTGCCGTCGGGGTCGGTGATGCTGACGATCGCATGCTGGTCGAGGGCGAACTTCTGGTTGTCGAGAGCACGGCGGCTCACCTCGCGCTCGCGCATCAGCACCGCGGTGCGGTTGAAGAGTTCGACCACCTGCCGGATCTCGACCGGCGCATCCGGGTCGACGCTGGCGTCGGCCGGAGGTACGCCGGCGGTGAGCGCCTGTTCGAAATCACGCAGCCGTCCGAGGCCGCCCAGCCACTGGTCGACCAGCAGCCGCACCAGCAGCAGCCCGACCGACAGGCTGGCCAGGCCCACCCCGAGCACCAGCACCGAGAGGCTCCAGAGGTCGGCGGCGATCGAAGGGGCGTCGAAGCGCAGGCGCAGGACACCGTAGTCGCGACCGCCCACCGCGAGTGCCCGATTGACGTCGTAGAGCTGGCCCGAGACCCATGCGGTCAGCCAGGCCGGCGGGTTGCCGTCGAGCGGGCTGCGGCTGAGCGCGGTGATGCGGCCGCCGCCACGCTCGATGAAGGTCGCCGACGCGAAGACCGAGTCCTGGACCGCCTTGTCGAGCGTCTTGCGCACGGTGTCGTAGTCGCCGATCACGATGCTGTCCTGGACCGCCTGCGCGACCACCTCGACCAGCATCACCGAGGCCTGCTGCGTGTTCTCGACCTGATTGCGGAACTGGTGATGCAGGAAGATACCCAGGCTCCCCGCGAGCACGGCCAGCAGGATCGCCCCGTAGAGCACGAACAGCCGGTTGACCAGCGATCGGGGCAGCAGACGGGCGGGCCGCAACATCGGGGAGATCCGGGCCGCAGGGGGTCGGTCGAGGCTGCCGCAGAGGCCGTCGGGCTTCGCGCGCGCTCAGCGAAGGCTGGCCGGTGCCGTCTGGTAGAAGTTGCGGTAGGCGCCGTACTCCGAGCCGTTGGAGGCGACGAACTGCGTGCTCGCCGGGAGCCGCACGGCTTCGCTCGAGGCGGCGAGCACGCGCTGCCCGGCAGGGTCGCGGCTCATCTCGATGAAGGCCTTCGCGACGGCCTGCACATCCCGTTCGGGCACCTTGCGCGCGGCCATCAGCGCCAGATCGTGCAGCGGTTCGGACTGCCACAGCACACGCAAAGCCTGGTTCTCGCGCCGCGACCAGCCCTCGGCGAGCTGCGAGTGCGTGCCGGCGGCCCTGACCTTGCCGCTGAGCAGCTGCGCGAAGGCGCCATCCATGTTGCCGCCGAACACCACCTGGACCTGGATATTGCGCCGCAACAGCTGCGCGTACGAGAACTTGTAGGCGACGGTGGCCTCGGGGCCGGGGAAGGCGACCAGCTGTCCCTCGAGTTCCTCGAGGCGCTGGATCGGGGACGACGCGAGCACCACGATCTGACTGTGGATGGGTGGGGTCTGGCGACGGCCGAACACCCGCCAGCCCATCTGCTCCCGCTCGGGGCTGAACATGTGGTTGGTGAACAGGAACTCGACCTCGTTGGCGAGCACGAAGGCTGTGGTGTCGGCCGACGTGCGCCCGATCTTGAGCTGCAGCTTCACGCCGCTGCGCTGCGACACGTAGTCGATGATCGGGTTCCAGTAGCGCGCGGTCAGCTCGATGCCGTACTGGTTCACCGGCGAGAAGCGGTAGACGCCGCCTTCCTGGGCCTGCGCCGCGCGTCCGCCGGCCAGGGTGGCGGCACCGGCCAGCAGCAGCGCGCGACGCTGCGTCGAGAGGCGAGAGAAGTTCATGAGCGTCAGTCCCGGAAGTTCTCGTAGGCGAGCGGCACGTCGGTGACTTCCTTGCGAAGCAGCGCGATCGCGGACTGCAGGTCGTCGCGCTTGGCCCCGGTGACCCGAACGGTGTCGCCCTGGATGCTGGCCTGGACCTTCAGCTTGGTGTCCTTGACCAGGCGGACGATCTTCTTGGCGAGATCGCCGCTGACGCCATGGCGGATCGTGATCGGCTGCTTGAGCTTGTCGCCGGAGATCTTCTGGATGCTGCCGTAGTCGAGGAAACGGACGTCGACTCCTCGCTTGGCGAACTTGCCCACCAGCACGTCGCGGACCTGGCCGAGCTTGAAGTCGTCGTCGGCGAAGGCGGTGAGCTCGCGTTCCTTGAGCTCGATGCGGGCGTCGGAGCCCTTGAAGTCGAATCGGTTGGCGATTTCCTTGTTGGCCTGGTCGAGCGCATTGCGCACCTCGACGAGGCTGGCTTCGGAAACGACGTCGAATGAGGGCATGGCGGGTCTTTCGGTGGACGGTGGGCGCGTGGGGCGGCGCGAGGCTTCGATCGGCGGGCGGCGCGTCAGTCGAGGGACTTCTCGAGGAACACCGCCGTGCCCATCGCCGGGTCGAGCGCATAGGCACGGAAGCCCGCCTGCAGGTAGGCCGCGAGCGCGCCGTGGTTGCGATCGAGCACCTCGAGGGTGAGCTTGCAGCAGCCGCGTCGACGCGCCTCGGCTTCGGCCTGCGCCAGCAGCGCGCGAGCGATGCCGCGCCGCCGGAAGGGCGCCGACACCGCGATGTCGTGGACGTTGAGCAGTGGCTGCGCGCGGAAGGTGGAAACCCCTTCGAAGCAGTTGATGAGACCCGCGGGCTGGTCGCCGGCGAAGGCGAGCCATCCGCAGAAATGCGCGCAGGCGGCGAGCACCCCGGGAAGCGCCGCGCGTGCAGCCGGCTCGAGGGGGTAGCCCCGGCCCGTGGGCCCTGCGGCGTATTCGTCGAGCAGCCCGAGCAGCGCGTCACGGTGCACCGGATCGGCGAGATCGGTGCGGCTGATGCGGAAGGGGCGATCGCTCGAGACCATGGGGAAAGGAATGCCAGCAGGCTTTGGCAAGTTTACCCCTTGCGCGGGCGCGGGTCAGTGCGCACCCTTCGCGGGGGCCCGCGCGGGCGGCCAGGCCGTGCGCGTCGCTCAGCTGCCACCGGCCGCTCGTGCCTCGAGCGACTCCCAGCGCTCCAGGCAGGCTAGGAGTTCCTCCTCGATGGCCGAGAAGCGGGCGTTCATCGCCTTCAGCGTGGCGGCCTCGCCCGGCTGGCCGGCGCGGTAGGTTTCCGGATCGGCCAGCCGCTCGCCGAGCGTCTTCTGCTCGGCTTCGAGGGCTGCGATGCGCTGCGGCAGCGACTCGAGTTCGCGCGCCTCGCGCCAGCTGAGCTTGGTACGCGCGCCGGCCGCGGCAGGGGCCGCAGCTTGCGGTGCCGGGGCGCTCGCGCGTGCCGCACCGGTGGTCACGGCGGCGGCTGGCGCGCTCGCCACCTCGCGGCCGCGCGTCGCGGCGGCCGCGCGGCCGCGTGCCGTCTCGACGTCGCTCCAGCCACCGGCGTATTCGAGCCAGCGCCCGTCGCCTTCGCTGGCCAGCGTCTGGGTGACCACCGCGTCCAGGAAGGCGCGGTCGTGGCTCACGAGGAGCAGCGTGCCGGGGTAGTCGGCGAGCAGTTCCTCGAGCAGCTCGAGGGTGTCGATGTCGAGATCGTTGGTCGGCTCGTCGAGCACCAGCAGGTTGGCCGGACGCGCGAAGAGCCGCGCGAGCAGCAGCCGGTTGCGTTCGCCACCCGACAGCGTTCGCACGGGTGAACGGGCCCGCCCCGGCTCGAACAGGAAGCGCTCGAGGTAGCTCATCGCGTGGATGCGCTGGCCGCCGATCTCGACCCACTCGGAGCCCGGCGAGATCGTGTCGACCACGCTCGCCTCCGGGTCGAGCTGCTCGCGCAGCTGGTCGAAGTAGGCGACTTCGCGACCGGTGCCCAGCCGCGCGCGCCCGGCATCGGGAACCTGCTCACCCAGCAGCGTTCGCAGCAGCGTGGTCTTGCCGGCCCCGTTGGGCCCGACGATGCCGACGCGATCGCCGCGCTGCACGAGGCAGTCGATGTCGCGCAGCACGGTGCGCTCGCCGAATCGCACCGTGACGCCCTGCAGTTCGGCCACCAGGCGTCCGGAGCGCTCGCCGGCGTCGACCTCGAGGCGTGCGCTGCCCACACGCTCGCGGCGCGCCTCGCGCTGCACGCGCAGGGCCTGCAGCCGTCGCACACGACCCTCGTTGCGCGTGCGACGCGCCTCGACGCCCTTGCGGATCCAGACCTCTTCCTGAGAGAGCAGCTTGTCGAAGCGGGCGCGCTCGAGCGCCTCGGCGGCGAGCTCGTCGGCCTTGCGGCGCTGGTAGCTGGCGAAGTCGCCGGGGTAGCTGCGCAGCACGCCGCGATCGAGTTCGACGATGCGGGTCACCACCGCGTCGAGGAAGCGGCGGTCGTGGGTGATCGTGAGCACCGCGCCCCGGAAGGCGCGCAGCAGCCCTTCGAGCCAGACGATCGCATCGATGTCGAGGTGGTTGGTCGGCTCGTCGAGCAGCAGCAGTTCGGGTTCACGCACGATGGCGCGGGCGAGTGCCACGCGCTTGCGCTGACCGCCGGAGAGGGTGTCGATGGGCTGCGCGCCATCGATGCCAAAGCGCGAGAGCACCGCCTCGACACGGTGGTCGATCTGCCAGGCTTCGTCGTCGGTGAGGTCGGCGGCGAGTGCCGCGGCGATCGCGGTGCGGGCATCATGGCCCGGCTCGAACTCGGGCTCCTGCGGCACCCAGGCGATCCGCAGGCCACCGCGATGGCGGATCTCGCCGGCGTCGAGGGTCACGAGCCCGGCGATGGCCCGCAGCAGTGAGGACTTGCCGGTGCCGTTGCGGCCGATCAGGCCGATGCGCTCGCCCGCCTCGATCGCGAGATCGACGCGATCGAGGAGCGCATGGTGGCCGAACGCGAGTTCGGCCGCCTGGACGACGAGCAGGCTCAGGCGTCCGCCTTGCGCGAGCGGGCGCGGCGAGCGGGTGCAGCCGCAGCGGCGGGAGCGGCTGCAGGAGCCGGTGCGGCGGCGGCGGCCTTGGTACGCCCGCGCGGGGCGGCGGCCTTGCGCGCCGCCGCCTTGTTGGCGGCGATGCGCATGCGCAGCGCGTTCAGCTTGATGAAGCCGCCGGCGTCGGCCTGGTTGTAGGCGCCACCGTCGTCATCGAAGGTGGAGATCTTCGTGTCGAACAACGACTCCTCGGAGCGCCGGCTGACCACCGTCACGTTGCCCTTGTAGAGGCGCACGGTGACGGTGCCGTTCACGGTGCGCTGCGTGTGGTCGATCAGTACCTGCAGGGCCTGGCGTTCGGGCGACCACCAGTAGCCGTTGTAGACCATGCTCGCGTAGCGAGGCATCAGGTCGTCCTTGAGGTGCGCCACTTCGCGATCGAGGGTCAGCGACTCGATCGCGCGATGCGCCCGCAGCAGCACCGTGCCGCCGGGGGTCTCGTAGCAGCCGCGCGACTTCATGCCGACGTAGCGGTTCTCGACGAGGTCGAGACGGCCCACGCCGTGGCGACCGCCGAGCCGGTTGAGCTCGGCGAGCAGTTCGTGCGCCTTCATCGCCTTGCCATTGATGGCGACCAGGTCGCCCTGGCGGAACTCGAGCTCGACGTCCTCGGGGCGCGACGGCGCCTTCTCGACCGGGACCGTGAGGCGCCACATGCCCTTGGCGGGCGGCTCGCGGGACGGATCCTCGAGCACGCCGCCCTCGTAGGAGATGTGCAGCAGGTTGGCGTCCATCGAGAAGGGCGCCTCGCCCTTGCGCTTCTTGTAGTCGACCGGGATGCCATGCTGGTCGGCGTAGGCGAGCAGCTTGTCGCGCGACAGCAGGTCCCACTCGCGCCACGGCGCGATGATGCGCACGTTGGGCATCAGGGCATAGGCGCCGAGCTCGAAGCGGACCTGGTCGTTGCCCTTGCCGGTGGCACCGTGCGAGATCGCGTCGGCGCGCTCGGCGCGCGCGATCTCGACCAGGCGCTTGGCGATCAGCGGCCGGGCGATGGAGGTGCCCAGCAGGTACTCGCCCTCGTAGACCGTGTTGGCGCGGAACATCGGGAAAACGAAGTCGCGCACGAACTCCTCGCGAAGATCCTCGATGTAGATCTTCTTGACGCCGAACTTGCGGGCCTTCTCGCGCGCGGGCTCGAGCTCCTCGCCCTGGCCGATGTCGGCCGTGAAGGTGACGACCTCGCAGTGGTACTCGTCCTGCAGCCACTTCAGGATCACCGAGGTGTCCAGGCCGCCCGAGTAGGCGAGCACCACTTTGTCGATACGCTTGTCGGGCTTGGTCATCGGGGCGGGCGCCGCGTCGGCGCATGAAGGATGAAAGCCTTCGATTATAGTGCGGCGGTGACCCAATCCCCCTCCGCGGCCGGTGCGCCGCCGGGCCCGGTGCCCCGCCGCTTCGTGTTCCTGATCGCGGCCATGGGCTCCATCGGTCCTTTCGCGATCGACACCTACCTGCCGGCGCTGCCGGCCATCGGGCGCGACCTCGACGCCTCGCCCGTCGAGGTGCAGCAGACGCTCTCGATCTACCTGCTCGCGTTCGCCGCGATGACCCTCTGGCATGGCGCGCTCTCCGACGCCCTCGGCAGGCGGCGCGTGCTGCTCGCCGGCTTCGCGGTCTTCGCGCTTGCCAGCGTCGGTGCGGCCTTCGCAGGGAGCATCGAGGCGCTGTGGGCGTGGCGCGCGCTGCAGGGGGCGGTCGGCGGCGCCGGCCTGGCCATCAGTCGCGCGATCGCCCGCGACGTCGCGCAGGGTCCCGACGCGCAGCGCCTGATGTCGCAGTCCACGATGGTGTTCGCGCTCGCGCCGGCGATCGCGCCGATGATCGGCGGGATCGTCGAGTGGTGGCTGGGCTGGCGCGCGGTCTTCGGCTTCCTCGCGCTGATGGCGTCGGCGCTGTTCGTCGCGGTCTGGCGCTGGCTGCCCGAGACGCTGCCGCCGCAGCGTCGCCAGAGCCTGCATCCGGTGGCGCTGGCTCGCGGCTACGTGTCGGTCTTCAGGCAGGTCGCGTTCTGGCGGCTCGCCGGTGCGCTCGCCACGCTCTTCCAGGGCTTTTTCGTCTACGTGATGGCAGCCCCGGTCTACCTGATGACCCACCTCGGGCTGGCCTCCACGCAGTTCCACTGGCTCTTCGTGCCCTTCACCGTGGGCACCATCGCGGGCGCCTTCACCGCCTCGCGGCTGGCGGGCCGGCTGTCGCTTGATGCCTGCGTGCGGCTCGGTCAGGCGATCATGGCGGGAGCGGCGCTGATCGCGCTCGGGCTCACGCTGCTGCTGCCCGGCCGGTTGCCCTGGGCGGTGCTGCCGCTGGCCGTCTACACCTTCGGGCTGGCGATCGCGATGTCCTCGCTGCAGGTGATGCTGATCGACCTCGCGCCGCAGCGCCGCGGCATGGTGTCCTCGTGTCAGGGCTTCATCCAGAGCCTTGCCAACAGCGCGGCCGCGGGGATGCTGGTGCCGCTGGTCTGGGGCTCGCTCGCGGGCCTGGCCTGGACCAGCGCGGCGCTGATGCTTGCCGGCATCGGGCTGTACGCGCTGCAGCGTGCCCGAGCCGGCGTGGCCGCTCGGTGACTCAGGCGCCCTGCGGCAGCTCGATGAAGAAGGTCGAGCCCTCGCCGGGACGGCTGCGCAGGCCGGCCTGCCCACCGTGCAGTTCGGCCACGCGCCGCACGATCGCCAGGCCGAGCCCGGCGCTGCCGCGCAGGTCGCGATGGCGGGCGGCCTGGTAGAAACGCTCGAAGACCTTGTCCTGATCCTCGGCGGCCACACCCGGCCCGGTGTCGGAGACCTCCAGGCGAAGGCCGCCCGGATGCGGACATACCCTGACAACGACACGGCCGCCGGCGGGCGTGACGCGCAGCGCGTTGTCGAGCAGGTTGGCCAGCGCGCGCTCGATCAGCGCGGCGTCGACCGGCGCGAGCGGCAGCCCGTCGGGATAGTCGATCGCGAGTTCGAGCCCGGCTTCGCGCGCCCGTCCCATGTAGCGCTGCACGACATCGTCGGCCAGCTCGCCGATCGCGATCGGCTCCGGGTTGGCGCGGAACTCCGGGCTGTCGAGGCGCGACAGTTCATTGAGCGCGTCGGTCAGCCGCTTCAGGTGCTGCGCGTTGTCGGCGGCCCGCGCGAGGTAGTCGGTGCGCTCGGTCTCGCGGATCGCCGACCCCTTGATGCGCACCGTGTCGAGCAGGCCGATCAGCGCGGTGAGTGGCGTGCGCAGGTCGTGCGAGACGCTCGCCACCATCTCGCGCCTGCGCGTGTCGGTCTCGCGAGCGCGCGACGCCTCGAGGTGCAGCCGGTCGATGGTCTCGCGGAAGGTGCGCGAAAGCCGGCCGACCTCGTCGTCGCGGCCGCAGTTCGGTACCAGCAGCCCGCTCATCCCCTCGGCAAAGTCGGCGTCGCGCACGCCCTCGACCACCCGGGTGAGTTCGATCAGCGGGCGAGTCAGCAGCGCCATCATCGCGATCGTGAGCAGCGCGCCGAGCGCCAGCGTGGTCAGCGCGATCTTGACGGCGGCACGCATCGCGTAGCTGCGCAGCAGTTCGGGTGTCTGCGCGGCCAGGCTCGCCGAGCGCGCCGCGACATACAGCCAGCCCATCGTGACGCCGTCGCGCTCGATCGGGCGCGCCGCCACCAGGCAGCGGCGGCCGCGCTCCTCGGGATCGGCCGCGAACACCGGTTCGGCCGAGCGAGCGGACCATGCCGTCTTGACCGGCGCGAGATCGATCGCCTCGGTGCGCCAGAAATCGCGAGGCTCGCCGGCCGACGCCAGCACGCGACCCGCATCGTCGAGCAGGTAAAGCCCGGTGTTGGGCGAGTACAGCACGTACTCGCGCAGCCGGCTCGAGAAGGCCTCGGGATCTCGCGCGTAGGTCGACCAGAGGTCGGGGTGCATCTCGAGCACCCGCTCGGCGAAGCTCGCCGCGCGCTCCGAGGTGACGTCGACGTAGTAGCCGCGCACCGACACGAAAAGGATCGCGGCGAGCAGCGCCGCGGTCAGCAGGCCGAAGCCCGCGACCAGCGCGAGCACCCGGAAGCGAAGCGACTTCACCGTGCCTGCGCCACCAGCACGCCGTCGGCGCGGGGGTCGGTGAAGCGGTAGCCGACCCCGCGTACCGTGAGGACGTAGCGGGGGTCGGCAGGGTCGGCCTCGATCTTGCCGCGCAGCCGGTTGATGTGGGTATTGACGTTGTGCTCGTAGCCCTCGAAGGTGGTGCCCCAGACGGCGTCGAGCAGCTGCAGCCGGGTGAACACCCGCCCCGGGTTGCGCGCGAAGTGCAGCAGCAGGTCGAACTCGCGCGCGGTCAGCGCCAGGGGTCGGCCGGCCACCCGGACCTCCCGGCTCACCGGGTCGATCGCGAGTTCGCCGAAGGCGAGGGTCTCGCCGGTGTCGCCGCCGCTGCCAGCGGCCTGGCGACGGTCGATGCGGCGCAGGATCGCCTTGACCCGGGCCTGCAGCTCCGGGATCGAGAAGGGCTTGGTGAGATAGTCGTCGGCCCCGAGTTCGAGGCCGAGCACGCGGTCGATCTCGCCGGAGCGCGCGGTCAGCATCAGCACCGGCGTGTCGATGCGGTCGATGCGCAGCGTGCGCACGATGTCGAGACCGTCGCGCACCGGCAGCATCACGTCGAGCACGATCAGGTCATAGCGGCCGGTGCGTGCCGTTTCCAGGCCGCACCCGCCGTCGTGCACGCAGTCGACCGCGTGCCCGAGGTCGCGCAGGTGCAGCGCGATCAGGTCGGCGATGTCCTTCTGGTCCTCGATGACGAGAATCCGGCGATCCATGGCGGTATCGGAGAGTACGAGGCTGAGCATAGTGGCGATGCGCATGCAGATGCCATGGGTCGCGCCGGCGCGCGGGGGCTTTCGTTATCGAATCGTGATCTTGCGGTGATGAGCGCGATAAGCCGCGCCAGCACAGTGTGGGTGTTGTTTCATCACCCTGCCTGCCGGATCGAACCATGCTTGCCGCCGTACTGCCCGCCTCCGCCCTGTCGACGACGATGCCGATCGCCGCCACCCGGCAGATCGGCGCGGCCCTCGAGCTCTCTGCCCATCGCAGCGCGATGCTGCGTTTCGCGCGCCGGCGCATTCGCGACGAGGATCTTGCCGAGGATGCGGTGCAGGAGGCGCTGCTGGCCGCGCTGGCCAGCCGCGACGGGTTCCAGGGGCGTTCGGCGCTGCGCACCTGGCTGATCGGCATCCTCAACCACAAGATCCAGGACGTGTTCCGGCGCGAGTCGCGCTACGTGCGCCAGGAGGCCGACGAGGATGGCGATCCCGCGATCCAGGCCGAGGGCCTGCCGGGCGGCCTCGACGCGCTCGATGCCTTCGAGGGCCAGGATCCGCTGGTCGAGGTGGCGCGCCGCCGGATGCGCGAGCGCCTCGCCGAGGAGATCGACGCGCTGCCGGCTTCGCTGCGCGAGGTCTTCATGCTGCAGGCGATCGAGGGATTGCCCACCGACGAGGTCTGCCGGCGGCTCGGCATCACCGAGGCCAACTGCTGGGTGCGTCTGCACCGGGCGCGCAAGCGGCTCGCCGAGCGGATGCGCGAGCATCGCGCCTGAGGGTTGCGGCTACCATCGGGCTTTCCGTCCGTCCGGGAGCCCGCGATGAACTACCGCCGTCTTGGCAGCAGCAACCTCGAGGTATCGGCCCTCTGCCTGGGCACGATGATGTTCGCCGACCAGACCGACGAGGCGATCGCGGCCGACATCGTCGCCGCCGCGCGCGAGCGCGGCGTCAACTTCATCGACACCGCCGATGTCTACAGCCGCGGCGCCTCCGAGGCGATGGTCGGGCGGCTGATCGCCGCCGACCGCGATGACTGGGTGCTCGCCACCAAGGTGGGCAACCGCATGGCGCCGGGGCGCAACAGCTGGCGCTGGTCGCGCAAGTGGCTGATGCAGGCCGCCGACGACAGCCTGCGGCGCCTGGGCACCGACTTCATCGACCTTTACTACCTGCATCGGGATTTCGAGCAGGACAACCTCGAGGAGGCGCTGCGCGGGCTCGACGACCTGCTGCGAGCCGGCAAGATCCGCTACTGGGGCCTGTCGAACTTCCGGGCGTGGCGCATCGCCGAGGCAGTTCGCCTGGCCGATTCGATCGGCATGCCGCGCCCCGCGGTCTGTCAGCCCTACTACAACCTCGTGAACCGGATGCCGGAGGTCGAACTGCTCCCGGCGTGCGCCCACTACGGGCTCGGTGTCGTGCCCTACAGCCCGGTGGCGCGCGGTGTGCTGACCGGCAAGTACGTGCCCGGCGAGGCGCCGCCGCAGGGCACGCGGGCCGGGCGCGGCGACCGTCGCATGATGGAGACCGAGTGGCGCGAGGAGTCGCTGGCGGTCGCGGCGCGGCTTGCGCCGCACGCGCAGGCACGTGGCTTGCCGCTGTCGCGCTTTGCGGTGGCCTGGGTGCTCGCCAACCCGCATGTGCACTCGGTGATCGCCGGGCCGCGCACGCTGGCGCAGTGGCTCGATTACTTCGGCGCCGAGAGCTTCGAGTGGCGCGAGGAGGACGAGCGCGCCGTCGATGCGCTGGTCGTCCCGGGGCATCCGTCGACGCCGGGCTACCACGACCCGTCCTACCCGTTCCACGGTCGAAGTTTCCGCCGCTGAAACAGGCGGCTTCGCATCCGGAATCGGTCGCGCCTGGCGCCAGCGCGCGGAACGCGGGGCGTCCTGCCGCGTTGACACATCGTCGCGGCGCGTGATTCCCTCGTCGCGATGACGACTATTGCGACGACGAGCGCCGGGCGTCCGAACCCGGCACCCTTCACCGGATTGCGCGTGCTCGAGCTCGGCACGTTGCCCGCCGGTGCCTACTGCGCCCGGCTGTTCGCCGATTTCGGCGCCAGCGTGCTCAAGCTCGAGCCGCCCGGCGGGGATCCCGCCCGGGCGAGTTCCCCCCGGATCGAGTCGGCGTCGCCCGGCCTGGGCAGCGCGTGGTTCGCGTGGCTGAACGTCGGCAAGGCCTCGGCCGTCGTCGATGACGGCGCGCACGGCGCCGACGGCGAGCTTGCGCGGCTGCTCGGGCAGGCCGACGTGCTGGTCGATTCGCTGACGCCCGCGCAGCGCGCCGAGCTCGGCCTCGATCATGCCGCGCTGCAGCGCGCCCGCCCCGGGCTGGTCATCGCCGATCTCAGCTGGTTCGGTCGCGAAGGCCCCTGGGCGGGCTTTGCCGGCACCGATGCGGTGTGTCGCGCGCTCGGCGGCAACGTGCAGCTGATCGGCCCGGTGGAGGGGCCGCCCCTGGCCCTGCCGGACTTCGAGTCGGCGATCCTTGCCGGACTGTCGGCCTTCATCCCGCTTGCCGCGAGCCTGCCGTCGCCCGGACGCGAGGCCGGCGCGCGCTGGGAGGTGAGCGTGCTCGACGCGGTGGTCGCGCTCGCCGAGTACCAGGGCAGCGAAGCCTGGCCTTCGGGGCGCGCGCAGCCGCGGCTGGGCATCAACCGCTTCACGCCCACCTATCCGATGGGCATCTACCGCTGTCGCGAGGGCTGGCTCGGCATCACCGTGGTGACGCCGCTGCAGTGGGCCTCGTTCTGCGACCTGCTCGGCATGAGCGAGCTCGCCCATCATCCCGACTACCACATGGGTCCCGACCGGCTGCGCTTCGCCGAGACCCTGGAGCCGCGCATCGAGGCAGCGCTCGCCCGCGAGAGCGCCGCCCACTGGTTCGCGCGCGGGCTCGAGCTGAAGATCCCCTTCGCGGTGGTGCCCGACCCGGCGGGCGTGCTGTCGGTGCCGCCCTTTCGCGAGCGCGGGGCGATCATCGCGATCGAGGCGGGCGAGCGACGTTTCGAGGCG
>JBIIHU010000124.1:0-10342 GCA_044235405.1 Burkholderiaceae bacterium
GGTTGTGCATGTAGCCGGTCTGCGCCAGCTGGCGCATCGCGGCATCCACCAGCGGGTAGCCGGTGCGCGCCTCGCACCACGCGGTCAGCAGCCGGTCGGCGGTCTCGCCCTGCTCCCAGGTGATCGCGTCGTATTCCGGCCGGAAGGCCCGGTGGGTCACCCGTGGGTGGTGGTGCAGGATCTGGAAGTAGAAGTCGCGCCAGGTGAGTTCCGACTGCCAGACCGCGGCGCCGGCGGCCGCGCGGGGGTCTTGCTGTACCGCGTCGCGCGCGGCGCGCATCAGGCTGCGCACCGACACCGTGCCGAAGCGCAGGTGCACCGACAGGTAGGAAGGGCCCTTGAGCGCCGGGAAGTCGCGGTCGTGGCCGTAGCCGCCGATGCGTCGGCGGAAGTCCTCCAGCAGTGCCGCCGCACCCGAGGCCCCGGTGCGTATCCGCAGCGCGGGCAGGTCGACCGGCTCGAAGCCCAGCGCCTCCAGCGTCGGGATCGCCGCGTCGCCCGGAGGTGGTGCCAGGCGCCCGGCCGGTGCCACGCGATGCTCGGCGATCGCTTCCGGCTGCGCGGCCAGTCGCTTCTCCCAGGCCCGCCGGTAGGGCGTGAAGACCGAGAAGGGTGTGTTCGAGCCGGTGAGCACCTCGTCGCGCTCGAAGACGACCTGGTCCTTGATCGTCACGAAGCGGCGCCCCTCGGCGGCCAGCGCAGCCTCGGTCTGCGCGTCGCGGGCGACCGCCTCGGGCTCGTAGTCTCGGCCGGCGTAGACCGTGCTCACGCCGAGTTCCCGGGCCAGTGCGACGATGCTGGTCGCACCGGGGCCGTGGCGCACGATCAGGCCGCCGCCGGCCTCGCGCAGCGTGGCGTCGAGTTCGACGAGACTCGCGTGGATGAAGGCGACACGCCGATCGGCCCGATCGGCCAGGCGCCCGAGGATGTCGGTGTCGAAGACGAAGGCGCACCACACCCGCGGATGCGCCGACAGCGCCTGCGCGAGCGGCGCGTGGTCGATGGCGCGCAGGTCGCGGCGCAGCCATACCAGCGCCGCACGCGGCTCCCGAGGCGATGCCGGCAGAACGCCCGGCGTCGCGCCCGGGAGGCGCTCCGCGCCGGCCGTCGGCGGGTTGTTCGGGCTGGCCGCGGGCGCCGCGGCGATCGTGGTGTCGGGCATCGGCTACTCCGGTCGGGGCGAACCCCGTTGCGAGCCCTGGGGCGCGCTGGCTCGAAAGGCGGCGGATTGTGCCAACCCCACCACCTCTTTACAATCGGGATCCAGCAAGGCACTGGGCCTTTGCGGGCCCGCACGGCACGAAGCATCACCTATGGCCGCCGAGTCCACTCCCGATTTCACTCACCAGTTCCTGGTGGCCATGCCCGGCATGGCAGACCCCAACTTCAACGGGGCCGTTGTCTACGTGGCGGAGCATTCGCCCCGTGGTGCGCTGGGCATCGTCATCAACCGCACGATGGAAATCGACCTGCGCACACTGTTCGAGCGCATCGATCTCCCGCTGGCACCCGGCGGCCTGGGCTCGACCCCGGTGTTCTTCGGAGGCCCCGTCCAGACCGACCGCGGCTTCGTGCTGCACCGCCCGATAGGCCACTGGAACTCCACCGTGGCGGTCACCGACGAAGTCGGGCTCACCTCCTCCAAGGACATCCTCGAGGCGGTCTCGCGCGGCGAGGGGCCCGGGCGCATGCTGGTCGCGCTCGGCTATGCCGGCTGGGGCCCGGGTCAGCTCGAAAACGAGATTGGCCGCAATGCCTGGCTGACGCTGCCGGCCAGCGCCGAGGTCATCTTCGACGTGCCGGTCGAGAAGCGCCTGGCGAGCGCCTTCGGGTTGCTGGGCATCGATCCGGCCTTTCTGTCGTCGTCGGCCGGGCACGCGTGAGCCCGCCTCGCACCCTGCTTGCCTTCGACTTCGGCGAGGTGCGCATCGGCGTGGCCCTCGGCAACACCCTCACCGGTGCCGCGCGGCCGCTGACCACCATCGCCTCGGTCCCGGTACGCGAGCGCTTCGCCGCCATCGGCCAGATGCTCGACGCGTGGCAGCCCGATGCGCTGGTGGTGGGGCGCCCGCTGCAGGTCGACGGCGAGCCCATCCGCATGACCGGTCTGGCCGAACGCTTCGCGCGCCAGCTTGCGGGCCGTTTTGGCTTGCCGGTGCATGCGGTCGACGAGCGCTTCAGTTCCGCGCAGGCCGAGGACGAGGGCGCGCGCGGCGCCGCGATCGATTCGCAGGCCGCGGCGATAATCCTGCGACAATACATGGCCGAAGACGCCCTGCGGGCGGCTGGCGGCACGGCCGCCTGAGCGCGGGCGGCGCGGCGCGGGACCGGTCCCTTGCCGTGCCCCACGCCGGGGCGCCGCACTCTGGACAGCCCGCAACCCATCCAACCGCAACCGCCACCCGGTCCTTCGCGATGAGCGACACCCTGCAGGCCCCCGACGCCGAGGCCGCGTATGCAGCGCTGCGCGAGGCGCTCGCGCCCGTGCTGCGCGCCGCCGATCCCGCCCCCCGTCTCGTGGGCATCCGCAGCGGCGGTGCGTGGGTCGCGCAGCGCCTGCACCGCGAGCTCGGTCTGAGCACACCGCTCGGGCTGCTGTCCTCGGTCTTCCATCGCGACGACTACGGCCGCCGCCGCGGCCGCGGGCTGCCCGCCGACCTCAAGCCCAGCGAGCTGCCGCTGCCGATCAACGGCGCGCACCTGGTGCTGGTCGACGACATTCTCTTCACCGGGCGCACCGTGCGCGCGGCGCTCAACGAGCTCTTCGACTACGGCCGTCCGGCCCGCGTGGAGCTCGCGGTGCTCATCGACCGCGGCGGGCGCGAACTGCCGGTGCAGGCGGGCTACTGCGGCGTGGTCGCGCCGCTCGCCTCGCCGCGCAACTACGCGCTCACCCAGGATGCCGACGGCCGCTTCTCGCTGACCATCGAGCAGGGGGGCGCCTGATGCCCGCGCAGCCGGTGCCTTCGCGAACCGCCCCGCGGGAGGTCGCATGAAACACCCCCAGCTCACCGATCATGGCGAACTGCGCCACCTGCTCACCATCGAGGGGCTCCCGCGCGCCATCCTGACGCGCATCCTCGACACCGCCGAGGGCTTCGTCAGCGTCACCGACCGCGAGGTCAAGAAGGTGCCGCTGCTGCGCGGCAAGTCGGTCTTCAACCTGTTCTTCGAGAACTCCACCCGCACCCGCACCACCTTCGAGATCGCGGCGAAGCGGCTGTCGGCCGATGTGCTGAACCTCAACATCAGCACCTCGTCGGCCTCCAAGGGCGAATCGCTGCTCGACACCATCGACAACCTCTCGGCGATGCACGCCGACATGTTCGTCGTGCGCCACGCCACCAGCGGCGCGCCCTTCCTGATCGCGCAGCACCTCGACCGCCTGCGCGGCCCCCACGTCCATGTCATCAATGCCGGCGACGGCCGACACGCGCATCCCACGCAGGGGCTGCTCGACATGTACACGATCCGCCACTTCAAGAAGGACTTCACGCAGTTGCGCGTGGCGGTGGTGGGCGACATCCTCCACTCGCGGGTGGCGCGCTCCGACATCCACGCGCTCACCACGCTCGGCGTGCCCGAGGTGCGCGCGATTGGCCCCTACACGCTGCTGCCGCCGGGTCTGGAGCAGATGGGCGTGCGCGTGTTCACCGACATGCGCGAGGGCCTCAAGGACGTCGACGTCGTCATGATGCTGCGGCTGCAGAACGAGCGCATGCGCGGCGCGCTGCTGCCCTCGGCGCAGGAGTACTTCAAGCACTACGGCCTCACCCAGGACAAGCTCGCGCTTGCGAGCCCCGACGCCATCGTGATGCACCCGGGGCCGATGAACCGCGGCATCGAGATCGAGTCGGCGGTGGCCGACGGGCCGCAGTCGGTGATCCTCGATCAGGTCACCTTCGGCATCGCGGTCCGCATGGCCGTGATGAGCATGCTGGGCACCCAGTGAACCGGCCTCGCGAGACCTCCCTGCGCCCGAGCCCCTGACATGAGACTCTCCATCGTCAACGGCCGCGTCGTCGACCCGGCTCGCAACCTCGAGATCGTCGCGCCGGTGCACGTGGCCGACGGCCGCATCGCCGCGATCGGCCCGGCGCCTGCCGGCTTCGTCGCGCAGCAGACCCTCGACGCCCGCGGGCTGGTGGTTGCCCCCGGCTTCGTCGACCTTGCCGCGCGTCTGCGCGAACCCGGCTACGAGTATCGCGCCACCCTCGAGTCCGAGATGCAGGCGGCGCTCGCCGGCGGGGTCACGAGCCTGTCGTGCCCGCCCGACACCGACCCCCCGCTCGACGAGCCCGGTCTGGTCGAGATGCTCAAGCACCGAGCCCGCCAGCTCGAGAGCGCGAGCCTGTATCCGCTGGGCGCGCTCACGGTCGGGCTGCAGGGCGAGGTCATCACCGAGATGGCCGAGCTCGCCGAGGCCGGCTGCGTCGGTTTCGCGCAGCCCGGCAAGCTCTTCGCCGATACCGGCGCGCTGATGCGCGCGATGCAGTACGCCTGCACCTTCGGCTTCACGGTGTGGCTGCAGCCTCAGGACCCGTGGCTGTCGCGCGGCGGTGTCGCGGCCAGCGGCGCGGTGGCCGGCCGGCTGGGGCTGCCCGGGGTGCCGGCGGCCGCCGAGGCGGTTGCGCTGCACACCATCTTCGAGCTGGTGCGCGCCACCGGCTGCCGCGTGCACCTGTGCCGCCTGGCCTCGGCCGCCGGGGTCGAGCTGGTACGTCGAGCCAAGCACGAGGGGCTGCCAGTCACCTGCGACGTCGCGGTCCATCACCTGCACCTCACCGATCTCGACATCGGCTACTTCGACAGCCACTACCGGGTCGACCCGCCCTTTCGCGGGCAGCGCGACCGCGACGCGATCCGCGCCGGCGTCGCGCAGGGCGTGATCGACGCGATCTGCTCCGATCACACACCGGTCGATGACGACGCGAAGCTGCTGCCCTTCGGCGAGGCCGAGCCCGGGGTCACCGGCCTCGAGATGCTGCTGCCCCTCACCCTGAAGTGGGCCTCCGAGGCCGGTATCGCGCTGCCGGCGGCGCTTGCGCGGATCACCAGCGCGGCGGCGGCCATCCTGCGCATCGACGGCGGCCACCTCGCGCCCGGCGCGCCCGCCGATCTGTGCCTCTTCGATCCCGGCGAGCACTACGTGCTGGAGCCCGCGCTGCTGCGCAGCCAGGGTCGGCACACGCCCTACCTCGGTCGCGAGCTCGCCGGGCGCGCTCGGGTCACGCTGGTGGGCGGGCGAATCGCCTACTCGCGTCCGGCCTGATGGGCGCCGGGCTGCGCATCGCGCTGCGCCTGCCGCTGGTGGTGGGCCTGCTGCTCGGCGGGCTGCTCACGGTGCTGCTGCTCTTTCCGGTGGTGGGGCCCGGCTGGCGGCGCGGCGCCATTCGCCGCTGGTCCGCGATGCTGGTGGCGGCCTGCGGGGTGGTGGTGCGGGTTCGCCCGCACCCGGGTTCGAGCCCGCTCGAGTCGCTCGCACCCGGCAGTTTCCTGGTCGCCAACCACATCTCGTGGATCGACATCTTCGTCATCGACGGGCGCTGCCCGGCGAGTTTCGTGGCCAAGGCCGAGATCGCCGACTGGCCGCTGGTGGGCACGCTGGTCTCGCGCACCGGCAACCTGTTCATCGAGCGCGGTCGCCGTCATGCGGTGCATCGCATGATCGAGCGGCTGGTGCAGGCGCTGGGCGAGGGCGCGCGGGTGGCGGTCTTCCCGGAGGGCACCACGAGCGACGGCCAGCGCCTGCTGCCCTTCCATGCCAACCTGGTGGAGGCGGCGGTGCGCGCGCGCGCGCCGGTGGTGCCGCTGGGGCTGCGCTACACCACACCCGAGGGCGAGCATGCGCAGGCCATCGAGTACATCGGCGACACCACCTTCGTGCAGTCGTTGCTGCGCATCCTCGCGCAACCCAGCGTGCACTGCGAGCTGAACCTGCTTGCGCCGATCGACGAGGCGGGCCTGAGCCGGCACGATATCGTCGAGCGGGCACGCGCGGCCATCGCCGCCGGTGCGGCGCTGCCGCTCGACGACCGGATCCCCGACAACCTGCAGCGGCTGCGCCGCCCGGCCGGAGAACCTGCCGCCTGAACGGTGCGCCGCTCGCGCGCTGCGGGCTGCCGGCCGCGTGCGCCTCGCCGCCTCATCCAACCCGAGGTATCCCGATGCTCGATCCCGACCGCCCCGACCTGCCGATCGACCCCGGCATCTTCAAGGCCTACGACATCCGCGGGGTCGTGGTCGACAACCTCGGGCCCGACGTGGTCCGGCGCATCGGCCGCGCGGTGGGTGCGCGCGTGCGCGCCGCCGGCGGCACCGAGGCGGTGGTCGGCCGCGACGGTCGGCTCTCCGGGCCGCTGCTGAGCGCCGCGCTGATCGAGGGTCTGCGCGATGCCGGCGTGAACGTCGTGAACATCGGCATGGTCACCACGCCGGTGGTCTACTACGGCACGGTCGAGCTCGGCGCGGGCTCCGGCGTGGCGGTCACCGGCAGCCACAATCCGCCCGAGTACAACGGGCTGAAGATGGTGATCGACGGCCACGCCATCTTCGGCGAGGCGATCACCGCGCTCGGCCGCGATGTGGCCGCGGGGCCCGGGCTGAAGCTGCCGGATACCGAGCGCGGCAGCCTGCGTCAGGTGTCGCTGCTCGAGCGCTACGTGGCCCGCATCGCGGGCGACGTGAAGCTCGCGCGCCGCATGAAGATCGCGATCGACTGCGGCAACGGCGTGGCCGGCGCGGTCGCGCCCGCGCTGTTTCGCGCGCTGGGCTGCGAGGTGACCGAGCTCTTCTGCGAGGTCGATGGTTCCTTCCCCAACCATCACCCTGACCCGGCGCATGTCGAGAACCTGCAGGACCTGATCCGCTGCCTGCGCGAGACCGACTGCGAGATCGGCCTGGCCTTCGATGGCGACGGCGACCGCCTCGGCGTGGTCACGAAGCAGGGCGAGGTGATCTTTCCGGACCGGCAGCTGATGCTGCTTGCCGCCGAGGTGCTCGAGCGCCAGCCGGGCGCGACCATCATCTACGACGTCAAGTGCACCCGCAACCTCGACGGCTGGATCCGTTCGCACGGCGGCGTGCCGATGATGTGGCGCACCGGTCACTCGCTGATCAAGGCGCGCCTGAAGGAGACCGGCGCGCCGCTGGCCGGCGAGATGAGCGGCCACATCTTCTACAAGGACCGCTGGTACGGTTTCGACGATGGCCTCTACGCGGGTGCGCGCCTGCTCGAGATCCTGTCGCGTCACGCCGACCCCGGCGCGGTGCTGCGCGCGCTGCCCGATTCGCCGACCACGCCCGAGCTGCAGCTGCGCTGCAGCGGCGACGAGCACTTCCGCCTCGTCGAGGCGCTGCGCGCAAGCGGCCGCTTCGAGGGCGCGAGCCGCGTGATCGACATCGACGGCATCCGCGTCGAGTATCCCGACGGTTTCGGCCTGGCGCGGCCCTCCAACACCACGCCGGTGGTGGTGCTGCGCTTCGAGGCCGACGATGCCGCGGCGCTCGAGCGCATCCAGGCGCAGTTCCGCGCCGCCATCCTCGCGCTGCGCCCCGGCGCGGCGTTGCCCTTCTGAGTCCGCGCCGCCAGCGCGGCGCAGCCCTTCCTGACGGAGCCTTTCCCCGATGTCCTCTCCCCTGCATGACGGCTGCACGATGGGCGATCTCGTCGTGCGCGCCATCGAGCGCGGCGGCGATCGCGTCGCCTTCGTGCTCGACGACCAGTCGCTCACCTACCTCGAATTCGGTGATCGTCTCGGGCGACTGATGCGCGCGCTCGCTGATCGGGGCGTGCGCCGCGGCGATGCGATCGCCACGCTGTCGTCGAACCGGCCCGAGGCCTTCATGGTCACCGCCGCGGCCTACCTGATGGGGCTGCGCACCACGTGGATGCACCCGCTGGGCTCGGAGGACGATCACGCCTACCTGCTCGAGGACTCCGGCGTCACCACGCTGCTGGTCGATCCGCCGATGTTCGGCGAGCGCGCGAAGCGCCTGCGCGAGCGGCTGCCGGGCCTGCGGCAGGTGCTGGGGCTGGGGACCAACGACTTCGGCGACGACATCCTCGCGGCGGCGCAGGCCTGCGAGCCGGCGCCGCTGGTGCCGCAGGCCTCGGTCGACGATGTCTGCGTGCTCATCTATACCGGCGGCACCACCGGCAAGCCCAAGGGCGTGATCCACACGCATCGCGTGCAGGTCGCGATGGTGATGGCCGAGCTCGCCGAATGGGAGTGGCCGCGCGAGGTGCGCATGCTGGCGATGACGCCGATCACGCACGCGGCCGGCGCGATGATCCTCGCGGTGCTGCTGCGCTCGGGCACCTTCGTGATGAGCAAGGGCTTCGACGCGCAGCGCTTCCTGGATCTGGTCGAGCGCCACCGCATCACCTGCACCTTCCTCGTGCCGACGATGATCTACGTGCTGCTCGACCACCCGGGGCTGCGCGAGTCCGACTTCAGCAGCCTGCAGCTGGTGATCTACGGCGCTTCGCCGATGTCGCCCGCGCGCCTGACCGAGGCGATGAAGGTCTTCGGGCCGGTGTTCATGCAGCTGTACGCGCAGTCGGAGGCGCCCAACACGGTCACCGTGCTGCGCACGATCGACCACGACCCCGAGCGGTTCCCGCACCGGCTCGCCTCCTGCGGGCGGCCGATCGGCAACATCCAGGTGAAGCTGCTCGATGACGAGGGTCGCGAGGTGCCCGAGGGCGAGGTCGGCGAGATCTGCGTGCGCGGGCCGCTGGTGATGGAGGGCTACTGGAACAAGCCCGAGGAGAGCGCGCGGGCGCTGCGCCATGGCTGGCTCTACACCGGCGACCTAGCCCGGCGCGACGCCGACGGTTTTCTCTACATCGTCGACCGCAGCAAGGACATGATCATCAGCGGCGGCTTCAACGTGTACCCGCGCGAGGTCGAAGACGCCCTCACCGCGCACCCCGCGGTGGCGAGCGCCGCCGTGATCGGCGTGCCCGACCCGAAGTGGGGCGAGGCGGTCAAGGCGCTGGTCGTGCTCAAGCCGGGCGCGCAGG
Source organism: Burkholderiaceae bacterium (assembly GCA_044235405.1). Lineage (GTDB taxonomy): Bacteria > Pseudomonadota > Gammaproteobacteria > Burkholderiales > Burkholderiaceae_E > Quisquiliibacterium. Next base: position 9,029 of record JBIIHU010000124.1, read on the forward strand.
TCGGTGCCGAGGAACTGATCGGCTGGGTGCGCGATGCCAAGGGCGCGGTGCAGACCCCCAAGAGCCTCGAGTTCGTCGACGCGCTGCCGGTCACCGGCCTGGGCAAGCTCGACAAGAAGGCCATCCGCGCGCGCTACTGGGACGGCCAGCAGCGCGCGGTCCACTGAGCCGCGGCGCGTCCCCTCATCCTCCAGGAGCTTCGATGATCCACGTCCTTGCCATCATCACCACGAAACCCGGCCTGCGCAGCACCGTGCTCGAGGCTTTCCGCGCCAACATGCCGGCGGTGCACGCCGAGGAGGGCTGCATCGAGTACGGGCCGGCCATCGATGCCGACGGCCTTTCGCCGAACCACGCCGCGCTCGGCCCCGACACCTTCGTCGTGATCGAGAAGTGGGCGAGCATGGACGCGCTGCGCGCGCACGCCGCGGCGCCTCACATGGCGGCCTACGCGGCCCGCACCCGCGAGCACATCGCGAGCCGCACGATCCACGTGCTGCAGCCGGGTTAAGCGCGGCGCCCCCCTCAGCCGCACCCCACCTGCCACACCCGGCGTAGCGCCGGGTCGGTGGCGAGCTGCACGGCCGTGAGCTGACGGCCCCAGACGCAGCCGGTGTCGAGCGCGAGCAGGCCCGGCAACTGCATCAGCCCGAGCTGCGACCAGTGCCCGAACACCACCGTGAGCCCCGCGGTGCGGCGCCCGGGCGCGCGGAACCACGGCAGGTGGCCGGGCGGCGCGGCGTCGGCCGCGTCCTTGGTGGCGAATTCCATCGTGCCCTCGGGCGTGCAGAAGCGCAGCCGCGTCAGCGCATTGACCACGACGCGCAGCCGCTCGGCGCCGCGCAGCCCGTCGTCCCAGGCGGTGGGCTCGTTGCCGTACATCGAGGCCAGGAACTCGCCGGGCCGATCGCCGCCGAGCGCGGCCTGCACCTCGGCGGCCAGCGCCAGCACCTGCGCGCCGTCCCAGCCCGGCAGCACGCCGGCATGCACCAGCAGGTGATCGTGCGCCAGGTGCGCAAGTGGTTGCGTGCGCAACCAGTCGAGCAGCTCGACGCGGTCGGGTGCCGCGAGGATCTCGTCGAGCGTGTCGGAGCGGTGCGCGCGGCGGATGCCCCAGGCCACCGCGAGCAGATGAAGGTCATGGTTGCCGAGCACCGTGACCGCGCGCGAGCCGAGCGAGCGCACGAAGCGCAGCGTCTCGAGCGACGCGGGCCCGCGGTTGACGAGGTCGCCGCAGAACCACAGCGGCGCGCCGGGCGCGTCGCGCTGCACCGCCTCGAGCAGCCGGTGCAGGCACGACAGGCAGCCCTGCAG
>JBIIHU010000374.1:0-3139 GCA_044235405.1 Burkholderiaceae bacterium
CGCCGGTGCCTGCGCCACCACCCGGGACACGGCAGCGGCCACCGCGTCGATCATTGCGGGCAGGCGAGCCTGCGAGAGCGGCGGAAAGTTCAGCCCGACGAAAGCCACGCCGTGCTGCGCGCAGGCGCGCGCCCAGAAGGCGGTCTCGCGGCTGGTGTTGAGCTGCCAGCGCCCGCCGTGCACGAAGATCAGCGCCGGCACCCGCCCGACCGCTCCCGCAGGCAGGATCAGGTCGATACCGTCGTGCTCGCCCGGCCCGAGATCGCGCCGGGTGGCCGCGAGGCCGGTCTCCGCGAAGACCTCGGCGCTGAGCGCCTGCAGAGTCTTCAGGTCGGCCTGGTTACGTGGCAGGCGGTTGTTGTCGTACCACTCGCCCAGGGCAGCAGCATCGGTGCTGCCGGGGTAGCGATAGGGGTTCTTTGACGGCGCCAGGTGCATGGACGACCGTCTTTGCAAGTCTCGTGCCATGACCACCCTCGGAGCATTCCGTGGCATGGCTCTTGCGTGATCGAGCGTCTCCGCCATCCGACTGCGCCGACCATGACTGATGCCCCGCTCCCCGCCGAACTCGCCGCGCTGAAGTCGCGCATCGATCACGACCTGATCTGTCTGTCTTATCCGGCCAAGGCATGGGTGCGACCCTCGGAGGGCGGCCCGGATGTCCTGAACTGCGCGATCGTCGGCGGCGGCCAGTTCGGGCAGAGCCTCGCCTTCGGCCTGCAGCGCGAGCGGGTCGACCGCGTCGTGGTCTTCGACGCCAACCCACCGGGGCTCGCCGGCCCGTGGATGACCTTCGCACGGATGATCATGCTGCGCACGCCGAAAGACCTCACCGGTCCGGACCTCGGCATTGGCAGCCTCACCTTCCGCGCCTTCTACGAGGCGATGCACGGCGCGGAAGGCTGGGAGCGACTGTTTCGCATCTCGCGGCCCGACTGGCAGGCTTACCTGAACTGGCACCGCGAGGTCACGGGCATCGACGTGCGACCATCCTCGCGCGTCACGCGTATCGCCCCTCGAGACGACGGACTCTTCGAACTCGAGGTGCGCGCACCGGGCACGAGCCAGACCTGGCTCGCGCGCACGGTGGTACTCGCCACCGGCGCCGAAGGCAGTGGCGGCCGGGTAGTGCCGGACTTCATCCGCGATGCCCTGCCGGCGGACCGGTGGGCGCACACCAACGATCCGATCGACTTCACGAATCTCGCGGGGAAGCGGGTGGGCATCCTGGGGGCAGGTGCCTCGAGCTTCGACAATGCGGCCGCCGCGCTGGATGCCGGCGCGGTCAGTGCGGAGTTGTGCTTTCGCCGGCCCAGCCTGCCGCTGTCCAACCCGCGACGCTGGATGGAGTTCGCGGGCTTTCTCGCTCACTACCCCGAACTGCCCGATCTGCAGCGCTGGCGCTACCTCAAGCGCCTGTATGACATCAGCCAGCCGCCCCCGGAACCGACCTTTCGCCGCGCGGTCGAGATGCCGGGCTTTCGCTTGCGAGCAGCCACGCCCTGGCTCGAGGTGACCCCGGCGGACGATGGCATCCACGTGGTCACGCCATCGGGCACCCTCACTTACGACTTTCTGATCGCGGGCACGGGCATCTCGGTGGACCTGCGCCAGCGGCCCGAGCTGGCACCCCTGCTGCCCGGCCTGGCACTCTGGGGCGATCGCTTCCAGCCACCCGTCGGCGAGGACGACCCGCGACTTGCCGCCTTTCCCTACCTCGATCGCTGGGGCGCCTTCACCGAGCGCAGCCCTGGCAGCGCCCCGTGGGCGTCGAGGCTGTTCGCGATCTTTCGCGGCGCCACGCTCAGCCTCGGGCCGAGCTCGGCCTCCAACAGCAACATCCGCTATACCGCACCGCGAATCATCTCGGGCATCACGCGCCAGCTCTTCCTGAGCGATGCCGATCGGGTTTTCGAGGAATTCATGGCGCAGGAACACCACGAACTCGCCCCCGCGGCGGTCGCCAGCGTCGTACCTGGCTGACGCGCGCCATCACGCCGCAGCGCCCGGCCGGGCTCATCCCGACCGGCTGCAGCCGGCTGCCCTCAGCGCACGAATCCGACCGGCAGCCCGGCCACGTGCCGGGCGATATCGCCCGGCCGAGTCAGCCAGATCCTATCGCGATGCGCCGCCAGGTGCGCGAGGAAGCGCCGGAACGGCCGCATCCGGAAGGCATGACCGATCAGGTAGGGGTGCAGGCTCAGGTTGAAGACCAGCGGCCGTCGCCTCGAACCCTCGAGCATCTCGTCGAAAGCGTCGAACAGCGTCTCGACCCAGGCGCGAGGCGCGAGCTTCGCCCCATGCAGCGCAGCGATGTCGTTGGTCGGCCGCGCGTAGGGCACCGCCAGCAGCCGTCCGGCGTCGGTGCGCAGCCATATCGGCTGGTCGTCGCAGGGCCAGTCGAGCAGATAGGTGAAACCGGCCTCGGCCAGCAACTCGGGCGTGGCCATGCTTTCGTTGACCCACGGGCCGAGCCAGCCCCGCGGCGCGGCCCCCTCCTCGGTCCGGATGCGCGCCACGCACTGCCGCACCATCTCGGCCTCCTGCTGCACGGTCATGTCGCACTGTCGCTCGGCGTTGGTGCGGCCATGACCCACCACCTCATCGCCGCGCGCACGCACCGCGCGGGCGATGGCCGGGTGCAGGTCGTAGATGGCGGTGTTCATCAGGGCGGCGGCCGGGAGCCGGTATTCGTCGAGGGCTTCAAGGAGATTCCACACGCCCACCCGGTTCCCCCAGTCGCGCCAGGCATGGTTGACGATATCGGGTTCCGGCTGGCGGGGGTTGAGGTCGGGACCCAGCCCTTCGCCGAAGGGGAAGGCCTCGAGATTGACCGCGATGTAGACCGCCAGACGGCAGCCGTTCGGCCAGTCGTAGACCGGCCGCTCGACGATGGGGGAGTCGTCGTAGCGGCCGTGTCGGCGCAAGGGTGCTGCGCCGATCGGCGCGCCACTCATGCCGCGAACCGGAAGGCCAGGCCGAAACGCTGGTCGAGCAGGCAGTTGTGGTGATCGACCTGGTTGGTGTCGGCAAGCTCGAGGTTGAAGAAGTCTTGCGTGGGCGCCTCGAAGAAGGGCCCGGCATGCCAGGTCGACCGATGCAGGCACACGGCCACGTTCCCCGGCACCTCGAAGGCCCG
>JBIIHU010000125.1:0-10315 GCA_044235405.1 Burkholderiaceae bacterium
TGCTCGATCACCTCGCGCGGCACCGGCCGGCTGTCGAAATCGCGCACCGTGCGCCGGCGCGCGATGTCGGCATGGAACTCGCCCGCGCGCCGCAGCATCGCCTCGGGCGGATGCTCGCGCCAGCCGCGCAGGGGCTCGAGGACGAACGGCGGTATCGGGTCGGGTTGCATGGTGGATGTCCGGGATCAGAGCGTCGGTCAGGCACCGGGATCGCGACGGGGGCCGGGGGGCCGATCGTCCGCCGAGCCACTGGCGCACATCCCGCGCAGCCGCGCCGCCACCAGCGCCTGCATGCGGCGCAGGTAGGCGTCGCCCAGGCCGTGCTGCTCGGCCATCTCCCAGGTGTTGAGCAGGTACTCGGCGGCCGAGCCGGCGTAGCCGCAGGCGCGCGCCATGTAGTCGGCCACCTGCTCGTCGGGCAGGCGGCCGGCGTAGCGCAGCCCCTCGCGGCGCACCACGAAGGCCACGGCCATGACGGGCCCGGTGGGCGTGGCCACACGCACCCAGCGGGCGTGATAGCCGCGGCCGATCATCTCGCGCCGCCACAACTTGTCCATCAGCGCGTGCACGTCGCGCCCCGGCAGGCGCAGCACCATGCCGTGGCAGCAACCGCCGCGATCCAGCGCGAGCATCAGGTTGGGACGCTCGCGCGTGGCGCGATGGCGCCACTGCCACATGCAGAAGCGCCGATGCCAGCCGTGCAGCACCGCGCGGCGCTTCTCGAGCACCGGCACCTCCGGCTTCCACATCAGCGAGCCATAGGCGAAGACCCACACCGGGCCACGACCGGGTCGCTGCGCCATGAAGGCAGCTAACGAGGCGACGAGTTCCTCCTCGGTGGCCAGCTCCACGGCCTCGCCGGGATCATCGATCGGACCGGGATGCACCGCCTCGACCAGCTCGCGGGTGAGGCGGCTCATGTCGCGCGGCCCGCCGCCAGCGCCTCGCGGCGCAGCAGCTCGCGCTTGCGTTCGATGCCCCAGCGAAAGCCCGCCAGGCTGCCGTCGCCGCGGACCACCCGATGGCACGGGACGATGACCGCCAGCGGGTTGGCGGCGATCGCGCCGGCCACCGCCCGGACCGCGCGCGGCATGCCGAGCCGGCGGGCCAGCTCGGCGTAGCTCACCGGCGCCCCCGGCGGCAGCCCGCGAAGCGCCTGCCATACCCGCTGCTGAAGGGGCGTTCCAGGTACGTCCAGCGGCAGGTCCGCAAGCTGCTGCGGGGCCTTCGCCGGCTGCTCGAGCGCCGGCAGCAGCCGCGCCATCAGCGTGCGGCTCGCTTCGTCGGGATCGATGACGAACTCGGCCCGCGGCCAGCGCGCGCGCAGCGTCTCGAGCGTGACCTCCGGGTCGTCGCCCAGCCACAGCGCCCGCAGCCCACGAGGCGTGCGCGCGGCCAGCACGGTGCCCAGCGAGCACTCGCCCAGCGCGCAGCGCAGCACCAGCGCAGGCTGTCTCGCGGCACCCGCGGCACCCGCAGGCCGGTCGTACGAGCCCGTGCCGCTCATGACTGCGCCGCGCCGCGGGGGTGGGACCCGACCCTGGCTCAGGCGCCCACGCGGGCGAGCGCCTGCGCGAAGTCGGCCTGCAGGTCGTCGTAGTCCTCGATGCCCACCGACAGCCGGATCAGCGACTCGGCGATGCCCATCCGGGCGCGCTGCTCGGCGCCCATCTCGAAGAAGATGGTGTGCGACACCGGGATCGACAGCGTACGGGTGTCGCCCAGATGGCTCGACTTGATGACCACCTGCAGCGCATCGAGAAAGTCGAAACAGTCGATGCCCTCGCGCAACTCGAACGAGAGCAGCCCGCCGAAGTGCCGGAACAGCGACGCCGCACGCGCGTGCTGCGGGTGGGAAGCCAGCCCCGGATAGGCCACCCGTGCCACGCCGGGCTGCGCCTGCAGCCACTGCGCCAGCCGCATCGCGTTGCCGCAGGCCCGCTCCATGCGAAGCGCCAGGGTCTCGGCGCCGGTGGCAAGCCGGTGCGCGTGCTCGGCCGACAGCGTCGCGCCGATGTCGCGCAGGCCCTTCTTGCGGATCTGCTGCAGGCCCCAGTTGCCCGGGTTGCCCTTGCGGTAGGGCGCGGCGATGTTGGGATAGGTCGACCAGTCGAACAGGCCGGTGTCGGACACCGCCCCGCCCAGCGCGTTGCCGTGCCCGCCGATCCACTTGGTCAGCGAGTTCACCGACAGCGACGCGCCCACGCTGCGCGGCAGGAACAGCCACGGCGAAGTCATCGTGTTGTCGACCACGTAGACGAGGCCGCGCGCGCGGCACAGCGCGCCGATGCCCTCGAGGTCGGCCACCTGCGTGGCCGGATTGGCGATGGTCTCGACGAAGACGATGCGGGTCTCGGGCCGCAGCGCGGCCTCGATCGCGCGAGCGTCGGTCGCGTCGGCCAGCGTGACCTCCACGCCGATGCCCGCCAGCGTCTGCAGCAGGCTGTTGGTGTTGCCGAACAGGAACTGACTGGAGACCACGTGGTCGCCACGGCGCAGCAGCGCGACCATCATCGAGGCGATCGCGGCCATGCCGGTGGAAAAGCACACCGTGCCGACGGCCTGTTCCATCAGCGAGACCTTGGCCTCGAGCGCGGCGGTCGTGGGGTTACCCTGGCGGCCGTAGACGTGGCCGGGCTTTTCGCCCTGGAAGACGGCGGCGAGGTCGCGCGACGACGCGTAGCCGAAAGCCACCGCGGCATGCATCGGCTTGTGGACCGCCCCGTGCTCGATGGGCTGGGCCCGGTCGGCGTGCAGCACGGTGGTGGTCAGTCCCCTGGTCACTGGTCGAATCTCCGGTCGCAAAACCCTTGATGAGACCACAAGCCGGGGCCGCCGTCACGCGCGGGCCGCGGCGGGCGGGGGCAACCATCGACCAGCCCGCCGGCGGCGGCTGACGGGTAGCGGCCGTGCGCGATCAGTCGATCTTGATGTTCAACGCCTCGGTGACCTTGATCCACGCGGGGCTGTCCTCGCGCCAGCGCCGCTGCATCTCCGCGGCGGTCGAGGGCCGGGCATCGATCGCGAACGCCTCCTTGAGCGCCATGCCCTTGGGCGAGTCCGAGGCCTCGACGAAGAGATCGCCAAGGCGCTTGACGATATCGGCCGGAATCGCCGCCGGGCCAAGCATGATCAGACCACCATCGAGCCGGAAGATCGGCGCATCGAAACCCTGCGAGACCATCGACCTGACGTTCGGGAGCTTCGGATTCTTTTCGGCACCCAGCGATGCCAGCACCTTGACCGTGCCGCGCTGCAGATGCGGTGCCATCGCCACGTAGCTGCCGACGCCAACCTGGATGATCCCACCAGCGACGTCGAGCCACATCGGGCCCTCACCCTTGTACTGGATGGTGTTGATGTTCAGTCCGAAGCGGTTGTTGAACTCGGCAGCGACCATCTGTGGCACCGAGCCGACGTTGTAACTCGCCATCGACACCGGCTTGGTCTTCGCGTAGTCGAGCAGCTCCTTGACCGAGTTGACAGGCAGCGCCGAGGGCACCGCAATCAGCAGCGGACCGACCGGCAGCCACGAGATCGGGACGAAGTCGCGATCGGCATCGAAGGGCAGCTTGCGGTAGAGCGCACGGCTGCCCCATACCGAGGTGGAGGTGGTCACACCGATGGTATGGCCGTCGGCCGGCGCCCGGGCAAGGGCTTCCAGGGAGATGAAGCCGCTCGCACCGGGGCGGTTCTCGACGATCACCGGAACGCCCAGCTTCTGCGATACATGCTCGCCCAGCATGCGCGCGTAGGGATCGCTGGTCCCCCCGGGCGGAAAGCCCACGAGGATGCGGATCGGCTTGCCGCCGGGCCATGCGGCGGACTGGGCGCGGGTGACGGGCGCGGCGGCGGCCAGCCCGGAGGCGGCGGCGGCCAGGACGAGGCGTCGACGGGGGGTATCCAGGGGCATCTCGGTCTCCTGCGACATGCGGCGGTGGGGTGGGCGGCGCCCGTCGGCTGCGGGCGCTCGCGATCGATCATGGCATGCGCCCCTGGGGGTGTCGACGCGCATCGTGTCGGTTGCGCCGGTGTCGACCGCGGGGTGCGGGTCCCGATCGTCTCGTTGCGACGCCGCCCGCGAAAGGCCGCGGCGCGCGGCGCGCTAGAGTCTCGACTTCGCCCCCGTCCCGCCGAGGAATCGCCATGCCCGCCGTTGCCGCGATCGAAGTGACTCCCTTCTCGCCCGCCGTGGGCGCCCTCATCGGCGGCGTCGATCTGTCGCAGCCGCTCTCCGACGAGGCCTTCGGCGTGATCCGCCAGGCCTTCCACGACCACGGCGTGATCTTCTTTCGCGACCAGCACCTCACCCCCGAGCAGCACATCGCCTTCGCCCGGCGCTGGGCACCGATCGACATCAACCGCTTCTTCAAGCCGGTGGCGGGCCATCCCGAGATCGCCGAGGTGCGCAAGGAGCCCGAGCAGCGCAGCAACATCGGCGGCGGCTGGCACACCGATCACAGCTACGACGAGGCCCCCGCGATGGGCTCGCTGCTGCTGGCGCGCGAGGTCCCGCCGGCCGGCGGCGACACGCTGTTCGCGAACATGGCGGCCGCCTTCGAGGCGCTGTCGCCGGGGCTGCAGCGCACCCTCGAAGGCCTTCGCGCGGTGCATTCGTCGCGCCATGTGTTCGGCGAGAAGGCGGGCTATGCCGCGCGCGCCGACACCGGCGATCGCATCGGCAACCAGTCTGCCGCCACGCAGGACGTGGTGCACCCGGTGGTCATCCGCCACCCGGACACCGGACGGCGCACGCTCTACGTCAACCAGGCGTTCACGACCCACTTCGAAGGCTGGACGAAGGCCGAGAGCGAGCCGCTGCTGCAGATGCTCTACGAGCATGCCTCGCGCCCGGAGTTCTCTTGCCGCTTCGACTGGCGGGCCGGTTCGATGGCCTTCTGGGACAACCGCGCGACCTGGCACTACGCACTGAACGACTACCACGGCCACCGCCGCGTGATGCACCGGATCACGGTGCAGGGCGTACCGCTGCACGGCTGACGCACCGCCGCGCGACCGGTCCCGGCGATCGCGGCCGGGTCGCCCGCGGGGCCGTCCGGCGCAGGCGACGTCCGGCCCGGCTATGCTTGCGGTCCTCGCACGGAGCTACGCGATGACCCATTCACCTGGCTGCCCGCTGTGCGGCAGCCGCAACAGCCTGCAGGTGTCCGATCGCGACCGCGACGGTCGCCCGCTGCGCAACGTGTTGTGCCAGGACTGCGGGCTGGTCCATGTCGACCCCCCGCCCTCGCGCACCGACCTCGACGCCTGGTACGAACACGCGTACCGCATCGACTACAAGGGCGTGGTCGAGCCGCGCCCCCACCATGTGCTGCGAGCCGGGCGCGTCGCCCTCGACCGCCTGTCGCGAATCGGGCACCTGCTGGCCGGGCGGCCGCGAACCCTCGACGTGGGCAGCGGCGGCGGCGAGATGCTCTACATGCTGATCCATGCCGCGGGCGCCCGCGCCGAGGGGCTGGAGCCGAATCAGGGCTACGCGGGCCACGCGCGCGAGCGCCTCGGGCTGCCGGTGCGCCAGGGCTTCGTCGAGCGCGGCAACGGCATCGAGGGCGGCTTCGAGCTGATCACGATCTACCACGTGCTCGAGCACCTGGCCGAACCCACCGCGGTGGCGCGCACGCTGCACGACTGGCTCGCGCCCGGCGGGCACCTGGTGGTCGAGGTGCCCAATGTCGAGGCCACCTGCCAGGCGCCCGCGCACACCTTTCACAAGGCGCACCTCAGCACCTGGGGGCTGCCGACGCTGTCGCGCCTGGGCCTGCAGGCCGGTCTGACGCCGGTGTCCACCTGGACGAGCAGCGACGGCGGCAACATCCAGGTGATCTTCCGACGCGACGACGCGGCCGCCGCATCGACGCACGGCGCGGGCAGCGCCGAAGTCACGGCGACCGCCGGGCAGCCGGTCGATCCGGCGGCAGGCACGCAGGGCTACGCCGAGCGCGTGCTCCGCATCCTGCGCGGCCACACCACGCTGTCGCACTACCTCTCGGGCCAGCCCTTCGCGCGACTGGCCGCGCGGCTGCGATCGCGCGCCGGCGAGCGCCGCGCGGTGCGCGAGCATACTGACCCGACAGCGATCCTCGATGGCCTGATCCGCGAGGCCGGACTGATGCGCCAGCCCGGGGGCTCCAGCCGCGCTCAGTAGGTCTTGTAGGGCAGGAACTTGCCGCTCATGACCACGTTGACGCGGTCGCCCTTGGGATCGGGCTCGCGGGTGATGTCCATCGAGAAGTCGATCGCCGACATGATGCCGTCGCCGAACTCCTCGTGGATCAGCTCCTTCACGGTGGTGCCGTAGACGCTGACGATCTCGTACCAGCGATAGATCAGCGGGTCGGTGGGCACGGCGGTGGGCAGCGAGCCCTTGTAGGGCACGACCTGCAGCCAGGCGATCTCGTCCTCGGTGAGCTCGAAGATCTCCCCCACCTTCGCGGCCTGCGCCGCGGTGAAGGTCATCTGGCCCAGGCAGCCGGCGGTGACCCACTCCTTGCTCTCGCCGACGGCCTTGGCCACGTCGGCCCACTTGATGCCCTTGCGGACTTTGGTTTCGACGATCCGGCGGGTGACGTCGGTGCGATCCATGATGCTGTTGCTCCGTTGAGTGGTTCTGTGTGATCGGGGTGATCGGGAGAAGCGGGGAAAGCGATGAAAGCCGTCAGCGCACCGCGTGCAGGCGGGGGGCCGGCGCCACGGCCGGCTCGGGCTCGGCGACGTCGGTCTCGAGGCCGGGCGACACCTCGCGCGGGCCGCCCGAGACGCCCGACGCGGTGTCGACACCACCCTGCTGGATCAGCTTGGAGCGGTGCACGAGGAAGTCGACCAGATGGTTGCGGATGCGATAGAACTGCGGGTCGTGGTGGATCGTGAGCCGCGTGCGGTCGCGCGGCATCGTGTTGCGGACGACCTCGGCGATCCGCGCGTTGGGGCCGTTGCTCATCAGCAGGATCCGATCGGCCAGCAGGATCGCCTCGTCGACGTCGTGCGTGATCATGAACACCGTCTGCTGCGTGGCCTGCACGATCTTCAGCAGTTCGTCCTGGATCACACCGCGCGTCAGCGCATCTAGCGCGCCGAAGGGCTCGTCGAGCAGCAGCATCTTGGGCTCGATCGCGAAGGCGCGCGCGATCCCGACGCGCTGCTTCATGCCGCCCGACAGCTCGGCCGGCTTCTTGTGTTCGGCACCGGCAAGACCCACCATCGCGATGAAGCGACGCGCATGCGCGTCGACCTGCGCGCGGCTCCACTGCGGCCAGCGCGAGCGGATCGCGAAGCCGACGTTGCCGAGCACGCTGAGCCAGGGCATCAGCGCGTGGCCCTGGAACACGACGCCGCGCTCGAGGCCCGGCCCGGACACCTCCCGGCCGTCCATGAACACATAGCCCGAGCTCGGCTGCTCGAGGCCGGCCAGCACGTTCAGGATCGTGGTCTTGCCGCAGCCCGAGTGGCCGATGATGCAGACGAACTCGCCGCGCTCGATGCCGAAGTCGACCTTGTCGAAGACCGTGAGGTCGCCGCCGGCGGTGGCGAAGGTCTTGGCGAGCGCCTCGACGCGCAGGAACGGGGTGGCCATCGATTCATTCCTTCCAGGTGACCGCGGCCTGCAATCTCGCGAATGCGAGATCGAGCAGCATGCCGACGACGCCGATCAGAAGGATCGCGAAGATCACGTTGGTCAGCGACAGGTTGTTCCATTCGTTCCAGACGAAGTAACCCACGCCGGTACCGCCGACCAGCATCTCGGCCGCGACGATCACCAGCCATGCGATGCCCATCGAGATCCGCATGCCGGTGAGGATCGTCGGTGCGGCCGCCGGCAGGATCACCTCGAACGAGCGGCGCAACGCACCCACCTCGAGCGTGCGCGCGACGTTGACCCACTCGCGCCGCACAGACGCCACGCCGAACGCGGTGTTGATCAGCATCGGCCAGATCGAGCAGATGAAGATCACGAAGATGCCGGAGGCCGACGAGTCCTTGATCGTGTACAGCGCGATCGGCATCCAGGCGAGCGGCGAGATCGGCTTGAGCACCTGGATGAACGGGTTCAGTGCCCGGTACAGCAGCGGCGACATGCCGATCAGGAAGCCGAGCGGGATCGCGACCAGCGCGGCCAGCACGAAGCCGGCGCCGACGCGGGCGAGCGAATGGCCGAGCTGGATGCCGATGCCCTTGTCGTTGGGCCCGTTGTCATAGAACGGCGCCGACAGGTGCCGGCCCGCGGCCTCGGCCATCTGCGCCAGCGTCGGCAGGCCGTCGCTCTTCGGCGCCGCCGACACCTTGCCCATCAGCTTCGCGTACTCGTCGTTCTGCGCGGCGGCGGCGCCGGCCGCGCCCGAAGGCGCCGTGGCCAGGTGCCACGCCCCCATCAGCACGACGAGCAGCAGCAGCGACAGCGCCGCCGCGCGAAGATTAAGCGATCGTTGCGTCGTCATCGATATCTCCGTCGGCGAGCGACCGTCAGCTGCGCCGGATCGCGAAAGAGTCGACGTACTTCTGCGGCTGCATCGGATCGAATTCCTTGCCCATCACCTTGAACTTCCGGTAGCCGCCGTCGGGCGCCTTCTGGTCGAGCTCCTTCATCCGCTTGCGCGCGTCGGTCAGCAGGAACACCTGCTCGGCGATGTCCTTGTACGCGACGTCGCCCTTCACGTAGCCCCACCGCTTCATCTGCGTCAGCATCCACACCGCCATCGAGTACCAGGGGATCGGGTCGAAGTCGGTGCGGTTCGGCTCGTTCTTCACGCCGCCCAGCCCGTCGGCGAAGCGACCGGTCAGCACCTGCTCGACGATGGTCTCGGGCTGGTTCAGGTAGGCCGCCGGCGAGATCACCTTCGCGATCAACGGCCGGTTCTTCGGGTCGCGCGCCATCGCGGCCGACTCGAGCACGGCCCGATACAGCGCCGCGAAGGTGTTCGGGTTCTCCTTGATGAAGGCTTCCGACGTGCCGAACGCGCAGCACGGGTGCCCGTCCCAGATCTCCTTGGACAGGATGTGAATGAAGCCCACCTCGTCGAAGACCGCCCGCTGGTTGAAGGGATCGGGGCCGAGGAAGCCATCGATGTTGCCGGCTCGCAGGTTGGCCACCATCTCGGCCGGCGGCGTCACGCGAAGCTGCACGTCCTTGTCGGGGTCGAGACCGTTCTCGGCCAGGTAGTAGCGCAGCAGGAAGTTGTGGATCGAGTACTCGAAGGGAATCGCGAAGCGGAAGCCCTTCCACTGCTTCGGGTCGCGCTTGTCCTTGTGCTTGACGCTCAGCGTGATCGCCTGGCCGTTGATGTTCTGCACGGTGGCGACCCGCATCGGCGTGGCGACCGAGCCGAGGCCCATCGAGATCGCCACCGGCATCGGCGACAGGAAATGCGAGGCGTCGTACTCGCGATTGATCATCCGGTCGCGCACCAGCGCCCAGCCCGCGGTCTTCTGCAGCGACACGGTCAGCCCCTGCCGCTTGTAGAAGCCCAGCGGGTCGGCCATGATCAGCGGCGTCGCGCAGGTGATCGGGATGAAGCCGATCTTCAGCTCGGTCTTCTCGAGCTTGCCCTTGTCCTGGGCCATCGCCTGCATCGCGCCCAGCGGCAGCACCGACGCGATCGCCGCGCGCGCGGTGTTCGCGCCGACCGCGCGCAGGAAGCGCCGGCGCAGCGCGTCGTTCGGGAACAGCGCGCGTACCAGCGCGGTCTCGACGACGTCGTTCGAGAGCTTCTCGATGCCGACCGGCGCAGCGTCGGCGGAGGCCTCGGCGGGGTGTGGATTGTCGCCGTCGGCGTGCACGCTGCCGCAGCGCGCGCAGGCGTGACCGAATCGGCGATACGCGTCGTAGGGGCGGAAGACGTTCGACATGAAGGCACTCCTTGGAGGGATGACTGCTGTTTAGCAAGGCGCGTGCCAGCGCCGGACGCGACTTGACGGCGACCACTTCCGGACGAGCTCGGCGGCGCACGGCGTGGCGCACCGCGCAATGTGAACTCTTTGTGAACGCAACGATCGACACCGCGATGCGACGTCGGCCCGGGTACCCTGACGTGTCACCGGCACAGGGCGGCACGCGCACCGCGGCAGGGTGGACGCACCCGCGCGGTGCGCGCGAGCACGGTGGCACGCAGGGTTCGCGGCGATGCGGACCCGGCCCGCAGGTCGACCGTCGCATCCGGTACCGCCTCGATGCACGGGTAGACCGCGATGTCGGCGATCGAAGGCAGGCGTTCAGCTGGCCGGCGACGCGACCGGCGGCCGGATGGTCAGCGGCAGGCTGGGCGTCTTCAGCACCCACACCGGTTCGCGGGCCGCGAAGGGT
>JBIIHU010000126.1:0-10297 GCA_044235405.1 Burkholderiaceae bacterium
CCTCCGCATCAGCAAGCCGCTCGGCCACCCGCAGCACGGCCGAGCGGGCGCGCGGGTTGGTCTCGCACTCGGCCGGCGAGGGCAGCACGCGGGCAAGCGCCCGCAGGCGCAGACGCACCCCCGGCGCGAGGCCGCCGCGCACCGGGTCGCGGGGCGCGTCGCGACCGCTCTCGCGGGCGATGAAGCGCTTGACCATGCGGTCCTCGAGCGAGTGGAAGCTGATCACCGCCAGACGGCCCCCGGGTCGCAGACAGGCGAGTGCCGCATTCAGCCCGCCCTCGAGTTCCTCGAGCTCGGCATTGACGTGAATCCGTACAGCCTGAAAGGTGCGGGTGGCCGGGTCCTTGCCCGCCTGCGGCTTCGCGCGACGGCTGCGGACGACGCCCGCCACGAGGCCGGCAAGCTCGCCGGTGGTGCGAAGCGCGGCGTCACCGGCGTGCCGGCGGCGAGCAGCAATCGCCTTTGCAATCGGAACAGCAAACCGTTCTTCCCCATAGTCCCTCACCACCTCGGCGATCGCCTGTTCGCTGGCCGTCAGCAGCCATTGCCGGGCGCTCTGGCCCGAACCCGGGTCCATGCGCATGTCGAGCGGGCCGTCGGCCCGGAAACTGAAGCCGCGCGACGCGTCGTCGAGTTGCGGCGACGAGACGCCGAGATCGAGCAGCACGCCGTCGACGCGCTCGTGACCGCGCTCGGCCGCCACCTGCGCCAGCGCCGAGAAGCGGGCGTGATCGATCGACACCCGGTCATCCGGATGCTCGCCGAGCCAGCTGCGCGCCGCCGCGACCGCCTCGGGGTCGCGATCGAGGGCCACCAGCCGGCCTGCCGGGCCCAGGCGCCGGAGGATCGCGGCGCTGTGGCCACCGCGCCCGAAGGTGCCATCGACGTAGATGCCGTCGGCACGAATCGCGAGCGCATCGACGGCTTCGTCGAGCAGGACCGGAACATGCCCCGGCTTGGCCGCATCGGGGCTCAACCCGCGTCGCCCTGGAAGGAGAAGTTGGCCAGGGCCTCGGGCAGCCCACCCGCGATCGCCTTGTTTTCCTGGTCTTCCAGCACCTTCGGATCCCAGATCTCGAAATAGTGCTGCAGGCCGACCAGCATGACCTTCTGCTCGACCTTCAGGCCGGCGGCCTCGCGCAGCTCGGGCGCGATCAGGATGCGACCCGCGCCATCCATCTCGATATCGCTCGCGCTGCCCAGGAAGATGCGCTGCCAGGCGCGCGCCGAGAAGGGCCAGGCGGCGATTTCCTGGCGCTTGCGCTCCCAGGTGCCGCGCGGCAGCAGCATCAGACAGCCGTCAGGATGGCGGGTGACGGTGAGGCGCCCCTCGTGCAGGACCTGAAGGATGTCGCGCTGACGCGCGGGCACGGTGAGCCGGCCCTTCGAGTCCATTGTCAGCGCGAAACGTCCCTGGAGCATGGCCACAGGGGCGAGCAGCCGTTGTTGAGCCTGCTCACCCACTTCTCACCACAAAATCACACGATCCCCCACTGTAGAGAGGAAAGTGAGGTGGGTCAAGCGAGCGACCTGTTTTTCCAATCAGTACAAGGACTTACCGGGAAGCGCCTTGCCAGGGCGACGGAGCCTCGGGCGCCTGGGGAGCACGATCGGAGCCGATGCCGGCCACCGGGAGGGATGCCGGTGGGGCGACGGTGGGGCGCGGTGGGGAAAGCGGCAGGACCGGGCTGGATCGGGCCGGACGAAACAGAAAGAGGGGGGGGCGGAGCGGGCCTGTAGGCCGGATTCTGTGCGCCGGTTGCCCGGCGTGACGATCATTCGTCTGGGCGGCCGGTTGCCCGGCCGCTCGAGCCACCTACCCGCACGCTCGGGCGGACCGCCCTGCCCGGCGCGAGCCGGATCGCGTGCCTATTCGGTGTTGCTCCGGGTGGGGTTTGGCGTGCCGGCGATGTCGCCATCGCCGCGGTGAGCTCTTACCTCGCCATTTCACCCTTGCCAGCCCCGAGGGGCTTCGGCGGTGTCTTTCTGTTCCACTTTCCGTCGCGTTGGGCCTTTCGGCTTGCTGCGCCTGGCCGTTAGCCAGCACCCTGTCCTGAGGAGTCCGGACCTTCCTCCGGGTTGCCCCGGCGATCGTCCAGCCCGCTCCGCCCGACGAATTGTACTGCCGCCGACGCTCAGGCCCGCAGGCGGATCGCCTCGGGATTGTCCTCGACGTAGGCGCGCACGATGGCATCGACGTCGGCGTCGGCCTCGAAGCCCATCGCGCGGGCACGCGCGGTCTCGAAGCGGGCCGCCCAGGTGCGCACCAGCGCGACCACCGCCGGGTCGGGATCGTGCCGCACCAGCGCCACGGCCGCCTCGCCGCCGACCCGGCGCAGCGCCGCCATCTCGTCGTGCATCGACGCGACCAGCCCCGGCAGGTTGAGGACGCGGTTCCAGCCCCAGGCGCTCTCGGGCAGCTCGAGGGCCCGCAGGAACATGCGTACCACCGCCCGCGGCGAGGCCATCCACATCTCGGTGGACGGATCGACCGGCAGCCGCGCGGGCTGGCCCGCGAGCGGCTCGCGCAGGATGCCCGAGGCGAAGCCCGAGGCCGCGCCGTTGGGCTTGCCGGGGCGCACCACGACGGTGGGCACGCGCACCGCCCGGCCGTCGATGTAGCCCTTGCGGGTGCAGTCCTGCACGAGCAGCTCGCCGATGCGCTTCTGGACGCCGTAGGAGCCCTGCGGGGTCGCCTCGGTGGCGTCGGTGATGACCGGCGGCAGGTCGCCGCCGAAGACTGCGATCGAGCTCGAGAACAGCAGCCGCGGCCGGTGGCCGGCCGCGCGGCAGGCCTCGAGCAGGTTGCGCGTGCCGTCGAGGTTCACGCGCATGCCGAGGTCGAAGTCGGCCTCGGCGGTGCCGCTGACGACCGCCGCCAGATGCACGACCACCGCGGTGTCCGGCCCCACCAGCGCCGCCACCGCGGAAGGATCGGCGATGTTGCCCGCGACGTTGCGCACCCGCGGATCGATGATGGCGCCCTCGGTCTGGTCGAAGCAGACGATGCGGGCGATGGCCTGCGGCCCGTGGCCGGCGTCGAGCGTGCCGCGATCGAGCAGCGCGCGCAGCAGCTGCTGGCCCAGGAAACCGGCGCCGCCGGTGATCAGGATGTTCATCGGGCAATGCCTCCATCGGAAGCGGACCGGTCGGGCGCCGGCCTCGCGCAGGCGGATCGTACACGGCGCCGTGGCGGCGGCCGGAACACCGCGGGATCATCGTAGAAAGCCGCATCCGCGTTCGCCGGCCACCAGCCGGGCACGCCCAGCACCGGCAGCGGCACGAAGGCCGCGCGCGCGAGGCCCTCGTCGAGGCTGGCGGCGACCGCGGCGTCGAGCGGACCCGCGCGGTCCGGCCCCGACGCCACGTCAGGGCACCGACCCGCGCCCTGCGCCATGGGCGCCGCATCGAGCAGCCAGGCGTGGGCGCAGACGGCCTTGTAGGGCGCGCGCAGCTTGTCGAGCAGCGCATGGCCGAAGACCACCGGAACGCCCTTCCAGGCGGGCGCGGCGCAGCCAGGGCC
This sequence comes from Burkholderiaceae bacterium, assembly GCA_044235405.1. Lineage (GTDB taxonomy): Bacteria > Pseudomonadota > Gammaproteobacteria > Burkholderiales > Burkholderiaceae_E > Quisquiliibacterium. The sequence goes on from JBIIHU010000126.1 coordinate 3,524, forward strand.
GTACACCGCTGTCCAGTCGTGCGCCCGCCACGCGGCGCGCAGCGCCGGCTCGCGCAGCACCACCAGCGCGGCGTTCTCGTCGAACAGCGTGGCCGCGTCGCGCAGCGCACCGCGGCGCGAGCCGACCCCGTCGCGGGCGATCGCGGCAGCCTGCAGGGCGTTCAGCCTCGCCTTGGTACGCGGGAAGGCCAGCCACACCACCGCGTTGAACAGGTCGTGCCAGGCGCCATCGTCGCCGCGGGTGTGGACCAGGCCGGTGTCATGGATCCGGGTCTCGTAGGCCAGGCCGTCGTCGGGCAGCCGGTCGGCGAAGCGCAGTGGCAGGCCGCGGGCGTTGACCAGCCCCTGCGCGAGCGCCAGCCGGTTCAGTTCGTCGCGACAGTCCGACCACCGCCCCGCCAGCGCCGGCCCCGCGAGGCTGGCAAGCCAGGGCGCGTAGGGGGCGTACCAGGGCGCGTCGAACGGGGACGGCACGCCCGCGGTCAGGCCACCTGCCGCCAGGGCAGGGTCTCGCCACCGGCAAGCGGCACGATCGACTCGTCGCCGAAGGGCAGCGCCTCGGGAATCGCGAAGGACTCGCGGCGCAGGCTCACCGTGCCCTCGTTGGGCGGCAGGCCGTAGAAGCGCGGCCCGTTGAGGCTGGCGAAGGCCTCGAGCCGGTCGAGCGCGCCGGCGGCCTCGAAGGCGGTCGCGTAGAGCTCGAGCGCATGCGGGGCGGTGTAGCAGCCGGCGCAGCCACAGGCGTGTTCCTTCAGATGGCGGGCGTGCGGCGCACTGTCGGTGCCCAGGAAGAAGCGCGGGTGACCGCCGGTCGCCGCGTCGATCAGCGCCTTGCGGTGGATCTCGCGCTTGAGCACCGGCAGGCAGTACCAGTGGGGCCGCACGCCGCCCAGGAACAGCGCATTGCGGTTGTACAGCAGGTGGTGGGCGGTGATGGTGGCGGCGGTCAGCTCGCCCGCCTGGGCGACGTACTGCGCGGCTTCGCGGGTGGTGATGTGCTCGAACACCACCTTCAGCGCCGGGAAGTCGCGGCGCAGCGGGGCCATCACGCGATCGATGAAGACCTTCTCGCGGTCGAAAAGGTCGATGTCGCCGTCGGTGACCTCGCCGTGCACGAGCAGCGGCATGCCGCAGCGCTGCATCGCCTCCAGCGCACCCGTGACCCGATCGATGCGGGTGACGCCGGCATCGGAGTTGGTGGTGGCGCCTGCCGGGTAGAGCTTGACGCCGTGCACCAGCCCGTCGGCGCGGGCCGCGAGGATCTCGGTGGCCGGGGTGTTGTCGGTCAGGTAGAGCGTCATCAGCGGCTGAAAGCCGGCGGCAGTGTCGTCGATCTCGCCCGCTGCGCGCGCCTGCGCGAGCGCGGCCAGGATGCGGCCGTGGTAGGCGCGCGCCGCGGCCGCCGTGGTGACCGGCGGCTTCAGGTTGGGCATGACGATCGCGCGGGCGAACTGGCGCGCGGTGGCGCCGACGACGGCGCGCAGTGCCGCGCCGTCGCGCAGGTGCAGATGCCAGTCGTCGGGGCGACGCAGGACGAGGGTGTCGGTCATGGGCGGAGCCGCTCTTCGGGGTCGGTCGGAGGAGCCTCGAGCGCCCTCAGGCGCCGGCAGGCGAGCCGGGCGGCATCAGCACGATCGCCCGGAAGTCGTTGACGTTGGTGCGGGTCGGCCCGGTGACGATCAGGTCGCCGAGCGCCGCGAAGAATCCGTGGCCGTCGTTGTCGTCGAGCCGGCGGCGCGCATCGAGCCCGAGCGCGGCGGCGCGCGCCAGCGTGTCGGGCGCGAGCAGCGCGCCGGCATTGTCCTCGACCCCGTCGATGCCGTCGGTGTCGGCGGCGATCGCCCACGCACCCGGCACGCCCGCGAGCTCGCGGGCGAGTGCCAGCAGGAACTCGGTGCAGCGGCCGCCTCGGCCCTTGCCGCGGACCGTGACCGTGCACTCGCCGCCAGACAGCAGCGCGACCGGCCGCGCGAAAGGCGCGTCGCGGCGCGCGATCTCGCGAGCGATCGCGCCGAGCACCTGGGCGACGTCGCGCGCCTCGCCGGTGATCGTGTCGCCGAGCACCACCGGGCGGATGCCGGCCGCCTCGAAGACGCCCGCGGCGGCCTGCAGCGCGTCGTGCGCGGTGGCCACCAGCCGGTGCTCGACCCGGTCGAAGACCGGATCGCCGGGCTTGGGCGTCTCGTCGATATCACCCGCCAGCCCGCGGGCCAGGTGCGCGGCCACCGCCGGGGGCGCCTCGACGTCCCAGCGGCGCAGCACGTCGAGGGCGTCGGCATAGGTGCTGGGATCGGGTGCGCAGGGCCCGGAGGCGATCGCGGAGAGCTCGTCGCCGGCAACATCCGAGATCACCAGCGCGAGCACGCGGGCGCGGGTCAGGGCCGCAAGGCGCCCGCCCTGGATGCGGGAGAGGTGCTTGCGGACGACGTTGATTTCCTGGATCGGCGCGCCGCTGGCGAGCAGCGCGCCGGTCACGGCACGCAGCTCGGCCATCGGCACGCCCGCCGCCGGCAGGCTCAGCAGGCTGGAACCGCCGCCCGAGACGAGCGCGATCAGCCGATCCTTCGCGTCGAGCCCGGCGGCGAGCGCCGCGATGCGCGCCGCGGCCTGCTCGCCCGCCGCATCGGGCATCGGATGCCCCGCCTCGACCACCTCGATGCGGCGACAGGGCAGCCCGTGCGCATAGCGCGTGACCACGAGGCCGCCGAGGGCCGCATCGGCAGGCCAGTGCCGCTCGAGGGCCAGCGCCATGCTCGCGGCCGCCTTGCCCGCGCCCACCGCGAGGGTGCGGCCGACACCGGCCTCGGCGGGCGCCGGCAGATGCGCTGCCAGCACCCGCAACGGATCGGCCGCCGCCACCGCGGCGGCGAAAGCCTGCTCGAGGAGCGCGCGCGGGTCTGCCATCAGTCGGCGTAGACGCCGGCCTTCTTGATGATCGGCGTCCAGCGCGCGATCTCGGCGGCAAGGTGTTTCTGCAGCGCCTCCGGGGTCGCCCGTTCCGGCGAGACAAGCTCGGCGCCGAGGTCGGCGTGGCGCTTGATCACCGCGGGATCCCTGATCGCCGCCTGCAGCGCGGCCACCAGCCTGTCGACGACCGGCTTCGGCGTGCCCTTGGGCACGTACATCGCATGCCAGACCCCCACGGTGAAGCCCGGCAGCCCGGCCTCGGCCATCGTGGGCAGCTCCTTCAGGGTCTCGAGGCGCCGGGCCGAGGTGACGGCCAGCGCCTTGACCTTGCCACCCTTGATCTGCTGGGTGGTGTTGGTGGTCTGGTCGCACAGCATGTCGACCTGCCCGCCGATCAGGTCGGTCATGGCCGGCGCCGTGCCCTTGTAGGGGACGGTCGTGAGGTCGGTCTCGATGGTGCTCATGAACATCAGCCCGCACAGGTGCGAGGCCGACCCGAGCCCGGCGTTGGCGAAGGAGACCTTCGCCGCGTTGGCCTTCAGGTAGGGAATCAGCTCCTTGACGCTGGAGGCCGGGAAGCCGCTGCGCACCAGCATGGTCATCGGCACGTCGTTGATCAGGCCGATGTACTCGAAATCCTTGAGCGGATCGAAGGCCAGCTTGCGGTAGAGCGCCGGCGCGGTCGACATGCCGATGTGGTGAATGAGCACGGTGTAGCCATCGGGCGTGGCGCGCGCGACCTTCGTGACCCCGATGGTGCCACCGGCGCCGGCCACGTTCTCGACCACGATCGCGGCACCGTTCATCGCGCGGCTCATCGCCTCGGCCATCGTGCGCGCGACCACGTCGGTGGGACCGCCCGCCGCGAAGGGCACGACGACCGACACCGGCTTGGTGGGGTACTGCTGCGCCACGGCACCGGCCGCGGCGATCGTGAGCGCCGCGGCGAAGGCCGCGCGGATCAGGGACCTGGACATGTTCTGCACTCCTGTGCCGTCTCGATGGAGCCGCGGATTATCGGACCGGCCGGGGCCCCTTGACAGGGAGAATTGTCAATCGACTAGGCCGAGCGCCTGCTCGATCGCCTCGCCGACCTGCGCGGTGGTGGCGCTGCCGCCCATGTCCGGCGTACGCGGGCCCTGCGCGGTCACGCGCTCGATCGCGGCGAGGATCGCATCGTGGGCCTGCGGGTAGCCCAGATGCTGCAGCATCATCGCGCCGCACCAGATCTGGCCGATCGGGTTGGCGATGCCGCGGCCGAAGATGTCGGGGGCCGAGCCGTGCACCGGCTCGAACAGCGACGGGAAGCGCCGCTCCGGGTTGATGTTGGCCGACGGCGCGATGCCGATGGTGCCGGTGCAGGCCGGGCCGAGGTCCGACAGGATGTCGCCGAACAGGTTGGAGGCCACCACCACGTCGAACCAGTGCGGGTTGCGCACGAAGTGGGCGGTGAGGATGTCGATGTGGAACTTGTCGAGCTTCACGTCGGGATAGGCGGCGGCCATCTCGGCGACCCGTTCGTCCCAGTAGGGCATCGAGATGAAGATGCCGTTGGACTTGGTCGCCGAGGTGAGATGCTTCTTCGGGCGCGAGCGGGCCAGCTCGAAGGCGTAGCGCAGCACGCGGTCGACGCCGACCCGCGTGAACACCGACTCCTGCAGCACGAACTCGCGGTCGGTGCCGGGAAACATCTTTCCGCCCACCGACGAGTACTCGCCCTCGGTGTTCTCGCGCACGACATAGAAGTCGATGTCGCCGGGCTGGCGGTTGGCGAGCGGGCTGGGCACGCCGGGCATCAGCCGCACCGGCCGCAGGTTGATGTACTGGTCGAACTCTCGCCGGAACAGCAGCAGCGAGCCCCACAACGAGATGTGGTCCGGCACGGTGGCGGGCCAGCCGACCGCGCCGAAGTAGATCGCGTCGTGGCCGCCGATGCGCGCCTTCCAGTCGGCGGGCATCATCGTGCCGTGGCGGGCGTAGTAGTCGCAGCTGGCGAAGTCGAACTCGTCGAAGGTCAGCGCGATGCCGAAGCGGCGCGCGGCGGCGCGCAGCACGCGCAGGCCCTCGGGCATCACTTCCTGGCCGATGCCGTCGCCGGGAATCACGGCGATGCGGTGGGTGCTCATGGGGGTTCCTGGGGCGGGTCGGGGCGGTTAGCGGGTAAGGAAGTGTAACGTCGACCGACCCCGGTCAACCCGCCGCGCGCCGGCGCCGTTGCCCGAAGGCTGGAGCCGCCGCGTCCCGCGCGGCGACAGCCCGTCGATCGCCGAGGAGCGCACCCGATGACCGCGACCGCCCCCTTCCGTCCGTTGCCGGCTCTCCTGCTCGCGGCAGCGCTCGCGCTGACGACCGCCGGCTGCACCACGCTGCAGGTCGCGACCCCCGGCACCGCACCGCCGGCCGCCGCCGCGGTGCCCGCCGGACTGTCGATCGGCGAGCTGATGCAGATGCTGCAGGCCGGCAGGCCGCAGGCGGACATCGCTGCCGACCTTCGCGTGCGAGGCCTGCGGGTGGCGCCGGCGCCCGCCGACCTCGACGTGCTTGCCGCCGCGGGTGCGGGCCCCGACCTGCTCGCCGCCGTGCGCGGGGCACCCGCTGGCCTGGCGGCCCAGGTGAGCCAGGGCGGCGTGGCCATCCCGCCGGCCGTGATCCGCGACACCGTCACCGTCTGGCGAGACCCCTGGCCATGGGGCCCGTTCACGCTGGGTTTCGGGCTGGGCTACTGGGCCGGCCCCCGCCCCTACTGGGGCGCGCCGGTCTGGGTCGGCCCCCCGCATCCCCGTCCTCCGGGCTGGTACCACCCCCCGCGGCCGTCCTTCCACTTCCACTACCGCCGCTGAAGCGGCGGGCCGCGGCGCCCTCGCCGATCAGCCGGTCCGGGGGGTGCCAGCCGGCGAGCCGACGTCCGACTCGCCGCCCTGGCCTGGAGCCTCCGGGCGCGCCTGCTGAAGCGCCCACATGCGCGCATAGGCTCCCTCGGCGGCCAGCAGCGCCGCATGGGTGCCTCGCTCGACGATCCGCCCCTCGTGCAGCACGAGGATCTGGTCGGCCTCGATGATCGTCGACAGCCGATGGGCGATGACCAGCGTGGTGCGGCCCGCCGCCACGCGGCGCAGCGCCTCCTGGATCGCCTGCTCGTTGCGGGAGTCGAGGGCCGAGGTCGCCTCGTCGAGCACCAGCACCGGCGGGTTCTTCAGCAGCATCCGGGCAATCGCCACCCGCTGCTTCTCGCCGCCCGACAGCTTCAGCCCGCGCTCGCCCACCGCCGTGCCCAGCCCCTCGGGCAACGAGGCGATGAAATCGTCGAGCCGTGCGGCGGTGATCGCCGCGCGCAGCGCCGCCTCGTCGGCGTCCGGCCGTCCGTAGGCGACGTTGTAGCGCAGCGAGTCGTTGAACAGCACGGTGTCCTGCGGGACGATGCCGATCGCCGCGCGCAGGCTCGACTGGGTGACGCCGCGGATGTCCTGGTCGTCGATCAGGATGCGACCGCCACTGGCGTCGTAGAAGCGAAACAGCAGGCGGGCCAGCGTGGACTTCCCGGCGCCGCTCGCGCCGACCACCGCGGTGGTGGTGCCCGGCTCGATCGTGAAGTCGATCTCGTGGAGGATCGGGCGGCGCTCGTCGTATCGGAAGGAGACCCGCTCGAAGCGAACCCGCGGCCCCGCGCCCGCGCTGGAGCCGGTGCCCGCGCGCAGCGGCGGCGCCCCCGGTGCATCGGCCACCTCCCGGGAGGCCTGCATCAGCGCGAACATGCGGTCGAGGTCGGTGAGTCCCTGGCGGATCTCGCGATAGAGCACGCCCAGGAAGTTCAGCGGCACGTAGAGCTGGATCATGAACGCGTTGACCAGCACCAGGTCGCCGAGCGTC
>JBIIHU010000127.1:0-10277 GCA_044235405.1 Burkholderiaceae bacterium
TGCCGATGGCTTTCTCTATTTCATCGGCCGCCGCGACGAGATGATCAAGACCTCGGGCTACCGCGTGAGCCCCACCGAGGTCGAGGAGGTCCTGTACCGCAGCGCTCGCGTGGCCGAGGTCGCTGCGTGCGGTATTCCGCATCCGGTACTCGGTCAGGCGATCGTCGTCGTCGCGCAGCCCGCGCCCGGGGTGCCCGCCGACTCGGCGGCGCTGCTCGCGGCGTGTCGCGAGACGCTGCCCGGTTACATGGTGCCGGCGCGCATCGACTGGTGCGACACACCGCTGCCGCGCAATGCCAACGGCAAGATCGACCGACGCCTGCTCGCGCAGCAGCGCGCCCACCTGTTTGCGCAGGCCGCATGAACCCGATCGTCTTCGCGCAGCATGCGCCGGTGGAGGCCTTCGGGCGCCAAGGGGGCGAGCTTGCCTTCGGCATGTTGCCGGTGACGCGACTCGCCGCGCAGGTGGGCGGTACGCCCTTCTACGCGTATCACCGCGCCGCGATCCGGGATCGCGTGGCGCATTTGCGCCTGGCGCTGCCGGCCTCGGTGCGTGTGCACTATGCGATGAAGGCCAACCCCATGCCGGCGCTTGTCCACCTGCTGGCGACGCTGGTCGACGGGCTGGATGTCGCCTCGGCCGCCGAGATGCAGGTTGCGCTCGATGCCGGTGTCGATCCTGGCGACATCGGTTTCGCCGGGCCAGGCAAGACCGCCGACGAGATCGAACAGGCGGTCGCGGCGGGCGTCAACCTGAGCCTCGAATCGGCGGCGCAGTGCGATCTGGCCCTGGCGGCCGGCGAGCGGCTCGGGGTCGAACCGCGCCTGGCGATTCGCGTCAACCCGGCCTTCGAGCTCAAGGCGGCGGGGATGAAGATGGGCGGCGGGCCGCGGCCCTTCGGGGTCGACGAGGCGCTGGTGCCCGCACTGGCCGCGCGCATCGAGGCGGCGGGCTTGCGGCTGCGCGGCCTGCATGTCTACGCGGGATCGCAGAATCTGAGCGCCGCAGCGCTGGTGCAGGCGCAACGCCAGTCGCTCGAGCTCGCCCTGCGCCTGCACGATGGGCTGCGTGGCGGCATCGACTGGCTCAATCTTGGCGGTGGCTTCGGTGTGCCCTATTTTCCCGCGGAGCGTCCTCTGGATCTGCTGCCGATCGGCCAGTGCCTGGCCGAGCTTGCCGAGCGGGCCCATGCCGCGATGCGTGCGCCGCTCGTCCTCGAACTTGGGCGCTGGCTGGTCGCCGAGGCCGGTGTCTACGTGTGCCGGGTGCTCGAGCGCAAGCTGTCGCAGGGGCAGGTTTTCCTGATCACCGACGGCGGGCTGCATCATCATCTGGCGGCGTCGGGCAATTTCGGGCAGGTGATCCGTCGCAACTATCCGGTGGTGATCGCAAACCGCCTCGATGCGCCCTGCGACGAGGTCCAGACCGTGGTCGGGCCGTTGTGCACGCCGCTCGACGTGCTCGCCGACCGCATGCCGCTGGCAAGGGCGCAGCCGGGCGATCTGGTCGCGGTGTTCCGGTCGGGCGCCTACGGGCGCAGCGCGAGCCCATCGGCCTTCCTTTCGCATCCGCCGTCGCGCGAGGTGCTGGTGTGATCGCCTCGGCCGGTACCAAGGCGCCGTGGCTCGAGGCCCTGGTCGGCGAAGGCGCGCCCGCTCATCTGCGATCGGGAGGGCTGCAGGCCTTCCAGTCGAGCGATACCGTCGGTCAGGGCGCGCTCGCCGGATTTGGCCGGCTGCGCTTTCTCGAGGCCGAATTCGCCGAGCTCGCGAAGCGTGACGGCAGCGCCGTGGCCCTGCGGCGGGCATGGTTGCGCCATGGTGATGCGCTGCCGCAGCGGCTCGGTGGCGAGTACGCGATCGCGCTGTGGGATCCGGTGCGCCGCCGCGGCCTGTTCGCTGTCGATCGCTTCGCGAGCCAGCCGCTCTACTGGGGCGAGCGCGCGGGCCGCATTGCCGTCGCCAGCCGCCCGGCGAGGGTCTGCGAGCTGCTCGGCATCGAGGCCGAGCTCGACCTGCGTGCGATCCACGCCTTCGTCCACTTCCACGTGATTCCGGCGCCGCTGTCGATCCACCGCGGCGTGTCGCGGCTGGATCTCGGCTGCGCGCTGAGGGTGAGCGGCGATGCCGCCGCGGTGCGGCGTGGCTGGCAGCCGCGCTTCGAGGAACCGTCGCGCTTCGACGCCGCGCTTGCGAGGGACGAATTCCTCGGCGCGCTGCGCGCGGCGGTGGCCGAGTGCGCCGATGGCGTTCCGCCGGCCTCGCTCGGCTGCTTCCTGTCGGGGGGCACCGACAGTTCGACGATCGCGGGCCTGCTCGCGCAGTCGCGAGGCTCGCCGGTGAAAACCTTCTCGATCGTCTTCGACAGCGTGAGCCACGACGAGCGGCAGTGGTCGCGGCTTGCCGCCGCGCATTTCGGGACCGATCACCACGAGCAGGTGCTCAGCGCCTCGGCGGTGGAGGCGACACTCGACACGATCGCCTCGGCCTTCGAGCAGCCCTTCGGCAACGCATCGGCGGTGCCTACGCTCGCCTGCGCGCGCATCGCCAGCGCTGCGGGCGTCTCGCGACTGCTCGGCGGCGATGGCGGCGACGAGCTGTACGGTGGCAATGAACGCTACGCGACGCAGTGGCTGTTCGGGCAGTACGCGCGATTGCCGGCGGCGGCACGCGAACGCCTGCTCGAGCCGCTGCTGTTCGGACCCCTCGCGAGCGGCGACGCGTGGCTGCTGCGCAAGGCCCGCAGCTACGTCGAGCAGGCGCGCCTGCCGCTGCCCGATCGCCTCGGTGCGCGCCACAACCTGCTGAACCTGTTCGGTCCCCGATCGGTGCTTGCCGACGACGTGCTCGCCGCGGCCTTCGACCCGCTCGCGCTCGAGCGCGAGGTGTGGGCCCGCACCGATGCGACTGCAACCCTGAACCGGCTGCTCGCCTACGACTTCAAGTTCACGCTCGCCGACAGCGACCTGCCGAAGGTGACACGGATGTGCCATGCGGCCGGTGTCGAGGTGGCCTTTCCGATGCTCGCACACCCGGTCTGCGAGCACGCGCTGCGACTTCCCGTCGATCAGAAGCTGCGCGGGCGCCGGCTGCGCCACTTCTTCCGCGAGTCGCTGCGCGGCTTTCTGCCTGACGCGATCATCGACAAGCCGAAGCATGGCTTCGGCATGCCCTTCGGCCAGTGGTTGCTCGCGCAACCGGGCCTCGCCGAGCGCGCGCGCGATGCGCTGTTCGGTCTCGAGGATCGGGGGCTGGTGCGCCGCGGATTCGGCACCCGGCTGCACCGCGAGCTTCGTCATGGCCACGCCGGCTACTTCGGCACGATGGTCTGGGTCCTGATGAGTCTCGAGCTCTGGATTCGCGCGCATGCCGGCGTGCGCGAGCCGCTTGCCGAGGCGCACTGACATGCGCGATGCACCGCTGCTGCGCCTGGCCACCGCGATGCTTTCGCCCGCGGGTTCGCGTGCGCGGCTCAGTACCTTCGTGTTCCACCGCGTGCTCGCGAGCCCCGACCCGCTGCTGCCCGAGCTGCCTGATCGGGCAGCCTTCGAGCACCTGCTCGGCTGGATCGGCGAGCAGTTTCGCGTGCTGGCGCCGCTGGCGGCCTGCGAGGCGCTCGCCGCCGGCACGCTGCCGGCGCGCGCGGCGATCCTGAGTTTCGACGACGGCTATCGCGACAACCTCGAGCTTGCGCTGCCCTGCCTGCAGGCGCGCGGCTGGCAGGCGGCGTTCTTCGTCGCCACCGGCTACCTCGGCGACGGCGTGATGTTCAACGACCGCGTCATCGAGGCGGTGCGCCGGACGCGTGCGGCGCGCATCGCGTGGCCGGTGCCCGGGTCCGCCGCCGCGGCTTGCGGGCGCGCTGCCATGCTGCCGCTCGAGACCCTCGCGCAGCGGCGCGTCGCGATCGACAGCCTGCTCGCGGCGATCAAGCCCTTGCCGCCCGGCCCACGCCTCGAGGCGGTGGCCCGACTCGAGGATGCGCTTGGCGCCGGGGCGGTGGAGCCGCTGATGATGAGCGCGGCGCAGGTGGCCGAGCTGTGCGCGGCGGGCATGACCCTGGGCGGGCACACCCGCTCGCACCCGATCCTTGCCGCGCTGCCGCCGGCGCAGGCGCGCACCGAGATCGAGGCCGGTCGCGATGACCTGAGGGCGATCGTCGGCGAAGCGCCGCGGCTCTTTGCCTATCCGAATGGGCGGCAGGGCCGCGACTGGCACCCGGCGCATGCGCAGATGGTGCGCGAGGCGGGCTTTGCCTTCGCCTTCGCCACCGACGCCGGCGCCGCGGGCGTCGATGCCGACCCGATGGCGCTGCCGCGCTTCACGCCGTGGGATCGCAGCCGTCGTCGCTTCCAGCTGCGCGCGCTCTGCAACCTGCGGGCCCGGCGCGACGCGCCGGTGCCGGGCGCGACCGTCGCCGCCGGGCGCCGTGGCGCGCTGCGCGGCGCCTGATCGACCATCCGGTTCGCCACGATGGCCCTTCGCGACATCCTGCTGACGGTGCTGCTGGTTGGCGGCCTGCCGGCCGCGCTGCGCTGGCCTTTCGTGGGCTTCTGCGTGTACGCGTGGCTGGGTCTGATGAATCCGCACCGGCTTTCCTGGAGCTTCGCGTACGACATGCCGTGGGCGCAGGTCTACGGGGTCACGGCGCTGCTGTCGCTCGCCTGGGAGCGCGAGCGGCAGCTCGGGCTGGCGATCGGCCGCTTCGGGCTCGTGATCGCCTACCTGCTGTGGATGGCGGTGACCACGGTCTTCGCCCTCGAGCCCGACAGGGCGCAACTGCGCATCGTCGAGGTGTTCAAGATCTACCTGATGGCGATCGCCACGCTCGCGGTGCTGACCACCGAGCGGCGAATCCACGCCTTCCTCGCGGTCGCGGTGCTGTCGGTCGCCTTCTTCGGGATCAAGGGCGGCGTGTTCACGCTCGCCACCGGGGGGAGCTTTCGTGTCTGGGGACCCCCGGGCAGCGTGATCGAGGACAACAACCAGCTTGCGGTGGCGCTGACGATGACCGTGCCGCTGATGGTCTGGCTGGCGCGGGTCGATACCCGCCGCTGGGTGCGGCTTGGGCTGTACGGCGCGATCGCGCTGGTGGTCGCGTCGATCCTCGGCTCGCACTCTCGCGGCGCGCTGGTGGCGATCGTCGCGATGAGCGCCTTCCTCGTGCTCAAGAGCGAGCGCAAGCTGCTGTTCGGGTTCGTGTTCGCGTTCGGCGCCGGGCTCGCGGCGATGCTGATGCCGGATCACTTCTGGGAGCGGATGTCGAGCATACGGCGCTACGAGCAGGACGCCTCGGTGCAGGGGCGGCTCAACGCCTGGCAGACCGCAATCCGCATCGCCGACGACCGGCCCACCGGTGGCGGCTTCGACTACACCGGCGTGCGAAGCTTCGCGGCGTGGGCGCCCGATCCCGCGAACGTGAAGAGCTCCCACAGCATCTATTTTCAGTCGCTTGGCGAGCACGGGTGGCCGGGGCTCGCGATGTTCCTCGGTTTCTGGCTCCTGACATGGCTCGCGTGTCGGCGGGCGCTTCGGTACTGGCGCAAGGATCCCGGTCGGACCCATCTCGCGTCGCTCGCGGCGATGTTGCAGGTGTCGCTGGTGGGCTATCTTGCCGGCGGCGCCTTCGTCAACATCGGCTACTGGGACTTCCCCTTCTACCTGGCCGCGATCGCCTTCGCGCTGGTCGCGCTCGGTGCCCGCGAGCCGGTACGTGCCGCGGCGCCTGGTGCGCGGGCCGTCCCGCTGACGCGCCCGATCGCGCGAGGACTGCATGCGACCCGCTGAAAGTGCCGCCGCGATCCGTGGCTGCCGGCTTTGTGGCGGAGCGCTTCGCGACGGTTTCGTCGCGCGCGAGCAGCATCTCGGGCTGCTCGAGCCCTTCGGCTACGCACGCTGCGAACCCTGCGACCTGGTGCAGCTGGTCGACGAGCCGACGCACATGGGGCGCTTCTACCCGGACGGCTATTACGCGTGGTCCGGCACGGCTGGCGCCGCGTCGGTCGGCGAGCCGGCGCGCACGCGGCTGGCGCGGCGACTCGTCGCGCGGGCGATGCTGCGCGGTGGCGCGGCCGAGGCGCTCGCGCGTCGCCTTCGAGGTTGGCTCGCTGCCGACTTCCCGGCCTGGCTCGTGGGGCAGGGCGCGGCGCTGCGGCTATCGCTGGACACCCCGGTGCTCGATGTGGGCTGCGGCGCGGGCACGCACCTTCGCGCGCTCGCGCGCTTCGGCTTCAGCCGGCTCGCCGGCGTGGATGCCTACCTGCCGGCCCCGCGCGATGCCGCCCCCGGCGTGCCGATCCACGTCGGCGAAATCGACGCGATCGGGCAGCCTTACGGCGTCGTGATGTTCCACCACTCGCTCGAGCACATGCGCGACCCGGTGGGGGCCTTGCGCGCTGCGGGCGAACGCCTGCTGCCCGAAGGCCGACTGCTGGTGCGCATCCCGGTGCTCGGCGCCGCCTGGCGCGTCTACGGCGCGCACTGGGTGCAGCTCGATGCACCGCGTCACCGCTTCCTGTTCGGCGTCGACGGCTTTCTGCGTGCGGCGCGCGCAGCGGGCCTCGAAGCGGTGTCGGTGCGCTGGGATTCCGGCGCCTTCCAGTTCTGGGGCAGCGAGCAGTACCGCATGGGCATTGCGCTCGCGGCGCCTGAATCCCACGCTCGCGATCCAGCCCGCTCGCCCTTCGACGCTGCGCAGATCGCCGCCTGGCAGGCGAGCGCCGAGCAGCTCAACGCGGCCGAAGACGGCGATCAGGCCTGCTTCGTGCTGCGTCGCGCGAGTGCCTCGTCAGCGGAACCAGGATCCGCCAGGCGAGTGATGCCCAGCCGGGATGGAAGTGGCGCACGTACTGCAGGTGCTTCTCGAGGTTGAGCGCGAGCAGCGCCTGCAGCACCTCGCGTGTGCGCGGCACCCCGGACTGGCGCAGCAGCCACCGACTCATCGCGAGCACCGGGAAGAGCCGTTCGACCGGATGTCCGGTGTCGTCGCGAACCATCGCCACGTAGCGCTCGCTCGGGGTCTTGTCGCGGGTCATCAGCACTTCGGGCACTTCGGCGTGCCCGCCGAAGCGCAGGGTGGCGGCCGAGAAGCCCCAGTCCCAGGCATGAAAGCCGTTCTGCGGAAATGAGCGCAGTGCCGCGGTCGTCCTGAAGACACCGTACATGCGGCTATTGTCGGCAGGATCGGCTAGGAAGGCCGCGAGGTTGTCGGCTGGCTTGCCGGTCAGCGCGAAGGTGCCCTGCGCCAGGCCGAGCGGGTGGCCCCCCTGCTCGAAGGCCACCCGGGACACCGCGGCAACCAGACCGGGATGCGCATCGAGTTCGGCGATGCACGCGGCGACGAAGCCGGGCGCCCAGCGGTCGTCGCCGGCGGCCCACATGAAATAGTCGCTGCGGGCCTGCGCCAGCAGCCAGCCGAAGTTGCCATAGCGCAGGTTGCGTGGCTGGCGCACCACCCGCACCCGGGCATCGCGCCCGGCGATCGCGGCGCAGATCGCGACGGTGTCGTCGCGTGAGCCGTCATCGGAAACCAGGATGTCGAGATCGCCGAAATCCTGGGCGAGCAGCGACCCGAGGGCGCGATCGATGGTGGCCGCGTTGTTCCAGGCCGGCACCCCGACCGTCAGCCGCGTGCGTCGGCGTGCCGGGGCCGGCGCAGAGGCGTCGTCACGGATCGTGTTCGCGTCGTTCATGGCCGGGCGCCGGGTGTCGGCGCGGTGGGCGCCGGCGTGCGGCGCGCCAGCAGCCGCGCGATGTCCGCGCGCAGCGGGTGACCCAGCCGGGCGGCGAGTCCGATCGCACAGACCGCGAGGATCGAGAAGCCGAGCGCGAGCATGCGCAGCGCATCCCAGCCATCCTCGAGTGGCAGCAGGCGGGCCGATGCAGCCGCAGCCAGCGCGGGCAGCACGGCCCGCAGCGAGGGTCGGCAGGCGCCGAGCAGGTCGCGCAGTTCCAGCCCGGTCGACCTGCGCAGGGCGCGCTGGTAGGCCGCGACATGCAGCAGCCCTGCCGCGGCGATGAGCAGCGCCACCGCGAGCAGGCCGATCTGCATGCCGATCAGGACCGCCGCGACCGTGGCGCCCAGCCGCACCAGCGCGATTCGCAGCATCGCGCCGGCCTGCCCGGTGCCGGTCAGCAGGGCGGGTGCGAGATACCACGGGATCGCGAGCGCAAGGCCGGTGGCAAGCACCGCGAGCACCGGCCCGCAGCCCGCCCAGGCGGCGCCGAACAGCAGGCGGACCAGCGCGTCGGCGAACAGGGCCGTGAACAGGAAAAGGGCCAGCGGCAGCGCGGCCAGCCGCTCGAGGAAGCCGAGGTAGGTGCGGCGCAGCGCTGCCGGCTCGCGATCGCCCCGGGCGAAGAGCGGGCGTGCCACCCGCACGAAGCCGGTCACCACGACATCGTGCGCGGCGAGCGCGAGGCTCTGCCCGCGCCCGAAAAGACCGAGCGCCGTGAAGCCGAGGCTGCGCGGGATCAGCAGATCGGGGGCGCGCGCGGCGAGCTGCTCGATCAGGTAGCTTGCGGTCATCGTCGAGCAAAAGCGCAGCAGCCGGCGCAGTTCGCCAAGGCGCGGCCGCAGCAGCATGTCGCGCGGGCGCATCAGTCCGTAGCCCGCGATGGTGGTCATGTTGCCGGCGACTGCGCCCCAGGCAAGGCTGGCGGTCGAGTGCCCCGTCGCCGCCAGCGCGATCGTGGTGCTCACCGCGGCGATCGTGCTTGCGATCTGGACGGCTGCAAGCCGGCCCCAGGCGAGCTCGCGCTCGAGCAGCGTGGCGCAGGCCGCCCCCACCGGCGCGAGCACGAAGGCGAATGCCAGGATCTGCAGCACCGGTGCCAGCGCCGGTTCGCGGTAGAGCCTGGCGACGGTGTCGGCACCCGCCCAGAGCGCGGCGGCGATCAGCCAGGCGACCAGCAGCGCCAGCCCGTGCGCGGCGCGCAGCAGCTCGCGATCGAGGGTTCGCTCCTGCACGAGGAAGTCGCCGATGCCGAAGTGCCGCAGCACCTGGGCGATGGCCACGAGGCTCGCGGCGAGCGAGAACACGCCAACCTCGGCCGGCGACAGCAGCCGGGCGATCACCACCGAGGCGCCGAACTGCAGCACGAAGGCGGCGACGCGCTCGCCGACCGAGAACAGCGTCGCGCGCGGCACCGAGCTGCTCACGAGCCGCATCCTGCGGCTGGCGCGTCGCGGTGGCACACGAAGATCTTCTCGCCCGGCAGCAGCGCGTGCGCGATCACCGCGGGGCCCTCGGCGGTGATCTCGTCGATCCGCGCGAAGCCCGCCGCGCGCAGCCGGTCGCGGAAGTCGCGTCCGTACCAGCGGACATGGTCGTAGCGGCCGAAGTGCACCGAGCGGTCCTCGGGTGATCGTACCGTCGGATCCTCGTAGGTCCGCGCCCAGCCCTCGACCAGCGGCACCGAGCACACCAGCCGTCCCCCGGGAGCGAGGATGCGGTGCAGCTCGGCCATCGCCCGCGCGTCGTCGACATGCTCGAGCACGTGATTGCCGATCACCGAGCCGAAGGCGCCATCGGGCAGTCCGGTGCGCTCGATGTCCAGGCGCAGGTCGGCCGGCTCGAACAGGTCGCCCGTGCGGTAGTCGGCCAGCAGCGGCCGCAGCCGGCGCTCGAGGATCCGCTCGGGCGCGAAGTGCAGCACCGGACTCGGCAGGCGCGACGCATCGCCGCCGAACCACAGCCAGAACAGCCGGTGCCGCTCGAGCGATCCGCAGCCGGTGCACGCTGCGTCGATCCGCGGCGGGCGGCCGAAGTGGGTGAACAGGCCCCGATGGTCGCAGATCGGGCAGTGGCGCGGCTGCGCGGGGCGTACCGCCTCGAGCAGCGCGGCCTTCACCCGCTCGCGCTGGCGCCAGTCGCGCAGCGCCTGCGGCACCAGCGGGCGTATCCAGGCAGGCAGGCTCACGGGCTCTCCAGGGCGAGCGGCGCCGCCTCGCGCGCGGGCAGCTCCAGGGCCCGGGCGATCGCCGCGGCGTTGCGTATCCAGTCCCAGCCCCGGGCGATCGTCGCGTTGCGTGACGCCGCGGCGATCCGCGCCGGATCGGCCGCCCGCTCAAGCGCGCCGGCCAGGCCATTCGCGCTGCCGACGGCGTAGCGCTCGTTGATGCCCTCGGCGAGCAGCGGGCCGACGCAGCCGGTGTCGGGGCCGACGACAAGCTTGCCGAAGCTCATCCCGAGCACCGCCACCCCGGAGTTGAGGATCTGCCGGTGCGCGAGCACCACCGCGTCGCAGGCTGCCATGAAGTCGCGGATCTCGTCGTC
>JBIIHU010000375.1:0-3120 GCA_044235405.1 Burkholderiaceae bacterium
CTTGATTCGCGAGCGGAAGGCGAACCAGCCGAAAACCAGCGCGAGCAGCCCCGGCACCAGCAGCACCATCAGCATCGCCCACCACCACTGGTCGGAGCCCTGCCAGAACCAGGGCAAGGCCTTCCAGTCGAGGAACACCATGAAGTCGGGCAGT
The DNA here is from genome assembly GCA_044235405.1 of Burkholderiaceae bacterium. Lineage (GTDB taxonomy): Bacteria > Pseudomonadota > Gammaproteobacteria > Burkholderiales > Burkholderiaceae_E > Quisquiliibacterium. The sequence continues at coordinate 155 of JBIIHU010000375.1, forward strand.
TCCGCGCCATAGCTGCCGTCGCGGCCGATCTGCCGCATCAGGTACATCCCGAACGCGTAGCCCCCCAGCGCGAAGAACAGGCCGTGGCCCAGCGACAGGATGCCCGCGAAACCCCAGACCAGATCGAGGGCGACGGCGACGGTCGCGTAACACAGGATCTTGCCGACGAGGGTCACCGCGTAGGTGCTCGGACGCAGCACTGCGCCCTCGGGCAGCAGCAGGTGCAGCAGCGGCGCGATCACACCGATCAGCGCGAAGACCGACAGCGTGGCCAGCCACTCGGGCCGGCTCAGGACGGGACGGGACCAGGGCTGCATCAGTCGACCTGCCTGCCCTTGAGGGCGAATAGGCCCTGGGGCCGCCGCTGGATGAACACGATGATGAAGACCAGCACGAGGATCTTGGCGATCACCGCGCCGGTCCACCCTTCGAGGAACTTGCTGGCGATGCCCAGCCCCAGCGCCGCGATGACCGTGCCGGCGAGCTGTCCGACCCCGCCGAGCACGACCACCATGAAACTGTCGACGATATAGGCCTGGCCCATGTCGGGTCCGACGTTGCTGAACTGCGAGAGCGCGACGCCACCGAGGCCGGCGATGCCCGACCCGAGCCCGAAGGCGAGCGCATCGGTGCGGCCGGTCGACACACCCAGACACGAGGCCATGCGCCGATTCTGCGTCACCGCCCGCACGTGCAGGCCCAGCCGCGTGCTGACCAGCAGCATCGCGACCAGCGCGAGCACGCCGGCGGCGAAGAGCACGATCACGATCCGGTTCCAGGGCAGCACCAGCGTCGCGCTCAGTTCGAGCCCGCCCGACATCCAGGAGGGGTTCGCGAGCTCGACGTTCTGCGCACCGAACAGCGTGCGAGCGCCCTGCGCGAGAAGCAGCGACACGCCGAAGGTCGCAAGCAGCGTCTCGAGCGGCCGACCGTACAGGAAACGGATGACCGAGCGCTCGATCACCATGCCGACGCAGCCCGCGAGCAGGAAAGCCACCGGAACCGCCGCGACCACATACCAGTCGATCCATGCCGGCAGCCATGCCCGGAACGCGGCCTGGGTCAGCCAGGTCGCGTAGGCGCCGACCATCAGCAGTTCGCCATGGGCCATGTTGATCACGCCCATCACGCCATAGGTGATCGCCAGCCCGAGCGCGGCCAGCAGCAGCACGCTGCCCAGCGAGATGCCGGTGAGCACTCGTCCTGCCCACTCGGAACGTGCCATGCGCGAGGCGATCGCGGCGAGCGAGGTCTCGATCGCGGCCTTCGCGCCGGCATCCGGCTCATCGGCGAGCCGCTCGGTCAGCAGGCCCTTGACCTGCGGGTCGTCGCTCGCGCCGAGCGCTCGGATCGCCCTGATGCGACGGTCCGGGTCGGGGTCGGCAAGATCGATGCGCGACAGCGCAAGTTGCAGCCAGGGGCGCAGCCGTGGGTCGTCCGCGCGATCGAGGGCGGCCGCGATCGCCTCGCGCTGCGCGGGCTGGGCGGACTCGGCCAGCGTTCTGGCCGCCTGCAGCCGAAGCTCCGGGTCACCCGAGGTCAGGCGCAGGCCGGCGAGCAGCGTCTCGATCTCGCCGCGCAACCGGTTGTTGACCATGATCGAATCGGCCGTCGGGCGCGCCACCTTCGAGCCGTCATCGAGCCGTAGCGCGCTGTCGCCCTCGAGCAGCACCGCGACGCCGTTCATGAGGAAAAGTCTTTCATCGCCGAGCGCCTCGAGCACGCGTGCCGCGAGCGGATCGCCGCTGCCGGCGATCCGGGCGAGCGCCTCGCTGCGGGCCTCGGGATCGTCGCCCGCGAGTGGCTCGATCAGCGCCGTGGGCAGCGCGCGGACCGGGGAGGCCCAGAGCGCGGCCACCAGCGCGAGCAGCGCAAGGGTCGGGAGCCCCAGCATGAAACGCCAGGCGCGCATCGGCCTGTCGCCGCACGGGGCGGTGGAAGCTTGCATCGTCGGATCCGGATCGGGGAAAAGAAGGGGCCGGACCGCGGTCCGGCCCCGAATCCACTGCCGAGGAGTCGGAGAGGCGGAGAAAGGATCAGGCGCTCAGGCCTTCTGCTTACCCTCGTTGCCCGGGATGAACGGGCTCCACGGCTGGGCTCGCACCGGGCCCTTGGTTCGCCACACCACGTTGAACTGACCGTCGGCCCGAACCTCGCCGATCATCACCGGCTTGTGCAGGTGGTGATTGGTCTTGTCCATCGTGAGCTCGAAGCCGCAGGGCGCCTTGAACTTCTGGCCGCCCATCGCGGCGATCACCTTGTCGACATCGACGGTCTTGGCCTGCTCGACCGCCTGCTTCCACATGTGAATGCCCACATAGGTGGCTTCCATCGGGTCGTTGGTGACGACCTTGTCGGCGTTGGGGAGGTTCTTGGCCTTCGCGTAGTCGCGGAACTTCTTGATGAAGGCCTCGTTCTCGGCGTTCTTGACCGACATGAAGTAATTCCAGGCCGCGAGGTGCCCCACCAGCGGCTTGGTATCGACGCCGCGCAGCTCCTCCTCGCCGACGGAGAACGCCACCACCGGCACGTCCTTGGCCTTCAGGCCCTGGTTGCCGAGCTCCTTGTAGAAGGGCACGTTCGAGTCGCCGTTGATGGTCGAGATCACGCAGGTCTTGCCGCCAGCGGCGAACTTCTTGATGTCGGCCACGATGGTCTGGTAATCGCTGTGGCCGAAGGGCGTGTATTTCTCGTCGATGTCCGAGTCCTTGACGCCCTTGCTCTTCAGGAAGGCGCGCAGGATCTTGTTGGTGGTGCGCGGATAGACGTAGTCGGTGCCCAGCAGCACGAAGCGCTTCGCGGCGCCGCCTTCCTTGCTCATCAGGTACTCGGTGGCGGGAATCGCCTGCTGGTTGGGCGCGGCACCGGTGTAGAACACGTTCTTCTCGAGCTCCTCGCCCTCGTACTGCACCGGGTAGAACAGCAGCCCGTTCAGTTCCTTGAAGACCGGGAGCACCGACTTGCGA
>JBIIHU010000010.1:0-32750 GCA_044235405.1 Burkholderiaceae bacterium
TGCCCGCTCGCGCCGCCCGGCCGCAGGGCTCAGTTGCCGCCGCGCGCGGCGTGTTCCTTCTTGCCTTTCTGGATGGCGTCCCAGAGTTCCTGGGCCGAGCCGCCGATCTCGCGGATCATCTTCTCCTGGTTGGGCTCGACCAGACGGGCCCACTCCGAGCGCTGCGCGGGCGTCAGTTCGTGCACGAAGCCGCCCTTGCGCTTGAACTCCTCCATCTTGGGGCGCTCGTCGGCCTCGACCTCGCGGCGCTGCCGGGACGCCTCCGGGCGCGCGGTCTCGACCAGGCGCTTCTGTTCGGGGGTGAGTCCGTCCCAGAGGCGCTTGTTGATCAGCATCGTGGAGCCGTGATGCAGGTGCCGCGTCATCACGTAATGCGGCGCGCTCTGCGCGGCGGGGGTCGTGATGTAGTAGAGGAAGGGCAGGTCCGCCCCCTCGACAAGCCCGCTCTGCAGCGCGGGGAAGAGCTCCGACAGCGGCATCTGCACGCCGTTGGCGGAGAGCGATGTCCAGAAGAGCTTGGAGGCCGGCGCGGGCGAGACCCGCACCTTCATGCTCCTGACGTCGGCCGGCGACAGGCAGGCCTTCTTGCACACGACGTCGTTCCAGCCGACTTCGCCCAGCCCGACGATGACCAGGCCCTTGGCCTCGTAGATGCGCTTGAGGACCGGCAGCGCGTGGTTGTCGGTGACGAAATCGCGCTCGGCGCTGCTGCGCCACAGGTACGGCGTGTTGAGCACCGCCGCCTCGGGAATGAGCACCGAGGCCCCGGTGTACGAGACGCTGCCCATCTCGAGCCGGCCGCGCACGAGCTGCTGGATGATCTCCTGCTCGCTGCCCACGAAAAGGCGCTCGGCCTTGATGGCGCCGCTCGAACCCGCGGTGATCTTCGCGGCGGTCTCATCGACATAGCCGACCAGCACCGACCCCGGCTGTGCGGCCGACGCCACCTTCCACGCCTGCTGCGCCTCGGCGCTGGCGGCTGCGAACAAGACCACCGAGGCAGCCGCGGCTGCCAGCGTTCGTGCGATCGACATGACTCCCCCTCGAGACGTTCGGGCATCTGCTGCACCCGTACCTGTGACTCGGGATGCTGTTTCACGCCCCGAGCCGCCGCCATCGTCGGATTCGACGATTCGATTCGCGGACCGGTCGTTCGCGGCGCCTGCGCTACGCTGGCGTGTCATCTCAGGAGATATCGTGGAATCGCCGATCCGTTGCGAGCTCGAGGACTCGATCCTCACCATCACGCTGAACCGTCCCGACAAACTCAACGCCTACACGGCGCAGATGGGCCGCGAGCTCGCGCTCGCCTTCGACCGGGCGGATCAGGACGACGCGGTGCGCGTGGTGATTGTCACCGGCGCCGGACGCGCCTTCTGCGCCGGGGCCGACATCTCGGGCGGCGCCGAGAGCTTCGGTGCGGGCGCCTCGGTGATGTTCGGCGAGACGAAGAAGGCGGGCGAGGAGCCGAGCTTCATCGACAGCATCTACCGCTGCCGCAAGCCGTCGATCGCCGCGATCAACGGTGCTGCCGTGGGCGTCGGGATCACCGTCACCCTGCCGATGGACATCCGGCTGGCCTCGAACAATGCCAAGATCGGTTTCGTCTTTGCCCGTCGGGGTCTGGTGCCGGAGGCCGGCAGTGCCTGGTTCCTGCCCCGGCTGGTGGGCCTGCAGCAGGCGCTGCGCTGGTGCTATTCGGGGCGGATCCTCACGCCCGACGAGGTGCTGCGTGGCGGCCTGGTGAGCGAGGTGCTCGAACCCGAGGCGCTGCTGCCGCGGGCGCGCGAGATCGCGCGAGAGATCGTCGAGGAAACCGCGCCGGTGTCGATCGCGCTGACCCGCCAGCTGCTCTGGCGCTTCAGCTCCGAACCCGACCCCCGGCGCATCCGCGAGGTCGACGTGCCGATGTCGCGCGAACTCGGACGCAGCCCCGACGTCACCGAGGGGGTGAAGGCCTTCCTCGAGAAGCGCAAGCCGAACTTCCCGGGCAAGGTCTCGACCGACATGCCCTCGAACTACCCATGGTGGCAGGACTAGCAGCCGGCCGCAGCGCGCGCAGCGTCCGGTGCCGGCTGGCGCGCGACCGGCGAGCCGTCGCGCGCCTCAGCCTGCCCGCGCGATAGCCCGCGCAAGCAGATCGAGCGCCGCCGCGGCGAAGGCATGCATGTTGCCTACCCGATCGGCACGGCCGGTCTCCAGCGTGATCACGTCCTCGACCGGACCGCTGACCGCCAGGCAGCAGTGCCCTGGCGCATCGCCGTAGCTGTTGCCGGCCGGGCCGGTGGCTCCGGTCTCGGCCAGCGCCCAGGTTCCCTGGAAGCGTTCCCGTGACGTGCGCGCGAGCAGCATCGCATAGGGTTCGCTCGCCGAGCGGATGCCCTGCATCGCCTCCGACGGAATGCCGCTGAGCAGGGCCCGGGCGCGACGCGTGTAGACGATCGCGCCGCCCAGGTAGTAGGCCGACGCTCCCGGCACCGCCAGCAGGCTCGCCGACAGCAGCCCACCCGTGGACGACTCGGAGATCGAGAGGGTCTGACCGCGCGTCTTGAGCAGCTCGGCGATCGCCGTGGCCTGGAGAATCAGGTCTTGCATGATGAAGGTGTCCTGCGAAGTGGTCATCGTCGCAGTGTGGCGCGTCCGGACGCCGGCAGCCCGTCCGCCACGGTCCGGAATGCGCGGGCGCGCGTCGGCCCTAGAATCGAAGCCCCTCTCCGTGGAGCCGCCGATGAGCCTGCCCCTGCTGTTCACCCCAATGACGCTGCGCGATCTCACGCTGAAGAACCGCATCGTGGTCGCTCCGATGCACCAGTACTCGGCCGTGAAGGGCTTTCCGACCGACTGGCACCTGATGAATGCCGGACGCTACGCTGCCGGCGGCGCCGGCCTCGTAATCCTCGAATCGACCAAGGTCGAGCGCCGGGGCTGCGGCACGGTCGGCGACCTGGGGTTGTGGGACGACGCCTACGTCGAGCCGCTCGCACGGATCGCCGCGCTGGTGCGCCAGTGCGGCGCGGCCTGTGGCATCCAGATCGGCCACTCCGGTCGCAAGTCGCGCGTGGCCCGCCCCTGGGAAGGCGGCAAGGCGCTCCCCGCCGATCCCGGCATCGACGACTGGGATGCCTGGGAACTGGTCGCTCCCAGCGCCCTTCCCGCCGACGATCGCAGCCCGGTGCCGCGGGCGCTGTCGGTCGCCGAGATCGAGCAGGTGATCGAGGCTTTCGGGAAGGCCGCCGAGCGGGCCGACCGCGCCGGCTTCGACGTCCTGGAGATCCACGGTGCGCACGGCTTCCTGATTCACCAGTTCCTCTCGCCCCAGGCCAACCAGCGTACCGACGCCTATGGCGGCAGCCAGACGAACCGGATGCGTTTCGCGCTGGAGGTGGCGCGCCGCGTGCGCGCGGCGTGGCCCGCGGCCAAACCGCTTTTCATGCGTCTGTCGGTCGACGACGACGCCGGCTGGGGGCCGGCCGAGAGCGTGGCGCTGGCGCGCGAGCTGAAAGGCTGCGGTGTGGATGTGGTGGACTGCAGCGCCGGCGGCATCCTGGCGCGGCCGGTGAGCAGCGCGCCGATCGGCTACGGCTACCAGGTGCCCTTCGCCCGCGCGATCCGCCGCGAGGGCGGCATGGCGAGCATGGCGGTCGGCCTGATCGTGCACCATGACCAGGCCGAGGCGATTTTGCAGTCGGGCGATGCGGACCTGGTCGCGCTCGCCCGCGAGATGCTCCACAACCCGAACTGGGCGATGGACGCCGCGATCAAGATGGGGGTCGACCCCGAGTTCGCCTCGGTGCCGGCCCCTTACGGCTGGTGGCTGGCCAAGCGCGCCGCCGCGATGCCGCAGCTGCGCACGTCGACCCAGCCGCCGCTTACTTCTTGACCAGCGGGCACACGCTCTGGCTGAGCGGGCGGAAGGCCTGCTCGGCCGGCACGGTGGCCCTCAGCTTGAAGTAGTCCCAGGGGTACTTCGATTCGGCAGGCGTCTTCACCTCGAACAGGTACATCTCGCGCATCATCCGGCCATCCTCGCGGATGCGCCCGTTCTTCACGAACATGTCGTTGATCGGGTTGGCCCGCATCCACTTGTTGACGGTGTCGGTGTCGTCGGTGCCGGTGGCCTGGACCGCCTTCAGGTAGTGCAGCGTCGACGAGTAGACCCCCGCCTGCAGCATGTTGGGCATCTTCTTCATGCGCTCGAAGAATCGGCGCGACCACTTCCGGGTCTCGTCGTTCATGTCCCAGTAGAAGGCCGACGCCAGCAGCATGCCCTGGGCTACCGGCAGACCGATCGCGTGGATGTCGTTGTCGAACAGCAGCAGGCCGGCCAGGCGCTGGTTCTTGGTCAGGCCGAACTCGTTGGCCGCCTTGATCGCATTGATCGTGTCGCCCCCGGCGTTGGCCAGGCCGATGATCTTGGCCTTCGACGACTGCGCCTGCAGCATGAATGACGAGAAGTCATTGGTGTTCAGCGGATGGCGCACGCTGCCCAGCACCTTGCCGCCCTCGCCTTTCACGACATCCCCCGTGTCTTTCTCGAGGGCGTGACCGAAAGCGTAGTCGGCGGTCAGGAAGAACCAAGTGTCGCCGCCAGTCTTGACCACGCCGCGGCCGACCACCTGGGCAAGCGCATAGGTATCCCAGGCGTAGTGGATCGTGACGGCGTTGCAGGCTTCGTTGGTGATCCGGCTGGCGCCGGGGCCGGTGAGCAGCGCGAGCTTGTTGCGCTGCCTGGCCACTTCGGAGGCGGCCAGTGCGGTGGCCGAGGCGCCCACGTCGCCCAGGATGTCCATCTTCTGCGAGTCGAACCACTCGCGCGCCTTGGCGGCCGCCAGGTCGGCCTTGTTCTGATGATCGGCCACCAGGATTTCAATGGGCGCGCCATGAACCTTGCCCCCGAAGTCCTCGACCGCCATCTTCACCGCCTCGACCGAACCCGGCCCGGCGACGTCGGCGTAGAGGCTGTTCATGTCGTGCAACAGCCCGATCTTGACGACGTTGTCGGAGATCCGGATGTTGGGCGGCGCCGCCTTGCCGGCGCTTTGCGCCGATACCGAGGCGGCCACGAGCGCGGCGCCGGCCGCGAGGCCGATGGCCGCTGCCAGGCGCTTGAGCACCGGGCGCGGGGAATTTGCTTTCATGCGTGTCTCCAGGAAGGTTCGGTGAGGACGGAACACCGGACGACCCGCAACGCAGCGGGCGCTGGCCGGGATGAGGCGCCGAGATGCTGGCAGGAAACCCGACCGCGGTCAAAGCCCGAGGGTCCGCCGCCGCGTGCTCAGCCGAGGCTACCGAGCCACCAGCGCGACAGGCCGGCCGCGAGCGCGATCAGCAGCGCCGCGATGCCGAGCAGCAGCGCGCCGATCTCGATTTCGCGGCGCTCGAAGGCGACGCGCGTCGCGAGTGCCTCGTAGGCGGCGCGCAGTTCGGGCGCGCTGGCGGTGGCGAAGTAGCTGCCGCGCGTGATGTCGGCGATCGTGCGCAGCGACGCCTCGTCGAGCCGCACGCGCATCGACCAGCCCTCGGCGCTGAGCGACTCGCCCTGCGCGGTGCCCACGGCGACCGTGTGCACCCGCACGCCGCGCTCGGCGGCGAGCTTCGCAGCGACCTGGGGCTCGGGCCCGATGTTGGTCTGACCATCGCTCAGCAGAATGATGGTGGCGCGCGCATGCGATCCGGGCTCGACGGCCGCTGCCGCGGGAGGCTCGGCCCCCCGCTGCGCCGGCGCGCCGGCGGTCGGGGGCGGCCCGGCGCGCGGGCGCGGCTTGAGGTCCGGGGCAGCCAGATCGATCTCGAGATCCGGAAAGAGCAGTTGCAGCGCGACCGCGATCGCACTGCCGGCCGCGGTGCCACGCTGCAGCGGGAAGCTCTCGAGCGCTGCGAACAGTGCATCGCGCGTGGAGGACGGCGCCTGCGCCACCGAGGCGGTGGCCGCGAAGGTGACCAGACCGACCTTTGTCGACGCGGGCAGCTCCTCGATGAAGGCACGCGCGGCGGCGCGCGCCGCCTCGATCCGGGAAGGCTGGACATCGCGCGCCCGCATGCTGCCCGAGGCATCGATCGCGAGGATCACGGTGCGGTCGGTGGAGGGCATGCTGACGACGGCAACCGGCCGTGCGATCGCGAGAAGCGCCACCGCGAGGGCGACCAGCAGCAGCCCCGGCGGCACGTGACGCCGCCATGCGGGCGGCCCGGCCATCGCGGCGCGGATCAGCGCAAGACTGGCAACCGGTACCGCCGCCGCGCCGCGCCGTCGCAGCAGCCACCGATAGGCGAGCACCAGCAACGGCAGCAGCGCCGCGAGTGCCAGCGCCTCAGGCCACAGGAAGCGCATGGGTCCCTCCCGCCGGAACAGCGGCCCCCGAGCGCAGCCGCGCGTGCAGCTGCCGCAGGCGCAGGTAGTCGGCCAGCGCGTCCACCGGATCCTCGTCGCAGGCGATCTCGACCGCGTCGACCCCGGCCCTCGCGAAGGCCTCGCGCAAGCTCTCCTCGGCAGCCGCGGCCAGTGCGGCGTGCCGTGCGCGAAGCGCCGGATCGCTGGTGTCGACGAGCAGTCGCTCGCCGGTCTCTGCATCGCGCATCGGCACCAGACCGATTTCGGGGAGTTCCCGCTCGAATGGGTCGATCACACGCAACGCGAGCATGTCGTGGCGCATCGCCAGGCGCGCGAGCGCATCGTCCCAGCCCGGCACGCTGATGAAGTCGGACACCACCACGATCAGCGCGCGACGTCTGGCCACGCCCTGCGCCCCGCGCAGCAGCCCGGCGAGATCGGTGAGCTTGCCGGACTCGCCCGGCGTGATCGGGGTGGCGTCGCCTGCGCGCGCCAGATGCTCAAGCAGGGTCAGCACATGCCGGCGACCCGTGCCCGCCGGCAGCACCCGCTGCGCGCCGACCTCGCCCGCGATCGCGCCGACGCGGTTGCCGCGCCGGATCAGCAGGCGGGCCAGCAGGCCGCAGGCCTCGATCGCGCGGTCGCGCTTGCTCGCACCGCCCGAGCCGAAGCGGACCGACGCGCTGAGGTCCACGACGAACCAGGCGGTGAGCTCGCGCTCCTCGAGGTCGTCGCGCACCTGCGGCTGGTCGAGCCGCGCCGTCGCGTTCCAGTCGATGCGCCGGACGTCGTCGCCGTACTGGTACTCGCGCAGGTCGGCAAGATCGAGGCCGTTGCCGCGCAGCAGCGTGCGGTAGTCGCCCTGCAACAGCCCGTCGAGGCGTCGCAGAGAGCGCCATTCGAGCTGCCGCAGCAGCTGCTCAGCCCGCGGTGGCGACTCGGACATGGGCATCCAGCGGCCGCTCGGGCGGGGGCATTCTGGCAAGGATGCGCGACACGATCTGGTCGGCATCGATGCCGTCGGCGAGCGCCTCGTAGGACAGCGCGAGGCGGTGCCGCAAAACGTCGGCGGCGACATCGACAAGATCCTGCGGGAACACGTAGTCGCGTCCCCGCAGAAAGGCGAGCGCCCGTGCAGCCTCGACCAGCCCGATCGAGGCGCGCGGGCTGGCCCCGAAGCTGATGTAGCGCCGGAGCTCCTCGAGCCCGCAGCGGGCGGGATCGCGGGTGGCGCCCACCAGCCGCACCGCGTACTGCATCAGCATGGGGTCGACGAAACCGCGTCGGCACAGCGCCTGCAGACGAGCCAGCTGCGTGGTGTCGGCCACCGGCGCGGCAGCCACCGGTGCGCCGGCCGCGCGCTCGACGATCACGAACTCCTCCTCCTCGCGGGGGTAGCCGACCAGCACCTTCATCATGAAGCGGTCGACCTGCGCCTCCGGCAACGGATAGGTGCCCTCGGTCTCGATCGGGTTCTGCGTGGCCATCACCAGGAAGGGCTCGGCGACGCGATGGGTCTGGCCGGCGATCGTGACCTGACGCTCCTGCATGACCTCGAGCAGCGCGCTCTGGACCTTCGCGGGTGCGCGGTTGATCTCGTCGGCGAGCAGCAGGTTGGCGAAGACCGGCCCAAGGCTGGTGGTGAACTCGCCGCTGCGCTGGTTGTAGACCCGGGTGCCGATCAGATCGGCCGGAACCAGGTCGGGCGTGAACTGGATCCGCCGGAACTCGCCTCGGATCGCGCCGGCGAGCGTCTTGACGGTAAGGGTCTTGGCCAGGCCGGGCACACCCTCGACCAGCAGGTGACCCTGGGCAAGCAGCGCCACCATCATGCGCTCGAGGAAGTGGTCCTGCCCGACCACCACCTTCTTGACCTCGTAGAGGATGCGCTCGAGCAGCGGCGCGCTGTCTGCGGCGGAACCTTGTCGATCGTCCATGCGGGGCCTCGGGGATGGGCGCAACCGGCGAGCGGTCGCGAAGTCAGAAGGGTGGCACGCCCACGGCGCTCGCGGCGCCTTCGATGGGCACCGCGAAGCCGATGCCGATGAAGGTGCGCTGCGTGCCAGGGCTGAGGATGCCGGTGACGATGCCGACCACCTCGCCCTCGGCATTGACCAGCGGCCCGCCCGAGTTGCCCGGGTTGGCAGCGGCGTCGAACTGGATCAGGTTGCCGATGACGCGCTGACCGTCGGCGCCGGCGTATTCGCGCTTCAGGCCGGAGACCACGCCCGCCGAGGTCGACGGCCCGATGCCGAAGGGAAAACCGACGGCGACCACGAGGTCGCCGGCGCGCAGGTCGGCGCTGCTGCGCAGCGACGCGGCGACCAGGTCGTCAGGCACGGTGAGAGCCTGCAGTACCGCGAGATCGTTCTCGGGTTGCGTCCCGATCACGCGCGCCTGCGAACGCGTGCCGTCGGCGAAGGTGACCCGGATGCCGGTGGCGCCCTCGACGACATGAAGGTTGGTGAGGATGATCCCCTTGTCGACGATCACCACACCGCTGCCGATGCCCCGCGTCGGAACGGCGTCGGGGATGGTGGGCCGCGCGTCCTTCCGCTGCTTCGGGTTGGGCGTCGGCGCGCCGCTCGAGCCCGCGGCGGCGTCGATGTTGTCGGCCTCGACCAGCACGACCGACGGCGCGACGATCGCCTGAGCACGCGCCGCCTGCGACGGTATGACGATCGACTCGAGGCTGTGCTCGACCGCGTCGCGGAAAGCGTCGGGCCCAGGCATGGCCGGCACAGGCCGCGTTGCGGCGTGCAGCGAGACGACGAGCGCGGCCAGCGCGAGTACCAGCGCGAGTCCGCCGGTACCGACCCGCGCGCGCAGGGCCTGCCAGCGCGCGCGCAGCCCGGGGCGCGGGCCGCGCGGGGTCGCGTCGACCGCCACCGCGGCAAAGGTCGCCGCCGCGGCCGCCGCTGGCCGAGACGGCTCCGGGCCTGAGCGATCCCCGGGCGCCAGCCCGGGCAGCGGCGTCGCGCGCGCGCGCTCCCGGCCCGCAGGCCGGTAGAGCGGCGTTCGCCTCATCGGGTGCCCCGCAACGCAAGTCGTCGCCGCATGCCGTCCATGCTCGAGCCGTTCTCCGCCATTGCCGATCGTGAGGGCAAGGCCCCAGCAAGCACCGTGCCTGAAGGCCGTCATCGCGGGCCGCGGCCGGCGCGCTGCCAGCCATCGCGGCACGGATCCGTGACCCTCATGCTCGCCCCTCGAGCCATTATGGACCCGCGGGTGGCGTGGCGGTCGCCGGTGAGCCGCGCTCGTGCCAGAATCATCCAACCCCCAACGCTTCCCCCGCCCACCATGCCCGAAGTTCTCGTGCGCCGAGACGGCGCCGTCGGTACCGTCGTTCTGTCGAATCCCGCGCGCTTCAACGCGATGAGCCTTTCGATGTGGCAGGCCCTGCCCGGGGCGATCGCCGAACTCGATGCCGATCCGGCCATCCGGGTGATCGTGCTCGAGGGCGATGGCGATCGGGCTTTCGTCTCGGGTGCCGACATCTCGCAGTTCGAGAGCGCACGCAGCGACCAGGAGGGCCGCGCGATCTACGAGGCCGCGGTCGATGCGGGCTATCGGGCGCCGACCGAGAACCGCAAGCCGACGATCGCGAAAATCCGCGGCATCTGCATGGGGGGTGGGCTCGGACTTGCTGCGGCCTGCGACCTGCGGATCTGCAGCGCCGACGCCCGCTTCCGGATGCCGGCGGCGCGTCTCGGGCTGGGCTACGGCACCGCGGGCACGGCGCGCTTCCTCGCCCTGCTCGGACCGCAGCGCACGCTGGAACTCTTCTACACCGCGCGCATCTTCGGTGCGGACGAGGCACTGTCGATGGGCTTCGTGCTCGAGGTAGTCGCACCCGACGCGCTCGATGCCCGCGTGGCCGAGCTCGCGCAGACCATTGCCGGCAATGCCCCCCTGACCCTGGCCGCCGCCAAGCGCTCGATGGAAGCGCTGCTCGCCGCCCGCGGTGTCCCTGCCCCGGCCGAGGCCCTTGCGAAGCGATTCGACGCGGCCCGGGCCGCGATCGCCGCCTGCGGCAGCAGCGCCGACTACCGGGAGGGCGCCCGGGCTTTCATGGAAAAGCGGGCGCCGCGCTTCACCGGTCAGTAAGGCCGCCGCCAGGGCCCGGCGCTCGCCCACGCGACCGACGCGGCCGATCGCTCAGGGAAGCGCGCGCGCCCGGACGCGATCCCGGCCGTCCCGCTTGGCCTGGTACATCGCGGCATCGGCCCGTTCAAGCAGCGCCTCGGCCTGCGTCCCATCCTCGGGGGCGACCGCGATGCCGCCGCTGAAGCGTACCCGGAAGACCTCCCCGCACAGCGAGAAGGGACGCGCGAGCGCCGTGCGAAGCATCAGCGCGACCTCGGCGGCGGCCGCCCGGTCCGCGATCGCCGGCAGGAGGACCACGAACTCGTCGCCGCCGAGACGACACACGGTATCGCCGGTCCTCACCCGGGCCCGCATCCGCCTGGCCACCGCACACAGCAGCGCGTCACCGAGGGCATGGCCGTGGGTGTCGTTGACCTCCTTGAAACCGTCGAGGTCGATGAAGACGAGTGCCACTGGTACGCCCGTCCGGCGCGATGCGACAAGGGCTGCGCGCAGACGCTCGAGCAGCAGGCGGCGGTTGGGGAGTCCGGTCAGGGGATCGTGGTGCGCCAGATGCGTCATCCGGCGGCCCGAGTCGCGGACGATCGCCACAACGAGCGGCACCACGACCGCGAGGCCGAGGTGCAGCGGATCGGCGCGGGCGAAGGTTGCCGTCGGCAAGACCGCCGAGCTCCAGGCCGCGGCGGCAGCCATCGGAGCGATCGTGATGGCGGCCTGGGCGGCAACCACGCCGGGTTCCTGTCGCAGCGCGTTCAGCGTGAGCCCCGCGAGCAGCCAGGGCGCCGGGTCGCGCCCCAGGGTTACCGCCACCGCGCAGGCAACCACGATCGGCACGAGCGTGCCCAGACCGGCCTCGCGAAGGGCTCGCGGGCGCTCGAGCAGGTCGGTCCACCCCCCGAGGGTTGCCAGCGCGATCGGCAAGCCCGAGACCAGCGCCTCGAGGGCGCGACCTTCGGCTTGCGGCACGAGCAGCGCCGCCACGATCGGCGGCAATACGCCACCGAATCCCAGAAAGCCGAGGCAGCCCGCCGGGCTGTCGTAGCGTTTCGCGACCACGCCTGTGCGACGCAGCAGGCCGGCACCGACGAGCACGCCCAGCCCCTGCCCCGCGGTCGTGGCGAGCGCGGCAGCCCATCCCGTACCGCCGAGGGCCGAAGCCAGGCCCGCGAGGGCAGCTGACAGTGCGCCGGCTGCCACGGCTGGTCCGAACGGCAGCAGCGCGCAGGCAGCGACCACCAGCGGGGTGGCGAGATCGGGTACCCGAGTGGTCGGCGAGAAGGCCAGCAGGTGGAGCGCGACGAAGGCGACCGACAGGGGGCCGGCATGCCGACTGGAGTGCCCGGAATGCATCGCAGCGTTGACTCCGGCAGGGACCGAGGCTGGTGGTCGATGGGCGCCAGAAGGCGCTGGCGCCCCTTGCAGCCGGCGGACGGCGGGATGTGCCGTCGCCGCAGGAAGCCCAGGCGGCCTGACCTGTGGGCCTAACCCGTCATGCTCGAGGCTAAGGCCGCCCCCGACCGCGCCGCTGCGTGAAGTCAGCCTCGGGAAGGATCCGGATTGCGCGAGCGCATCGCGCCGCGGGATCGAGCCCGGGGCGCGGCAATCGCCCTTCAGGCGGAGGGGTCGAGGCCGAGGTCTTCCTGTCCCGGCGCGGCGGCGCCCGGAGCACCCGGTGGCGGGCGTCTGCCCCGGGTCTGCAGCAGCGCGAGCTGGACCCGCAGCGCGTTGGCCTCGCCGACAGCGCGGGCGAGGTCGCGCTGGGCTTGCGCAAGCTC
This sequence comes from Burkholderiaceae bacterium, assembly GCA_044235405.1. Taxonomy (GTDB): domain Bacteria; phylum Pseudomonadota; class Gammaproteobacteria; order Burkholderiales; family Burkholderiaceae_E; genus Quisquiliibacterium. The sequence continues at coordinate 12,214 of JBIIHU010000010.1, forward strand.
CTGCCGCAACTCGTGCATCTCCTGGCCGCTGTCGCGCAGCATCTCGGTCAGCGAGGCGAAACGGCCTTGCGTGGTGGCCAGCTCGCGGGTGCTCTCGAGCTCGCGGGCGCTGGCGGCAGCAAGCGCCTGCTCGAGCGCCGGGACACGCTGGCGCAGGCCCTCGAGCTCGGCACGCAGCGCCTCGCCGGTGCGGCGGGCCTCGTCGGCTGAGAGCGCGGCGCCGGCTACCGCCTCGCGCGCCTCGCCGCGCAGGCTCTCGAGTTCGGCCGCGGCGAGCTCGCTTGCGCGCTGCCACAGCGTCGCGACGAGTTCACCACCGAGTTCGGCGAAGGCCTCGGGCAGACCGGGCTGGGCAAGCCGCACCCGGGAGCGCTCGCGCAGGTCCTGCCAGAATCCGCGAAGCACTTCCGCCGGCGTACCCATGCTGCCTCGTCGCACAAGCTGGTAGAGACGATGCGCGGTCGGCGTGAGCCCGTAACGGTAGAACATCAGCGCGCAGACCTCGCGATAGAGTTCGCGGGTGTTGGCGATGCGGGTACGCAGCTCGGCGATGTCGGCAAGGAGCGCGGGATTGTCGTCGTTGGCCATCAGTTTCTTTACGTAATCCGTCATATTACTTTGACATGAATGTCGCATCATGCGAAATCAGCCCTGATGCCCCGCGCCAGCGTCTTGCCTTCTGACGAGCTCGCCAGCCAGTGGTACCGCGCGATCGGCCGGTTGTTCGAGCAGCTCGACGCGCGGGCGACCGGGAACGCCCGCTCGCCCGCCGCGGGCCCGATGCGATGCGTGCTGATCGGCCTCGGGTGCGGCCACGCGCTGCTCGCGCTGCTCGAGCACGCGATGACCCGACACGCGCAGGGCCGTGCCGTCGAGCTGATCCTGCTGCCGGATCGCTGGCCTGCCGTCGCAGATCTGAACGACCTGCTCGATGGCGCCTGTCGCGCGCCGCCACCGGGCTGGGATGCGCTGCTCGCCGGCTGGCCGGCCGGGTTGCCTGGGCTGCACCGCATCATGCTGCCCGATCCCTCGGGACGCAGGCTGCCGCTGCGGGTGCTGGCCGGCAGTGGCGAGCCGAGCGGTCTGCTGCGTCGGCTGGCGGCGCCGATCGACGCGCTCGCGATCATCGCGAGTCACGACCCGGCACGTCCCGAGTCGCACGCGGGGCTGCTGCGCGCGCTGAAGACCTGCTGTCGCCCGCAGACCCTGTTGCTTCATGCCGACGCCGGGGCGCTCGAGCGCGACGCGATCGGGCGGGCCGCCTTCGACCTTCACCCGGCGCCCTCGGATCCTCAGGGGTGGCCGCCGGACTGCGCGTTCGCCAGCCGGCGGGGGCTGTCGCGGCCGCACGCCGCGGACCGGACGGTCGCCGCACCGGCGACGGTGGCGGTGATCGGAGCCGGCCTCGCCGGCAGCGTCTGCGCCGCGGTCCTCGCGCGCGAGGGCTGGCGAGTGTTGCTGATCGACGGGGCCGAGCACCCGGTCGCGGGCAACCGTCAGCCGCGTCTGGCCGATCACCCTCACCTGTCGCCCGACGACAACTTTCTCGCACGGCTGTCGCGCCACGGGCTCGCGGCGGCGCGACGCTGGCGCGAACCCGGGATTCGGCCTGGCCGTCTGCAGCTGGCGGCCGACGCGCAGGAAGCGTGGCAGCAGCGACGCGCGTGCGAGGCGCTTGGCCCGAACGCGGCCACCCTTGCCCGACCCGTCGATGCCAGGGAGGCGGCGCAACTCGCCGGCCTGCCGACCGGCCGCGGCGGGCTGTGGCTGCCAGCCTGCGAGGCGCATGACCCCGAGATGCTCGCGCGCGCGTGGCGGCGGTCGGCCGGCATAGAGTGCCGCTTCGGTGCGCCGCTTGCCCGCTGGTCAAGGCACGACGACGGCTGGCATCTGCTCGATCCGCAGGGGCGGCTGCTCGGGCGGGCCGATGCGCTGGTCTTCGCCGCGGCGGGCGCCGTGCCGCCGCTGGCCCGATCGCGGATCGCAGCGGCGAACGCCCTCGCGATGAGCGGATCGACGGCGCGCGCGTTCCCCGACAGCCTTCCCGGGACGCTTCCAGAACTTGCGCGGCTGCGCGGCCAGTCGACGCGCGTGCGGGCGTCGGGGCTCGAGGTCTTGCGCTGCATCGTCGCGGGGAACGGCTACGTCTGTCCGCTGGACGACGGGACGGCGCTGGTCGGCGCCTCGACCGGAGCTGGCGGGGACGAGGGCCCCGTCGATGCCGACGACCACGCCAACATCGCGCGGCTCGCACGACTGATCCCGGCATTCGCCGAGCCTGCGCTGCCCGTGCAGCGGCTTGGCAGCGCGGTAGGGCTGCGCTTCTCCCCGGCCGACCGGCTGCCGCTGGTCGGGCAGCTCGTCGACGATGTCGCGTTGCATGCGAACTGGCGCGATCTGGCCAGGAACGACCGCGAACCCTTGCCGAGGGTCGACACGGTTCATGTGCTTGCCGGGCTGGGTGCGCGCGGTTCGCTGTGGGCGCCGCTGGGCGCCGAGCTGATCGCCGACCGGCTCGCGGGTCGGATGCCTGCGATCGAAGGCGACCTGCTCGATGCGATCGATGCCGGGCGCTTCGTGCGCCAGCGGCTGCGCCGCACCGGCGCCGGCTGACGCGCGTACTCGGCGCTACACTGCGGCACCGACGAGTCCCGAGGGTCGCTCCGATGCCCAGGCAGACCATCCGCATCCGCTACGACTGCAGCCGCTGCCCGGGCTATTGCTGCACCTACCCGCGCATCGAGGTTGGCGACGCCGATCTCGACCGCCTGGCCGCGCACTTCGAGATCGATCGCGCGCTCGCCGAGCGGCGGTTCACGCGCCGCTACCGGGCCGACGGGATCGACGAACGCATCCTTCGCCACCGCAAAGACCCGGTCTACGGCTCGATCTGCCGCTTTTTCGACATCAAGGCGCGTCGCTGCACGGTCTATGGCGCGCGGCCCGCCGTCTGCCGGCAGTACCCGAACGGCGCGCGTTGCGGCTACTACGAATTCATCCAGTTCGAGCGCAAGCACCAGGATGACCCCGACTTCATCCCTTCAGCCTGAGATTTCGTGAACGTGAGCACCCTCGACTACCCGGTGCGCTTCGGCACCCCGCTTTCCCGGTCGGCGATCCGGGTGATGCTGCTTGGCTGTGGCGAGCTCGGCAAGGAAACCATCATCGCGCTGCAGCGGCTCGGTGTGGAAGTGATCGGCGTCGACCGTTATCCCGGTGCGCCCGGCCACCAGGTCGCGCATCGCCACCAGGTCATCGACATGACCGACCCGGTACAACTGCGCGAGCTGATCGAGCGCGAGCGGCCGCACCTGGTGGTGCCGGAGATCGAGGCGATCGCCACGGCCACGCTGCGCGAGCTCGAGTCCGAGGGAGCGGTCACGGTGATCCCGACGGCGCGCGCCGCATGGCTGACGATGAACCGGGAAGGTATCCGGCGCCTGGCCGCCGAGGAACTCGGCCTGCCCACGTCGCCCTATCGTTTCGCCGACAGCCTCGAGGCGCTGCGCGCCGCGATCGATGGTGCGCCCGGGGCGCCCGGCATCGGCTACCCCTGCGTGATCAAGCCGGTGATGTCGTCCTCGGGCAAGGGCCAGTCGAAGGTGGACGGCCCGCAGCAACTCGCCGCGGCCTGGGAATACGCCGCCACCGGCGGTCGCGTCGATGCCGGCCGGGTGATCGTCGAGGGATTCATCCGCTTCGACTACGAGATCACGCTGCTCACGGTGCGCGCATACGACGCCAGCGGCATGATCCGCACGCAGTTCTGCGAGCCGATCGGTCATCGCCAGGTCGACGGCGACTATGTCGAGAGCTGGCAGCCGCAGGCAATGTCGCCGCTGGCGCTGCAGCGCGCGCGCGAGATGGCTGCCGCCGTCACCGGCAATCTTGGCGGACTGGGCCTGTTCGGGGTCGAGCTCTTCGTCGCGGGTGACGAGGTCTGGTTCTCGGAGGTCAGTCCGCGACCGCACGACACCGGCATGGTCACGATGGCCACCCAGCACCAGTCGGAGTTCGAACTGCACGCCCGGGCGATCCTCGGTCTGCCGGTCGATGTCTCGCTGCGCTCGCCCGGCGCGAGCGCCGTGATCTATGGGGGTGTCGCCGCGCGCGCAATCGCCTTCGACGGCGTGGCCGAGGCGCTGGCGGTGCCCGGCTCCGATCTGCGCCTCTTCGGCAAGCCCGAGTCTTTCCCGAAGCGCCGGATGGGCGTGGCGCTCACCCGCGCCGACTCCGTGGAAACCGCCCGCGACCGCGCGCGCGAGGCCGCCTCGCGCGTGAAGCCTCGCGAGGCCTGAGCGCTGCTGAACGCGCCCCCCGAGCGCGTGCGGTTCGACTGCAGGTTCGGAAGCAACCGCACAAGCAACAAGCCCGGCACAAGGCCGGGCTGGTGACAAGCGCAAGGCCCCTCGCGAGGCCCGCGCTGTCAAACCGCCCCTCGCGAGGGGCGGTGAGGCTGAGATCAGAAGCGGTGGCGGATGCCCACGCCGACAGCGGTGACCTTGACCTTGGTGCTGTCGACCTTCGTCTCGTACCAGGCGGCGTAGACGTCGGTGCGCTTGGACAGGAAGTAGTCGTAGCCGAGCGCCCAGGAGTCGCGCTTGTCGTCGGCGGTCAGCGGGTTGTTGTCCGTGGTCTTCACGTTGCCGAAGGAGGCCAGCACGCTGCCCGGGCCTGCCTTGACCGAGGCGCCAAGCTGGTAGCTCTTGTGCTTCAGGCTGGCGGGGCCGGTCTCGTTCTTGATTTCCTGGTACTGCGCCGTCAGGCGAGCCGGGCCGAGCAGGTAAGCGCCCGACAGCAGCGTGGCGGTCTGCTTGGTGATCGCCTCGGGGGCGCCGGTGGGGACCTCGACCTGCTGCATCGCGAGGTTCAGGCTGAGCGGACCCGCGCCGTAGTCGAGGCTGCCACCGGCTGCACGGCCCGCCTGCTTGTTGGCGGCAGTGCTGATGCGCTCGAGGCCCAGCGAGTACAGGAGACTGGCGCGAACCGGGCCGAACCTGTTGCTGTAGGCGAAGGAGTTGTTCCAGCCGCTGTCGTTCAGCAGGTAGCCGTTGAGATAGCTGTGGGCCACCGCCGGCGAGAAGTTGAAGGAGTCGCCGAAGGGGTTGTAGAGGATCGTGGAGAGGAAGTACGGCGTGGTGTTGCGACCCACCGTGAAGCGACCGAAGCCGCCTTCAAGGCCGATGAACGCGCTGCGCGTGAACATGCCATCGGCGGGGAAGCGACCCGTCTGGCCGACGTCGGTGCGGATGAAGCTCTCGAGCGTCATCACGGCCTTGAGCCCGCCACCGAGGTCTTCGGTGCCGCTGAAGCCCCAGAAGGAGGTGGTCATGCCGCCGGAGTCGACGACCTGCCGCGAGCCGGCGACGGAATCCTTGATCTGACCGACGAACATGTCGGTGAGGCCGTAGAGGCGCACGTTTTGCTGCGCCTGCGCGGCGCCGATCGAGGCTGCCGCGATCGCGGCGGCGATGAGGGTCTTTTTCATGGAGGAAGTCCGAGGAGGCGCCCTGTTGCCGGGCGGAGTTGTCACTTTACTGCAACATCCGTGGCCCTCGGCACAGCGCGAAGGGCATTGCGGCGATGCCGCAACACTGTGCCGGGAAGGGGCATGCCGTGCCCGAAGACAGCACGCGATTCGCACCCACCCGGTGCACTGGTGATACCGATGCCAGGCCGCAGCCGGGTCGCACGGCTGCCGGTTCCGGGATGCCATCGGTTCTCAGGTCGCCAGGATGCCCTCGATGATCGCCTGCACGCGAAGCGCCGTCGCGGCATCCGGCAGCCGGTGCGCCTCGCCCCGCGCGAAGCGCTCGAGCTCGGTCAGCTGTGCCTGGTAGGCGCCCTGCCGGGGGTCTCCGACGGCAGCGGCGGCCTCACGCCATTCGAGGCCATCGCTTTCGCTCGCCCGATACCAGTCCGCCAGGCGCAACGCCCCCCGGCTGCCGCGCAGCGTGAACAGCACCTCGTCGGGCCCGGTGCCGCCGGCGGCCGCGCTCACGGTGACCGGCAGGTCGCCACAGCGCAGCAGCGCGGTCGCGGCTCGCTCGCAGCGCGCGCCATCGTCGGGCCAGTCGACGCCGGCCGCTTCAAGGCGGCAGTCGCCGAAAAGCCGCAGCAGCAGGAACACGAAGTGCGACAGCACCTCGCGCACGAAGCCGCCCTCGGCGCGTTCGCGAAGCCACGACGCGCTCGCCTGCCAGTCGCGCGGCCAGCGGGCGAAAAACAGGCGGATGTCGGCGCTGGCGGGCTCGCCGATCGCGCCCTCCTTAAGGCGCTGCGCGAGCCACTGCGCCGCCGGCGCGCCCGCAAACACGAAGTTGACCGCATTCGGCGTTCCGCGGGCGGCCAGTTCCTCGACCAGCTGCCGGGCTTCGTCGAGGCTCGCCGTCAGGGGTTTCTCACAGAACACGCGCAGGCCGCGGCTCGCGGCCATCAGCGCGTACTGGCGGTGCGAAGCCGGGGGCGTGCCAATGTAGGCCACCGCGACGCCCGGCAGATCCAGCAGCGCGTCGGGACCGTCGGCCATGCGCACACCCGGGAAGTCGCGCAGGCAGCGCTCGCGGGCGCCGGCATCGCGGTCCCAGCCGCCGACGATGCGCAGGCCGGGTTTCAGCGCCGCCTGCTCGAGCATCCGGCGTCCGATGACCCCCAGGCCGATCACCGCCACCCCCACCGGCGCGCGCGGATCGACGATCGCGGGCGCGCTCATGACACCCACACCCGTGCGTTGCGAAACAGGCGCATCCAGGGCGAGTCTTCACCGAGCGAGGGGTCGCGCCAGCTGTACTGCACGCTGCGGAAGACCCGCTCGGGATGCGGCATCAGGATCGTGGCGCGGCCGTCGTCGCTGGTGAATCCGGTGAGGCCGTCAGGCGAGCCGTTGGGATTGGCTGGGTAGCGATGGGCGGGCGCACCATCGTTCTCGACGAACACAAGCGCCGCATGGGCATCGTCGCGCTGGCGCTCGCTCGCGAAATCGGCCCTTCCCTCGCCGTGGGCGACGACGATCGGCATGCGTGAGCCGGCCATCCCAGCCAGCAGGATCGATGGCGAGGCGACGACCTCGACCTGCACCAGCCGCGCCTCGTACTGCCCGCTTCGATTGCGCTCGAAGCGCGGCCAGGCCTGCGCCCCCGGGATGATGTCGCGAAGCAGCGACATCATCTGGCAGCCGTTGCACACCCCGAGGCTGAAGGTGTCGGGCCGCGCGAAGAAGCTCGCGAAGGACTCCGCGAGCGCCGGATTGCACAGGATCGAACGGGCCCATCCGGCACCGGCGCCGAGCACGTCGCCATAGGAAAATCCGCCGCAGGCCGCGAGGCCCTTGAACGACGCGAGCTGATGGCGTCCCGCGAGCAGGTCGCTCATGTGGACATCGATCGCATCGAAGCCCGCCCGGTCGAAGGCCGCGGCCATCTCGGTCTGACTGTTGACGCCCTGCTCGCGAAGGATCGCGATCCGCGGGCGAACCCCGGTGGCGACGAAGGGTGCGGCGATATCCTCGGCGGGATCGAAGCCGAGACGCAGGTTCAGGCCGGGGTCGTCGGGATCGGTGATGCGCGCGAATTCCTCGTCGGCGCAGGCCGGGTCATCGCGAAGCGCCGCGATCCGGTGACTGGTCTGCGCCCAGCAGGCCTGCAGCGCGGAGCGAGCCTCGGTGAAGATACAGCGGCCGTCGCGCCAGACCTCGATGGCATCCTTCTGCTGAGGCTTGCCGATCACGTGCGCGCAGGGCGACAGCCCGTGCGCACGAAGCACGCCGAGCACCGCGTCGCGATCGGCCGCGCGCACCTGGATGACCGCGCCGAGTTCCTCGTTGAACAGCGCCTTGAGGGTGAGCTCGTTGCGCTGCACGCTGACCTGTTCGGGGCGGATCTTGAAGTCGCCCCAGTCGGCCGAGTAAGGGTCGATGGCGAGCAGGTCGATATTGATCGCGAGCCCGCATCGACCGGCGAAGGCCATCTCGCACAGCGTGGCGAAAAGACCGCCGTCGGAGCGATCGTGGTAGGCGAGGACGCGATCGCCCGCGCGAAGCTCGGCGAGGGCTGCGGCCAGCCGCTCAAGGAGTGTCGGGTCGTCGAGATCGGGCGCGTCGCCGCCAAGCTGCCCGGTGACCTGAGCGAGCGCGCTGCCGCCCATTCGCCGTCGTCCCTGTCCGAGATCGATCAGGATCAGGACGGTCGCCGGATCGGCGAGCAGCTGCGGCGTGAGCGCGCGCCGAGCATCGATCACCGGCGCGAAGGCGGTGACCACCAGCGAGGTCGGGGAACTCACCTGCCGGGGCTCGCCTGCGTCGTCGCGCCACGCGGTACGCATCGACAGGCTGTCCTTGCCCACCGGGATCGCGATGCGCAGCTTGCGGCACAGGACGGCCGCCGCCTCGACGGCGACGAACAGGTCGGCGTCCTCGTCGGGCTCGCCGCAGGCCGCCATCCAGTTGGCCGAGAGCTTCACGCGGGTGATGTCGTCGAGCCCCGCCGACAGCAGGTTCGTGAGCGCCTCGCCGATCGCCATCCGCGAGGCGGCCGCCGGGTCGATCAGCGCCAGCGGCGTTCGCTCGCCCAGGGCCAGCGCATCGCCGTGGTGACCCTGGAAGTCCTTGAGGGCGACCGCGCAGTCGGCGACCGGAACCTGCCAGGGCCCCACCATCGGGTCGCGCACGCTCATGCCACCCACGCTTCGATCGCCGATGGTGACCAGGAAGCTCTTGCTCGCGACCGCCGGCAGGGTCAGCACCCGCTGCGCCATCTCGGCGAGCTCGAGGTTCGCGCAGTCGACCGCCGGCAGCGCGCGCACGCGGCGTCGCGCGGTGCGGTGCATCCGCGGCGGCTTCCCGAGCAACACGTCGATCGGCATGTCGACCGGGAGTGAGCCGTCCTCGGCACGTACCACCAGCTGCCCGTCGCCGGTGACGGTGCCCACCACCGCCCACGGGCAGCGCTCCCGCGCGCAGATCGCCTCGAAGGCCTCGCTCGCCGCCGGCGCGATCGCGAGCACGTAGCGTTCCTGCGACTCGTTGCACCAGATCTCGGCGGGCGACAGGCCGCTCTCCTCGACCGGGACGCGCTGCAGCTCGAACACCGCCGAGCGACCCGCGCCGTGCACCAGCTCCGGCAGCGCGTTGGACAGACCGCCCGCGCCGACATCGTGCAGCGAAAGGATCGGGTTTTCGTCGCCGAGCGCCCAGCAGCGATCGAGCACCTCCTGCGCGCGCCGCTGCATCTCGGGATTGCCGCGCTGGACGGAATCGAAGTCGAGCTCGGCGCTGTGCGTGCCGGAGCCGACGCTGGAAGCCGCGCCGCCGCCCAGCCCGATGCGCATGCCGGGGCCGCCGAGCTGGACCAGCAGCGTGCCTTCGGGGAGGTCGTGCTTGCCGACATGGCGAGCATCGATGTCGCCGACGCCGCCGGCGATCATGATCGGCTTGTGGTACCCGCGAACCCGATCGCCGACGCGGGCCTCGTAGGTGCGGAAGTAGCCCAGCAGGTTCGGCCGCCCGAACTCGTTGTTGAACGCCGCCGCGCCGATCGGCCCCTCGAGCATGATGGCCAGCGGGCTGGCGATGCGCTCGGGGCGTCCAACGGGCGCCGGCAGCTCGGCCGGCGCGGCGCCCTCGGGCTTCGCGGCGGGTGGGCGGCTCACATCGCCGCCGTGCTCCCAGGGTTGCTCGAAGCCGGGGATCCGGAGGCTGGAGACGCTGAAGCCGACCAGGCCGTAGCGGGGTCGCGATCCTCGACCGGTTGCGCCTTCGTCGCGGATCTCGCCGCCTGATCCGGTGGCCGCGCCCGGAAAGGGCGAGATCGCGGTGGGATGGTTGTGGGTCTCGACCTTGAGCAGGCTGTGCAGCAGCACCGGGTGCGCGCGGTACAGGCCCCCGCGGTCGCCGCCGTCGGGGTGGAATCGCGATGCGCTGGCGCCAGTCAGTACCGCGGCGTTGTCCTCGTAGGCGACAACGGTGCCCACCGGGTTCGCGGCATGGGTGCTGCGGATCATCGCGAACAGGCTCTCGGCGCGCGGCTGACCGTCGAGCTCCCAGCTCGCGTTGAAGATCTTGTGGCGGCAGTGCTCCGAGTTCGCCTGCGCGAACATCATCAGTTCGACATCCGAGGGATCGCGGCCGATTCGGGCGAAGGCCTCAAGCAGGTAATCGACCTCATCGTCGCTGAGGGCAAGCCCGAGCTCGGCGTTGGCGCGCTCCAGCGCCGCCCTGCCACCCGCGATCACCGGGATCCGCTGCAGCGGCTTGCCGGGGAGCGGCTCGAAGAGGCGGCGCGGGTCGGGACGCTCGGTGAGCAGCGTCTCGGTCATGCGGTCGTGCAGCAGCGCGCCGATCTCGCGAAGACGCTCCGGACCGGGCTGCCGGCCGGACCCCAGGATGGCGCCGAGCAGACCGCCGCGCCAGCGCAGCTCGTAGCGGGTGCCGCGCTCGACCCGGCGCACGAAGGGCATCGCGCAGTTGTGGGCGATGTCGGTCGCCTTGCTTGCCCAGGGCGACACGGTGCCAAGGCGGGGAAGCACCCATAGGAGCGCGCCGTCGGCTGCCGGCACCTCGGCCGGCACGTCGAGCAGGGCCGAAAGACGCGCGAGGTCTGGGGCCTCGAGTGGCGCGTCGGTCCAGAGGAAATACCAGACGCGCGCCTCGACGGCGGCGATGCCAGGGTCGATCTCGCGAAGCTGCTCGAGGAGACGCTGCTGGCGGAACCCGGCCAGGGCCGGATGACCGGGCAGGCTGAAATGATCGGACATCGGTCGGCTTCGCGGGGCGGATGGGCGCCGCCGGGAGGCGGCCGGAGTCCGGATTATACGGACCCCCTCCGACCGGCTCGCCGCGATCGGAACAAACGCACGGACTGGGAACGGGCGCGCGCGCGACGCGCACTAAAGCCGGCACTAATGCACGAGCGGCCTGCCGGCTGGCTGGCAGCCTGTGGGGATTGCCGGACGCCGGACGTCCGCCGAGCCCGTCACGCCAGTCACTGCCTTGAGCGCCCTGCCCTCGACCGCGAATCTCACGGACCGCGCCCCGGACGGCAGTCCCGGCGGGCGCGACCGGATCGCGCTGGTCACGCGCAGGCTCGCCTCGCTGCGCGAAGCGGGCGACATGCCGGCAATGTCGCAGGTGCTGCGCGACATCGAGGAACTGACGCGCGGCGAAAACCAGAACCTGCGCCAACTCACCCGCTCGGTGATGAAGGATCTCGCGCTGACGCAGCGGCTGCTGCGGCTCGTGAACTCGTCGCTTTACCGGCCCAGCGGTCACGAGGCGGTCAGCACGGTCTCGCGCGCCCTGCAGGTGCTCGGGCTGGACACCGTGCGTTCGCTCGCGCTGTCGCTGAAGCTCTTCGAGCGCCTTGGCCGCGGGCGGACCGCCGCACGCCTGAGCGACGAGTTCACCCGATCGACCTTCGCGGCCGCGGCCTCCCGCCTGCTGCTCGCCCCGGGCACGCGCCTGTGGGAGGAAGCGGGCCTGGCCGCCCTCTTCCACCGGCTGGGACAGGTTCTGGTGATCAACCACCTGCCCGAGGAATCACGCCGCCTCGACCAGGCCGGGCTGGAGCGCCTGCCTCGCGCCGCGCAGCGCGAACTCGCCTGCGAGGTGCTCGGCATGAGCTTCGAGCAGCTCGGTCACGCGGTCGGGCAGGCATGGGGATTGCCCGAGGTCCTGCTGCAGGGACTGCTGCGCTCGCCGGTGCGGGGCCCGGTGCCGCCCTGCAGCAGCCCGGAATTCACCGTCCGGGTGGCCGCGGGCCTGGCCGTCGAGCTCGGCGAGGCGGTCGACAGCCACGGCCCGGATCCGAGCCCGGCGATCGATGCACTGGCCGCCCGCTATGGCGGCAGCCTCGGGCTGGGTGGCGCCGGTATCGTCGAAGTGGTGACGCGAGCGCGCACCGCCACCGTGGAGGTCGGACGGGCGATGGGCATCGAGGTCGCGACGACGCCCTTCGGACGTCGCCTCCTCGGCCTCGAGCAGCCGCTCGGCGGCGGCGCGCAGACTGGATCGATCGACGAGTCCGGCGGCGCGCAGACTGGATCGATCGACGAATTCGGCGGCGCGATCGGCGCTGGCCCGATCGCGGACGCGCAGGCAGCGGCGAATGCGGATGCGGATATCGGCGCGGGGGGCGAACACGAGGGCGAATGGCCGAGCGCCACCGAGGGTGCGACCGAAGCCCAGCCTGCGGCCGAAGGGCCGGCGATCGGCGACTCGCCGGACAGCCTGGCGACGGAGCCCGGCCGCGAGTCGCACGATCGGCCCGGCAGGTCGGGGGAACCGGCCGTCGAGGCCGAGATCGTCGCCGAGCTGCCGGCCCGCCCACGGCCCGAGCCCTCGGAAGCCGCGGCCACGCGCGAGCTCGCAGCGTGCGTCGCCGACCTCGCGATCCTGCTCGCCGATGGGGCAGCCGCCCCGCGCCTGATCCGGCGCGGCCTCGAGGGCATCCATGCCGCGCTCGACTGCGACAGGGTGCTCTTCGCCTCGCCCGACGCACGGGGAAGCGCCTTGTTCGGGCGCTTCGTCGCGGGCGCGATGGCGCACGAGGACCTCGCCGCCACGCGCATCCCCCTCGACGGCCCGAGCGACCTGCTCTCGGCCGCCGTCGCTCGCGGCGCCGACCTGCTGATCACCGACGCGTCGGCAGCGGGTGTTGCCACCCGCCTGCCGACCTGGCTGCGCGGTCGGGCGGCGCCCACCGCCTTCCTGCTGCTGCCGCTGCGCGATGGCGGCCAGGTGCTCGGGGCGGTCTATGCTGACCGGGCCGCGCGCGGCGGCTTCGCGATCGACGATCTCGGGCAGCGCCTGCTGCGCGCGCTGCGATGTCAGCTTGCGCTGGCGCTGCGGGAGCCGGCGAACGTCGCCTGAAGCCGGCCGGGGGCTGGCATCATCCCGGCATGCGTCACCCGCTGCTGCGCCTGCCCCGCCTTCGCGACCTCGAGTCTTGCGCGCTCGCCGCGTGCGCGCCCGGCGAGCTGATGGCACGCGCCGCATCGGCGACCGCCACGGCGGCGCTGCGGATGGCGCGCGCGCTGCCGCGAGCCACGCCGGTCGCGGCCCTCATCGGGCCCGGCAACAACGGCGGGGACGCGCTGCTCGCGGTGATGCACCTGCGCGCGATCGGCATCCCGGCACACCCCTGGTTTCTCGACGAGCGCGCGCCGGTCCCGGCGGATGCCGCGGCCGCGCGCGATCGGTGGCTTGCCGGCGGCGGGCCGATCGAGCCGCTCGAGCGGCTGCGCGACGCGCTGGCGGCCGCGCCCACGACACTGATCGTTGACGGGCTTTTCGGCATCGGCCTGCGCCGGCCGATCCAGGGCGTGGCGGCACGCACGATCGACGCGATCGTGCACGGCGGGCATCCGGTCCTGGCGGTCGACCTCCCCTCGGGTCTGGACGCCAATCGCGGCACCATCGTCGGCGGCGCCGACGGCTGCGTCCTGCCGGCCGCCCGCACGCTGAGCTTCCTTGCCGACAAGGCGGGCCTGCGCACAGGGCTCGGCCCCGCCGTGGCGGGCAAGGTCATCATCGACGATCTCGGCGTCAGGGTCGACGCGCAGCCTGACGATGGCGAACTGCTCGACGAGACGCTCGCCGCCAGCCTGGTGCGCCCGCGCCCTCGAGTCTCCCACAAGGGCAGCTTCGGGGCGGTTCTCGTGCTGGGTGGCGAACCGGGCATGCGCGGTGCGGCGCTGCTGGCGGCAAGCGCCGCGCAGGCGGCGGGCGCGGGCAAGACCTGGGTCGCCGCGCCCGGGGGCGACGCCTTCAGCCCGGTGCAGCCGCAGCTGATGAGCCGCCCCTTCGACGGTGACTCGGGCGGGGCTGCCGCGGTTGTGATCGGCTGTGGACTGGGCCGCTCGACCCGCGCCGCGCAGCGGCTGGCCCGCGTGATCGCGGACGCCCTGCCTTGCGTCATCGATGCCGACGCGCTGAGCCTGATCGCCGCGGAGCCCGCGCTGGGCCATGGGCTGGCATCCCGGCGCACCGCCGCGGTGCTCACGCCGCACCCGCTCGAAGCGGCTCGCCTCCTAGGCTGCGATGTCGCGACGGTGCAGGCCGACCGGGTCGCCCAGGCGCGCGAGCTCGCCTTGCGGATGCGCGCGATCGTGCTGCTGAAGGGCGCGGGAACGGTCATTGCTTGTCACGACGGGCGATGGGCCGTCAACACCACCGGCTCGGCGGCGCTCGCCGTCGGCGGCAGTGGCGACGTGCTGGCCGGACTGATCGGGGGACTGCTCGCACAGGGATACGCGGCATGGGACGCGGCTCGCCTGGGCGTCTGGCTCCATGGTCATGCCGGCGATCTCTGGCATCGCGAGCATCCGCATGGGGCGGGGCTCGATCCCGCCCGGCTGGCCGAAGGCATCCCGGCCGCCTGGCCCCATCGCGACGACACGAGGGCAGTCCTGTGAGCATCAGTTTCCCCGAACGAAAGGCTGCGCTGGCGCTCCTCGGCGAGCGCGCGGCGCGGGCGCGAGCCCAACCGATCGCCGCGCTCTTCGATGCGGATGCCGACCGCGTCGGGGCCTTCACGTCGGAGGCTGCGGGTCTGTGTCTCGACGTCTCGCGCCAGCGCCTCTCGCGCGACGATCGCGATGCGCTGCTGGCCTACGCCGCGCTGGCAGGGGTTGCCGAGCAGCGCACCGCGATGTTCGCCGGCGCGATCGTCAATCCGACCGAGGGACGCGCCGCCTGGCACAGCGCGCTGCGGGCCGCGCCCGGCCGCGGCCAGCCGACCGAGGTCGCGGCCTGCCTGACGCAGATGTCGGTGCTTGCCGAGTCGGTGCGGGAGGGTCGCTGGCGTGGCGAGCGCGGCGAGCCGATCGCCGACGTCGTGTGCGTGGGCATCGGCGGCTCGCACCTCGGGCCGCAACTCGCCTGCGAGGCGCTGGTCGCCCAGGCGACCGCGAGCCCGCGAATCCACTTCCTGTCGAACGTCGATCCGGCTGCATGGGCGGCCTTGCACCCGCGGCTCGACCCTCATCGAACCCTTGGCGTGGTCGCCTCGAAGTCATGGCGCACACTGGAGACCGCGCGCAACATGGCAGCCCTCGTCGACTGGTTCGAGGCCGCCGGCATCAACGAGCGCGGGCGCGCGCGTCATCTGGTCGGTGTCACCGCGGCGCCGGCGCTCGCGGTGGCCAGCGGCATCGATCCGGATGCGGTGTTCCCCTTCTGGGACTGGGTCGGAGGACGCTATTCGCTCTGGTCGGCGATCGGGCTGCCGGTGATGCTCGCGATCGGCCCGCAGGGATTCGGTGAGCTGCTTGCCGGGGCGCGGGCCATGGATGAGCACTTCGCAGCCGCCGCCCCCGCCGCGAACCTGCCGCTGACCCTCGCGCTGGTCGCCCTCTGGAACCGCCTGCTGTCGCCGGGCGCCACCGAGGTGGTCGTCCCCTACTGCGAGCCCTTGCGCCGTCTGCCGGCCTACCTGCAGCAGCTGCAGATGGAGAGCAATGGCAAGTCGGTGACCGTCGAAGGCGAGGCACTCGACTGGCCGAGCGCGCCAGTCACCTGGGGTGCGGCCGGCACCGACGCCCAGCATTCTTTTTTCCAGGCACTGCACCAGGGCACCGATGTGCATCCGGTCGAGTTCATCCTCGCGCTTCCGGACCGCCCCGATCCCCAGCGGCGCGACGAGGCCCTGCTCGCGAACGCGATCGCGCAGGCCCAGGCGCTGATGCAGGGGCGCACGCGCCCCGCGGTGGTCGAGGCGCTGGTTAGCGCAGGCGCGGACCCGGCACGGGCCGCACGCGAGGCTGCGCATCGCGTGCACCCGGGCGACCGGCCATCGACCATGCTGCTCGTCGGCAGGATCGAGCCGCGCACCCTCGGGGCGCTGATCGCGCTCTACGAGCACAAGACGGTCGCGCTGGCGTGGCTGCTCGGCATCAACCCCTTCGACCAGTGGGGCGTGGAGCTCGGCAAGCAGATGGCCGCGCCGATCGAGGCGGCGCTCGGTGCGGCACGCCGCGGCGAGACGGTTGAGGCGCAGCCCGCGGGCGATGCCGCGAGCCGGGCCTGGATCGCGCGGCTCGGTGCCGCGCTGCGCGCACTCGACGACGCTACGGACTGAGCTTGCGGCCAGCCCGCAGCACCACCCGCTGCTGACAGCGCGCCGCGAGCTGCTCGTCGTGCGTGACCAGCACCAGCGTGGCGCCAGCCTCGCGGTTGAGCTGGAACAGCAGCTCGATCACCCGCTCGCCGGTGGCCGCGTCCAGGCTGCCGGTGGGCTCGTCGGCGAGCAGCAGCGGCGGCGAACCGGCGAAGGCGCGGGCCAGCGCCACCCGCTGCTGTTCGCCACCGGACAGCGTGCGTGGATAGTGGGCTGCCCGCTCCGCCAGCCCTACCCGCGCGAGCAGCTCGCGGGCGCGTGCGCCGGCCTGCGGGTCACCGGCGAGTTCCAGCGGCAGCATCACGTTCTCGAGGGCGGTCATCTGCGGCAGCAGCTGGAAGCTCTGGAAGACGAAGCCCACATGGCGAGCGCGCCATGCGGCCCGCGCATCCTCGTCGAGCGCGAAGATGTCCTGACCGGCGGCGATCACCCGACCGCTGCTGGGCAGATCGAGTCCGGCGAGCAGGCCGAGCAGCGTCGACTTGCCCGAGCCCGAGGCGCCGACGATCGCCACGGTTGTGCCGGGTTCCACGGTGAAGGAAACATCGTCGAGGATCGTGAGCCAGCCATCGGCATCCCGTACCCGGCGCCCGAGACCCTCGACGATAATCGCGTTCATGAGTTCATTCCTGCGCGCACCGCGCCGCCTGGCGCTGATCCGGGTCGCGAGTCTACCTGTCGCCGGCGCCGCCACGCTGATCGGCCTTGCCGCGCGTGCGCCGATCGCGGCAGCGTCCTCGTCGCCGGCCGCGAGCGCCCCGGCCGCGGCGCTGCCCACGCTGCTGGTGCTCGGCGATAGCCTTTCGGCGGAATACGGCCTGCGTCGTGGCGGCGGCTGGGTCGCCCTGCTCGCCGAGCGGCTCGTGAACCACCGTCCGCCATGGAGCGTGTTCAACGCGAGCATCAGCGGCGAGACCACGGCCGGCGGCGCGACGCGACTGCCCGCACTGCTGGCCGAGCATCGTCCACGCGCCGTGCTGATCGAACTCGGCGGCAACGACGCACTGCGCGGCCTCGACCTGGCCGCCACCAGGCGCAACCTGGACGCGATGGTCGGCGCCGCCCAGGCCGCCGGCGCGCGGGTGCTGCTCGCCGGCATGCGCGTGCCGCCCAACTACGGACGTGCCTATACCGAACGCTTCGAGCAGATCTTCCGCGAGGTGGCCTCGGCACGGGGCTGCGCGCTGCTGCCCTTCCTGCTGGAGGGCATCGCCGAGCGTCTGGATCTCTTCCAGCCGGACCGGATCCATCCGGCCGAGGCGGCCCAGCCGCTGATCCTCGCCAACGTCTGGCCCGCGCTCGCCCCGCTGCTCGCGCGCCGCTGAGGTCGGCAGCCGGTGCCGCGACGGGTCGTGCGAGAATGCTCGGCGCGGCGCCCATGGCGGAATCGGTAGACGCCGGGGACTTAAAATCCCCTGACCTCGGTCGTGCCGGTTCGAGTCCGGCTGGGCGCACCAGCGCGCCTGCCTGCGTCCTCGGGCCTTCCCTCAGGACGCCGGCTCGAGCAGGCCGCGCTCCCGGATGAACCCGATCACCGTGGCGAGTCCCTCGCCGCGCTTCAGGTCGGTGAACACGAAAGGCCTGTCGCCGCGTTGCGCCCGCGCATCACGTGCCATCACCTCCAGCGACGCGCCCACGTGCGGGGCGAGGTCGGTCTTGTTGATGACCAGCAGGTCCGAGCGCGTGATGCCCGGCCCGCCCTTGCGCGGAATCTTCTCGCCGCCCGCCACGTCGATCACGTAGATGGTGAGGTCCGACAGCTCGGGACTGAAGGTGGCGGCGAGGTTGTCGCCGCCCGACTCGATGAACACCAGATCGGCATCGGGGTAGCGCGCGAGCATGCGGTCGACGGCCTCGAGGTTGATCGAGGCATCTTCCCGGATCGCGGTGTGCGGGCACCCGCCGGTCTCGACCCCCATGATCCGCTCCGGCTCGAGCGCGCCGGCCACCGTCAGCAGCCGCTGGTCTTCCTTCGTGTAGATGTCGTTGGTGACCACGACAAGGTCATGATGGTCGCGCATCGCCTTGCAGAGCATCTCGACCAGGGTGGTCTTGCCGGAGCCTACCGGCCCCCCGATGCCCACGCGCAGCGCGGGCAGTGTCTTGGTGCGCATCGTGATGATCCTCGTGTCCGGGAACGCTTCAGGAACGGAACAGGCGGGTGTACTGGCGCTCGTGACGCATCGCGAGCACCGAGGCGAGCGGCGCGAAGCTCCAGGGCTGCCGCTCGGGCGGCCCGGCGAGCAGCGCGCGCAGCGCCACCAGCAGCCGCTGACCCGCGCTCTGGCCAAGCGGAACGATCTTGACGGCCGCCATCACCTGATTTTCGAGCCATGCGAAGCCCCAGGCGAAGCGCGCCGCGCTCGGCGGCAGCCTCTGCGCGCTCGCGCACAGCGCGAAGGCGAGCGGCGCGGCGGGCGCCTGCGCCCGAGCCTGCACCGCCAGGGCCAGGCCGAGCCGGTGCTCGTGGCTGTCCGGGTGCAGCCCGCCCAGCCAGCGCAGCAGGGAGGCCCCGGTCTGGCGCGCCTCGGCTCGCGCCTCGGCGCTGTCGCGGCTCGCGATGAAGCGCTCGTCGAGCGCGGCGAGTTCCGCGTGCAGCGCGTCCCATGCCGGGTCGCCGGGCCCGCCGATGCGCGCACAGCCCTCCAGGCAACGGGCTGCCGCCTCGACCACCGGTAGTTCGCGGACCGCGAAGGCGCTGTGCCAGTGCGAACGGATCCAGGCGAGCGCCTGCTCCTCGTCGCGCACCACCCCGGCCCAGGCCGCGGCCTCAAGCGACTGCGAATAGCTGAAGCTGCCGATCGGCAGGGTCGGCGATGCCAGCTGCATCAGCGCCGGCAGCCAAGCCGGCAGCATGCCGTCCTCAGTGTCCATGACCACCGTAGGCGCCCGACTCGGGCTCGAAAGGCGACCACCGGCGAACGATACGGGCCCCTAGGCCGACCAGCATGTCGGCCAGCACCGGGTCGTAGCCGAGCAGCAGGCGATCGGCATCGACCTGCACCGGCACATGGCGGTTGCCGAGGTGGTAGGCCGCTCGGGCCAGCGCGAGCGAGCCGTCGCAGCGGACCTCGAGCAGGTCTTCGTCGGCTGCCTCGATGCGGACTCGCAGGCCAGCGCCGCCCACCACCATGCCGTGGCGCAGCACAGTGCCGCGAGGCAGCACGAGCGCCACCTCGGTACCGTCGGTCAGCCGCGCACGCTGTCGGCTGCGCGATCGTGCCTCGAAGGGCAGCCGCAGCAGGGCCTCGGTTGCCATCGCCGCGGCATCGGTCTCGGCCTCGACGCGCTCGAGCACCGGCAGGCCGGCAACCGACACGAGGGGGGCCGGATCGACCCGGCTGCCTGCGCCCATCGCGCCCGCTAGAACAGGAAGTAGCGCTGCGCCATCGGCAGCACGGTGGCCGGCTCGCAGGCGAGCAGAAGCCCGTCGGCGTGCACCCGATAGTTCTGCGGGTCGACCGTGATCACCGGCGTGCAGCCATTGCGGATCATGTCGGCCTTGCGCAGCTTGCGAATCCCGCTCACGGCGGCCAGGCGCCGCTGCAGCCCGAGCCGCTCGCCGATGCCCTCGGCAAGGGCTGCCTGCGATACGAAGCTCACGCAGGTACTTGCCAGCGCACGCCCGAAGGCGCCGAACATCGGTCGCATGTGCACCGGCTGCGGCGTCGGGATCGAGGCGTTGGGATCGCCCATCGCGGCCGCCACGATCGCCCCGCCCTTGACGATGATCGCCGGCTTCACGCCGAAGAAGGCCGGCTTCCAGAGCACGAGATCGGCGAGCTTGCCGACCTCGATCGAGCCGACCTCGTGGGCGATGCCGTGCGCGAGCGCGGGGTTGATCGTGTACTTGGCCACGTAGCGCTTGACGCGGCCGTTGTCGGCGCGCTCGAGGCCCGCGGCCTCCTCGGGAAGCGGGCCGCGCTGCTGCTTCATCTTGTGAGCGGTCTGCCAGGTGCGCAGGATGACCTCGCCGACCCGGCCCATCGCCTGGCTGTCCGAGGACATCATCGAGATCGCGCCCATGTCGTGCAGGATGTCCTCGGCGGCGATGGTCTCGCGCCGGATCCGGCTCTCGGCGAAGGCCACGTCCTCGGCGATCGACGGGTCGAGGTGATGGCACACCATCAGCATGTCGAGGTGCTCGTCGACGGTGTTGACCGTGTACGGTCGGGTCGGGTTCGTGGACGAAGGCAGCACGTTGGCCTCGCCGACCACCTTCAGGATGTCGGGCGCATGGCCACCGCCCGCGCCCTCGGTGTGGAAGCTGTGGATCGTGCGGCCCTTGAACGCGGCGATGGTCGTCTCGACGAAGCCCGACTCGTTGAGCGTGTCGGTGTGGATCGCGACCTGGATGTCGTGCTCGTCGGCCACTGACAGGCAGCAGTCGATCGCCGCGGGGGTGGTGCCCCAGTCCTCGTGCAGCTT